>JBJEKS010000236.1:0-10680 GCA_051878755.1 Bacteroides sp. | reverse complement strand
TGAGGCTGGTGGCGCAGTCCTTCAGCTTGATGCGGAACTCCTCCGAGTCATAGACTGATCGCTCCACGAGCAGCAGTGAGCAGGCCGAGCACTTCTGTCCCGCATTGCCGAAGGCCGAGGCACAGGCGTTCATGATGGCATGATCGCGGTCGGCTGAGGCGGTGATGATCATCACATTCTTACCACCCGTCTCAGCGCTCAACGGCGTGGTGGGGTTGGCTCGGGTGATGGCTTGGGCAGTTTCGGTGCCGCCAGTCAGGATGATGTGTTTTATCTCGGGGGCTGAAGTGAGCTTCTTCAAGGCATCGCTCTCCGTGATGACCACCTGCAGCGCCTCGCGAGGCACGCCGGCATCCCAGAAGGCCTGCGCAAAGAGCCATGCCACGGGTGCAGCCACGGTGGCCGGCTTCAGAATCACGGTATTGCCTGATGCCAGGGCAGCTACTACGCCGCCGCAGGGTATGGCACAGGGGAAGTTCCAGGGTGAGATGACCAGGATGGTTCCCTTGGCTTGGATATCCACATCTTTCAACTTATAGAACTTCATCATCGAGGGGGTGTAGAAGCGGGCGTAGTCGATACCTTCGCTCACCTCCACATCGGCCTCGGTCACAGTCTTGCCTGTGATGGCACACATGCAGCCGATGAGGTCGCCGCGCAGTTCACCCAGGCGGTTGGCGGCATCATACATGATTTTGTGGCGCTGCTCGATGGGCAGCTTCCGCCATCCCTTGGGGTCTTCGGCAGCAATCTTGATGACCTCCTCAATCTGCTTGACGTTGGCTTTCGACATTTCGCAGATTTCAACCTCGTCGTCCTGACAGCGGTCGAAGTACTTGGCACGGCTGGCGTTCTCCACTGTGGTGGCACCGATTTGCGTGGGGATGAGGTAAGGCTTGTCGGCCTTCGACTTCTTCCATTTTGCGAAAATCTGGCGCTGCCACTCCTGGTTGCATTCGCGGTCGAAGTCGGTATCGGGTTCGTTAACCATCTCGTCCATGGGCGGTACGGGCTTGTAGGGCTCCAGACGGTTCTGCGTGCGGTGGGGTGTGTGGGGTATCTTGTCCTTGATGGCGTAGGCATCCTCAAACTGTTTCTTCAGGAAGGCCCATGTCTCGGTGTCGGGCTTCAGGTTGAAGGAGTGGGTGAGGAAGTTGTCGGGGGCGGTGTTTTCGTCCATGCGGCGCACCAGGTAGGAGACGGCATTGAGGAAATGCTCATCTTTCACTACGGGGGTATAGAGGATGACGTGGTTGCCCAACTTCGACTGTGCACGCCATACGTGGTCGGCCATGCCTTCAAGCATCTCGAAGCAGAAGGTATCCTTCGGGGTGCCGTACTTTTGCGTCAGCAAGTAGGCGTAGGAGATGGTGTAGAGGTTGTGCGAGGCCATACCGATGTGCAGGTACTGTGAGTTTTCGGGCAGCAGGCCGCGCTCGATGATATGGAGGTAGTTGGCATCCACTTCGGTCTTGTTGGGGCGGACAGGGTTCTCCCAGCCGCGCAGCGAGGCCACCACCGTCTCCATGTCGAGGTTACATCCCTTGACGATACGCATCTTGATGGGTGCGCCGCCGCGGCTGCAACGCTCCTTGGCGAACTCCAGCAGCTCTGTCTGGAAGTCCCACGCATCGGGCAGGTAGGCCTGTACCACGATGCCGGCGGAGTAGTGGAGGAACTCGGGCTTGGAGAGCACCGCCTTGAAGAGCCGCATCGTGAGGTGGGCATCTTTATACTCCTCCATGTCGAGGTTGATGAACTTAGCTCTCTTCTTCCCGTTCTCATCTACGTAGGGGTTGTCAATAGCTGCCTGGTAGAGCTCGCTCATGCGGCGCACCAGCTCGGGGAAGCTCTCGGCGTAGTTGAGCGCATGGGTCTGGGCATAGATACCCGAGATTTTCACGGAGATGTAGTTGATGTCGGGCTCCTTCAGGGCCTCCAGGTAACTGTAGTAGCGCTTGTCGGCCTCCTCATTGCCCAGTACCACCTCGCCCAGGAGGTTGACGTTCTGACCGATTTTCTGCTCGAAACGGGTGGCCAGGTGTTGCGTGAGGTGCGGACGGGCGGCATCGATGATGACACGCGAGGTGTCCGTGCGCAGGCGCTTTTTTATAATAGGTATAGCAATGGGGTAGAACAGGTAGCCGAACGACTGATACATCTTGAACAGGAAGGTGTCGCGTTTGTTCAGGAACTGCGGCACGCCGTACTGGTCGATGAGTACTTTGATGCGTTTGGCCAGTTTGCGGTCGTCGCGGATCTGCGACGATTCGTCGAGCATCTTCACGAGGAACTTCTTGTCCTGCGGACGCTGTACCATGGTGGCATACTTGTGTTGTTCCCTGCGCTCGGCATCGGTGATGGTCTCCTCGCAGGTCTCATACAACTTCATTACCCAATCTTCAACTTCTTTAATGGATGGCTTGTTCATATTGTGGTTTGTTTGTGAGTTAACTGGGTGCAAAATTACAGCGATATTTGTAATTAGCAAACAAAAAGTGCTATTTTTTTTCATTTTCTATTCATTTTGCTGTTGTAATCGTCTGATACGTGTACTTATTGATATACTCCATATCCTCTTGTAGCACCTTGATTGAGCACCTAAAGCAGTATACTCGGCTGGGTGGAGAGAAGAAAAATTGCCCTTTATGCGTTTTTTTTGTCGTATTTTGTACTCCAATTCAAAAATAGTTCCTACATTTGCATACCTTTTGAATATATATTCAAAGAATAACCAACAGAACAACCTCATAACATAGAAAAAAGAGAAATAGCCATGAGAAAAATGCTTCTTGCATTGTGTATGTGCTGCGGCCTCACTACGGCCCTGGCACAAGAGAAAACAACCATTGACCTGGGATTTGAAACCCGTATGGGTTATCATCGCGAAGAGATTGACGGCGAAAAGCTTGACGGTAACTCGGGAGCCAAGGGCGATTACCTGAACCTGAAACTCAACGGTACCATCGGCTCCAACTTCAGCTACTCCTGGCGTCAACGGTTCAACAAGAAAATCAACGATTCCCACTTCTTCGATGCCACCGACTGGGTCTATCTGACCTACAAAGCCGATGCCAACTGGAGCATCTCGGCCGGTAAGCAGGTAGTGCTCATCGGCGGATATGAGTATGATGCCGCACCGATTGACATTTTCATGGCTTCGGAATACTGGAACAACATCCCTTGCTACCAGTTTGGTGCCAGCGTGACCTACGCCACAAGCCAGGGTAACGACAAGCTCACCGCTCAGGTGTGCGAAAGCCCCTTCCGCAACGACGTTCACAACGACCTGCTCTCCTACAACCTCTACTGGGTCGGACAGCATGGTATCTGGAGCACCCTTTGGTCGGCCAACCTCCTCGGCTACGCCCCGGGTAAGTATATCAGCTATCTCTCGCTTGGTAACCTTTTTCAGGTGGGCGACGTCAGCCTGCAGCTCGACTTCATGAACCGTGCCACGAGCCATCAGACCTACCTCTTCCGCGACTGCTCCATTGTCGGCAACCTCTCCTGGATGTGTACGCCCAAGGTGGAACTCTACGCCAAAGCCTCTTATGATGTCAACCGCACCGACCATGCCTCTGGACACGGTGCCTCGGAAGCTATGGCCGACCAGTGCGTATTGCCCGGTACTGAACTGACCAGCCTGGGTGGAGGCATTCACTTCTATCCGCTCAAGGATGGCAAGAACACGGTGCGTCTCCATGCCTGTGCCTCCTACACTACAGGTACCAATGGCAACCCCTCGGGTGCCTTGACCGACAAGTTCCTCTACCTCAACGTAGGTCTTACCTGGAAGTGCCACCTGCTCTCCTGGGGTAAATAACCACCGCAACTCTAGAAAAACAATCAACTCTATCCATTTACATTGTTAACTTATCTATTTTCACGCGTATGAAAAAACATTTCTTAAAGCGTATCAAACCGACTGGCGGCGTATGGTGCCTGCTCATTGTGGTCCTTATCTTCGGTTATCTAGGTCGCGTCATGGGATTACCCAACATGCTCAACACCATGATGAAAACAGCTCATGACCTGTTAATCAACACGGTGTTCTATCTGATGAGTATCTGCGTACTGACCGGTGCTATCGGTGAAATTTTTGTGGAGTTTGGTGTGGTCAAGATGCTTGAGCGCCTGCTGCGCCCCTTGATGAAGCCGCTGTTCAACCTGCCTGGTGTGGCTTCACTGGGTGCCGTCATGACCTTCCTCTCCGATAACCCTGCCATCATCTCGCTGGCTCACGACAAGCGGTTTGCCACCTATTTCAAGAAATACCAGTTCATCTCGCTGACCAACTTCGGTACAGCTTTCGGTATGGGTCTGCTGGTCATCGTCTTCATGGTAGGCCAAGGTTACTATGCCGCTCCCTTTATCGGATTCTTTGGTGCCTGCTGCGGTTGTGTCTGCTCTACCCGGCTGATGCAGCGGTTTATTGTTAAGGCTTACCCGCGCTATGCCGAAGAAGATGCCATTGACGCATCCCAAGCTGGCGAGCAGGAGAAGGCGGCCGTGGAGCATAAGGGGGTCTTTATTCGTGTGCTGGATGCCCTGTTGGATGGAGGCCGTAGTGGTGTGGATGTCGGCTTGGCTATTATCCCCGGTGTGCTGATTATCTCTACGCTGGTCATGATGTTTACCTTTGGTGCCAATGCTGAGGGTGTCTATGATGGTAGTGCTTATCAAGGTACCGAGTTGCTCCCTTGGTTGGCTCAGAAGGTCAATTTTGTCTTCCAGTGGCTCTTCGGATTCCAGGATCCTCACCTGATAGCCTTTCCCATCACGGCATTGGGTGCCGTGGGTGCTGCGTTGAGCTTGATTCCCAATTTTGTGGCCAATGGCTGGGTGGATGGTAATGCCATTGCCGTTTGTACCGCCATCGGTATGTGCTGGTCGGGCTTCCTGAGCACACACACCGCCATGCTCGACTCGCTGGGTTTCCGCGAACTGACTCCCAAGGCCTTCCTGGCTCACACCATCGGCGGTATCGTAGCTGCACTGACTGCCCACTGGGCCTATCTGCTTTACGAACTCCTGGCGCTGTAATACATGGACTGTCGAATAAAAGAGCATCGACTTGGCTCTTCTGTAATTTAGTTGAAGTATTTTAGTATATCATCGCCTGTAGGGGCGGACCTGTGTGTCCGCCCTGAAAACCGCAACGGAGCATGATAAAGTGCATGGTTCTGGGCAGACACATAGGTCTGCCCCTACATTGACAATGGCAGGCTTCAACTAAATTGAAGAAGCCCCATCGACTTTAGAAATAGTATCATAAAAAAGAAAGCAGGAAGAACAGCTCCTCTATGTGAAGTGTTCTTCCTGCTTTCCTTATACCTTTACCTTAATTTTACTCTTCGCGCTTGGCACGTTTGCGCTCCAACTCGTCGAGAATCACCTTGCGCATACGCATCGATTTGGGTGTCACCTCCACGTACTCATCAGCCTTGATGTACTCCAGGGCCTCCTCAAGTGAGAACTGCACGGGGGGAATCAGTCGGGCCTTCTCGTCGCTGCCGCTGGCACGCATGTTGGTGAGCTTCTTCGACTTGGTGACGTTCACCACCAGGTCGTTGTCGTGCGAGTGTTCACCTACCACTTGGCCGGCATATACCTCCTCTTGCGGGAAGATGAAGAACTTGCCGCGGTCCTGCAGCTTGTCGATGGCGTAGGCAAAGGCCGTACCGCTCTCCATGGCTATCATTGAGCCGTTGGTGCGGCGCTCAATCTCTCCCTTGTAGGGCTGGTACTCCTTGAAGCGGTGGGCCATGATAGCTTCACCCGTGCTGGCAGTCAGTACGTTGGTGCGCAGGCCGATGATGCCTCGTGAGGGCATGTTGAACTCCAGGTTGACGCGGTCGCCACCGGCGGCCTCCATCTTCACCATCTCTCCCTTGCGGCGGGTCACCATATCGATAATCTTGCTGGCAAACTCCTCGGGCACGTTGACCGTCAGCTCCTCGATAGGCTCGCAGCGCTGGCCGTCAATCTCCTTGAAGATAACCTGCGGCTGGCCCACCTGCAGCTCATAGCCTTCACGGCGCATGGTCTCGATGAGAACCGAGAGGTGGAGCACGCCTCGGCCGCTGACTACCCACTTGCCATCCTCTTCCCCACGCGTTACGCGCAGGGCCAGGTTCTTGTCCAGTTCGCGCATCAGGCGGTCATGGATATGGCGTGAGGTGACGTATTTACCCTCCTTGCCGAAGAAGGGGGAGTCGTTGATGGTGAAGAGCATGCTCATCGTGGGCTCGTCGATGGCGATGGGGGGGAGGGCCTCGGGATTCTCGAAGTCGCACACCGTATCGCCGATTTCAAAGTTGTCGATGCCTACCAGGGCACAGATGTCACCCGAAGAGACTTCGCTGACGCGTTGGCGCCCCATGCCCTCGAAAGTGTGGAGCTCCTTGATTTTGGTCTTCACGATGGAGCCGTCACGCTTGGCCAGGGAGACATTCATGCCCTCCTTGAGCGTGCCGCGGTGTACACGGCCCACGGCGATACGGCCGGTATAAGAGGAGTAGTCGAGTGAGGTGATGAGCATCTGCGGGGTACCCTCCAGTTGTTCGGGGGCAGGTATGTTTTCGATGATGCAATCCAGCAGGGCCGTGATGTCTTGTGTGGGCTTCTGCCAGTCGGTGCTCATCCAGCCGTTCTTAGCCGAGCCGTAGATGACGGGGAAGTCGAGCTGCTCCTCGGTGGCATCGAGGCTGAACATCAGGTCGAACACCATCTCATACACCTCTTCGGGGCGGCAGTTGGGCTTGTCCACCTTGTTGACCACCACGATGGGCTTGAGTCCGATTTGCAGGGCTTTCTGTAGCACGAAGCGTGTCTGCGGCATGGGTCCCTCGAAGGCATCCACCAGGAGGATGCATCCGTCGGCCATGTTGAGCACGCGCTCCACTTCGCCACCGAAGTCGCTGTGTCCCGGGGTATCAATAATGTTGATTTTTACATCTTTATATCTGATGGAGACGTTTTTCGAGAGGATGGTTATCCCTCGTTCGCGTTCCAGGTCGTTGTTATCCAGCATTAATTCACCCGTGCTCTGGTTACTTCGGAAGAGGTTTCCGGCCAGCAGCATCTTATCTACAAGCGTCGTTTTGCCATGGTCCACGTGGGCAATGATGGCAATGTTTCTGATGTTTTGCATACAAATACCTATTATTTCGGCTGCAAAGGTAGTTTTTTTTCAGCAAAAAATGGCGGTTCTTTGGCAAAACTCGTTGGAATAACGGAAATATTTTTTATAGAGAGCTTGCTGAGGAGTGAAAAATTAATATAAAATTTTTACAATAAAAACAAACTGTTACTCCGCAGGTAACGGTTGAAAATCAGTGCAAACATAGTTGTTTTCTTTTAATTGCGCAAATAATATTCCTATTTTTTTAGAAAAAGCTGCAAAATATCCGAAATTGGGGGTCATAAAGTCAGTAGCTCAGATGGCCTTCTTAATTCGTAAATTCATACTTTTGCAGTAACGTGTGCCCTTGTCCGTACCATTGTGCAGATGGGTGAGGCATCCGTATAATAATCTAAATTTATGAAACGAATTACCTTTCAGAGAGCCATGTCAATCGTGGTGGATGAGCTGCGCAACGAGGCGCGGTGGGGCACTGCCCATATCTATCAGGCCACGGCCAAATCCTTTCTTGCTTTTCTTTCGTCAACTGATTTGCCTTTGAGCCAGCTTACGCCGGCTCTGCTTAAGGCTTATGAGGAGCATCTCCGTCAGCAGGGTCGGAGATGGAACACGGTTTCCACCTACATGAGGGTGCTCCGTGCGCTCTACAACCGAGGGGTGGACCGGAAATGGGCACCTGCCGTTCCTCGTCTCTTTGAACGTGTATATACAGGTACACGCGTGGAACGTAAGCGTGCCATTCCTGCCGGAGAGATGAAACGTTTACTGCAGGAGGCCGAAACCTCGGCTGCTTGCTCCACCCTTACACGCGAACAGCTAGCCATTTGCCGGATTTTCTGTCTGATGTTCTTGCTCCGAGGCATCCCCTTTGTTGACCTTGTCCATCTGCGTAAGGTGGACTATGCAGAGGGGCGCATCACCTACCGCAGGCAGAAGACCGGACGGCTGCTTTCCGTGATTGTCTGTCCCGAGGCCAGAAAATTGCTGGATGTATTGGTCTCGATAGAAGTTACTTCGCCCTATTTGTTGCCCCTGATGCATGGGGCTGGTGGCAATGAACAGAGCTACAAGGAGTATCAATTGATACTGCGGAGGCTGAACAAAACCCTCAAGCTATTGGCAGGAAAACTGGGGCTATCTTCGTCTTTGAGCAGCTATGCCGCTCGCCACACGTGGGCCACCATGGCCTATCATTGCGAGATACATACGGGCATCATTTCCGAGGCGATGGGCCACTCCTCCATCTCCATCACCGAGACTTACCTGAAGCCTTTCCAGGAAGAGCGGATTGATGCGGCCAACAGGGAAGTGATAGCCTATGTCCGAAGGGAAGGAAGAGCTGCAGGCGTATAGCGTCCTATACCTTATTTATATATAAAAGGAGAGTCCTAATTGGGCCTTATTTGAGCCTTTGGACAGTCTGTATCGAGGCTGTCCAGCTCCCTTATGCCCTTACCCGATGCTTCAACCACCAGGTTGTTACGTGTGCTGCAATTTAACCTGTTTTCCGTTACCTGCGGAGTAACAGGCCATTTTGGCCCCGAATGGCTGTTCCCGTAGTTGTGGATGATTACGTTTTGGTATGGGTATAATTAATTGATATATAGTGTTTAATAATATATTGTTAAATTTAAATTGTACGTTTATTTTATGAACAAAAAGTATCTTAGTGTGGTTCTGTTCAGTGCCTTAATGCTAGGCACTGCAGGAACATTTACGTCTTGTAAAGACTACGATGACGACATTGAGAATCTTCAAGGCCAAATCACGACGCTGAAAGGCACCGTGGATGATTTGCAGAAGAAAATCGAGAGCGGTCTTGTAGTGACTAAAGTAGAGAAGTCGGCCAATGGCGTGAACATCACGTTCAGCAACGGTCAGACCTATGAACTGAAGGACGGTGCTGATGGTAAGGATGCCGTGGTTTGGACCATTGGTCAGGATGGCTTCTGGTACCAGGACGGTGAGAAGACCGAATACAAGGCCATTGGTGCTGATGGCGCAGCAGGTGAAGCTGGTGCCAACGGTTATTATTACAAACCCAATGCAAAGACGGGCTGCTTCGACATCTACGTGATCGACGCAGATGGCAAGGAGAAGTTTGTTGAGGCTACGACCATCTCTTACGTTTCAGCTGTAGAAGGCGTATCTGTTGTACACGACGGAAACAAGCTGATCATCAAGGGTGCCGTTGATAGCAAGGGCAATCCTGCTGATGTAGAGCTGAACCTGGGTGCTAAGCTGGCTTCAGTGGCTTTCGTCCCTGATTTCCTGGATGAGCTTTCTAAGTATCCTCTGGCCAAGTTCTATCATGTAGATCGTTTCTTGGATGAGGCGATATATGTTGCTCCCGCTGGAGCTACGCAATATGACTTCATCCCCCAGACGAAGTTGGACAAGTCGAACAACGTGAAGCTGACTTATCGTGTGAATCCGCAGGGCGCCTACGTAGAGGGTGCAGTGCTGAACTTCATCAACCGTTCTATCCAGCAGACGCGTGCCATTGCTGGTGACAAGGGCGACCTGCTGAATGTAGTTGGTGCTCCTGAAATCAGCAATGAGCAAATCATCGTAAAGGCTGGTATCAATGCATCGAAGCGTCAGGCTGCCAACGAAGCAGCAACAGGCGCTGCGACGTTCGATCTGGCTGCTCTGCAGGCTTCTGTAGGTACCGGTGTGCCTGTGACTTCTGACTATATCGCTGTTCGCTCAGAGGAAGTTGTTCCTATTTTGGTTGACTCTGTGCAGACAAACGCTACAGCTACGGTGAAGTACTATAATCGTACGAAGGCCATCACTGCAGCTAATCCCGAAACTGATGCATTCGTTAAAAAGTTTGTTCCTGAAGTGTCAAAAGTAACTGGTACGGATGCTAATGGTGTAAGTCGGGTTATTCCTGAGCACCTGAAGTTTGCGTATAAGAACGCTGCAGGTGAAGCTGGTTCTATCGATCTGAGTAAAAAGGTGGGCCTCTTCGTTGATGCTGATAAGAAATGGCTGACCAGTTATGGCATCGAAAGCATGAGCTATGAGTTCTCTCTGCCTGCTGAATATAAGGATGATGATGCCAACCACACCAACCAGCAGTGGTTCGTTAAGTTGAATGGCACCGTCCTCTCTGTCAACACAGACAACCTGACCGGTGGTCTCACTCAGGCTATTGGCCGCCGTCCGGTGGTTCGCGTAGATGCCTTCCTGACCAACAATGCCGGTGCCAAGAAGCTTGTGGCTTCTGCTTACATCCGTCTGGAGATTGCCGAGAGAGTTGTCAACGTAAACGCTCACAACATCACGCTGGGTGATCCTAAGAACTACGAGTACCACGCGTTGACTGCTACTGGTACTGAAGTGGCTAACATGGCTTGGGCACGCATCAACAACGAAATCTATGGTGCAGAAAGCCTGACCGCAACCAACTTCTGGAATTTCTATGGTACTGATGCAAATACGTACGAAGTGAAGGTTATTACTTACCACAAGACTACGGGTGATGAAGAGGTGCTGCTGAACAATACAACCGTTCCTTCTAACAC
>JBJEKS010000235.1:0-1918 GCA_051878755.1 Bacteroides sp. | reverse complement strand
TGATTCCGAGTTTTTCGGCTACGTCGAGTATTGACTTCTCGCGGATTTTATCGATTAGGGACATGGGCTTTTTTAGTGATTAGTGATTAGTGATTAGGGATGAGGTTTTTTTTCTCGCTTTTTTTGGGGTTTTCCAGAGGTGACTCGTTTGACCCTAATACGTAGTTCCCTTTCAGGGGAACGTAGTATGTAGGGTCAGAACGGTAGGTCACCGTCGGAACGCTCGTTTTCGGTGAAAAAATCGAGTTGCTTTACCGCCGGTTTTTCCGCTTCCTTGGGCGGGGCTTTTGGAGGCTCCTCGGGCTTGCCGGGACAGGTGTAGCAGATGTTGCCGTTGTTCCCCGTGTATTGCACGATGACGCCCAGGTTAAGGGCCTCCTCCCGACAGCGGTTGTAGAACTTGTAGGAGGTGATGCTGGCCATACGCATGATGGTGGCCTGAAGGGCTGCTGGCGACTTCGTCTCGCCCGGGCGGAAGGCTTCGGTGAAGAGGGCAGGAACATCGATTACTGGGTTGTGGTTTTCGTACCCCAGGAGATATTTCAGGTTGATGGGCACTCGTCCTTCTCCTGCGGGCTTGGCGGGCGCGGAGGCTCTCGTGTTGGCCATGAGCTGCTCCACGGTGCAGAGCTGCGGAATGCCGGACTCGTCCACTGTGAACTTCAGCTTGTCCACGATGTCGTACTTGCGCGTGTCGGTCTGCCGCCAGCTGAAGATGCGGTCGGCATCCTTTTCACACTCATACACCTCGAAGGCCTTGTTCTTCAGCTCCGTGCCAATCCATCCGCGCAGGTTCTTGTCCTCCAACGACTTGTTCTGGTGCAGGATGCAGGTGATGCAGCAGTGCAGCTCACTGGCCATGTGCATGAGCCGCTCGATGACGTCCTGCGCCATCACGCCGTCGTTGATATCGCTCACCAGGTCGCGGATGCCGTCCAGGATGACCAGGTCGGGCTGATAGCGCCGCATGGCAGCCTCGAGCAGGGGCAAACGGTCCTGCCAGAAGTCGGCACGTACGTTGAAAATTTGAAACATGCTTTGCTCTGTTTTGTTGAAAATATTCTTTGTCTGCTCCGCCTCTCCTGTCCCTATCATGGGCAGGATGCGGTGGCAGAGGATGTCCTGTGTGGACTCCTCCGACTGCTCGGTGTCGAACCAGAGTACGCTCATCGGCTCGCTCTCCAGGCGGCGCAGGGTGAGCACCTCTTCGCGGAAGCAGAGCGTCATGAGGATGGAGCTGACGAAGGTCTTGCCCGACTTTGCCTTGCCGGCGATGGCCACGAGTTCGCCGCGCGGGAAGCAGGGCTTGCAGAACATCTCGAAGAGAAACTGCATGGGCGGTATCTCCTTGTCGGGGGTGATGCGCCGTTTCTCAAGCCGCTGCAGCAGCTCCTGGAGCTTCGGGTCGCTGCCGGCTTTCGACAGCTCCGACTGGATTTCAGGAATAGGGTTCATCATTGTTTGCATTTTTGTTAATTATTTCCTAATTTTGTGGCGAAATTATGGAGAATCTGCTCAATGGGGTTTCCCGGCTATACCGGATAACTCCAGGGAACGGGAATCCTATTATTATAAACATTTAACAAAAGAACCGGACATGAAGTATTCATTTTCGAAAGATTTCGAGGAGGCGCACTACCGTGCCTGCCTGGAGGAGATTGGGGTGCTGATAGAGCGCCTGAGGAAAGAGAGTGGCTGTTCGGTAAAACCGCTGATGGCTTCGGTGCGTATTGGGCACAGGATGCTAAAAAAGGTTTATCAGGCCAAGTGGTAAATATCTTGTATTACGTGAGCGTGCTGCTCATCTGCGTGCATTACGGTGGCGACGACGATACGGCGCTCGACCACTTCCTGCACGACCTGCGCGACGTGCTCAAGCGGTATGCGCGTAACCTCCCGCTGGGCGACCACCGCTCGT
>JBJEKS010000234.1:0-10722 GCA_051878755.1 Bacteroides sp. | reverse complement strand
TATGCCCACCAGGAGAACCGCAGCTGGTACTATGAGATTGCCCTCGACCTGCCCAAGGCTGGCTTCGACTTCTACGGCGGCAGCGGTTTCCTCAAGCCCGAGCGCACCCACGACAAGAAGAAGGCCCCCAGCATCTACCCCATCTTTGCCGAAGCCGGTTATACCGTGGCTCGTGGCGTGGAGGAGTATCAAGCCAAGCGTGCCGAGGCCGGTAAGATGATCCTGATGCAGCGCGAAGGTGAGCATGTGGATGCCTCTTGCCTCCCTTACGCCATCGACCGCAAGGAGGGCGACCTCACCCTGAAGCAGATTACGGAGAGTGCCATCGACTTCCTGATGAAGGACGGCGGCAAGAAGGGCTTCTTCCTCATGGTGGAGGGTGGTAAGATTGACTGGTCATGCCACGGCAACGATGCCGCTACCACCGTGCGCGAGGTCATCGACATGGATGAGGCCGTGAAGGTGGCTTATGAGTTCTATAAGAAGCACCCCAAGGAGACCCTGATTGTGGTGACTGCCGACCATGAAACCGGAGGCCTTGGCCTTGGTACCTCCAAGTATGAGCTCCACCTCGCCAATCTCGTTCACCAACAGGAGTCGGCCGATGCCCTGTCGCGCTCCATCACCAACCTGCGTCGTCATCGTCGCGCCTATACCTGGGAGGATATGAAGGAGTTCCTGGGCGAGAAGATGGGCTTCTGGAAGAGCGTCAACATCAGCTGGGAGCAGGAGAGAATGTTGCACGATGCCTTCTACGAGTCGTTCGTGAAGAACAACGTCAAGTTTGAGGAGAGCCTCTACAGCAAGACCGAACCCCTGGCCGCTGCTGCCAAGCAGGTGATGAGCCAGGTAGCCCTGTTGGGTTGGACAACGAGCAACCACAGCGCCGGCTACGTGCCCGTCTTCGCCATCGGAGCCGGAGCCAACGCCTTCAGCGGCAAGATGGACAACACCGACATCCCCAAGCGCATCGCCAAGGCTGGCGGATATAAATAAGGTGTGCGCGCCTTAAAAAATAGCTTGCACAATTGGGGTGAATACGCTATTTTTGTGGCTGAACGCTGAGGAAATGTGTCTTTTTTAGATAGATTTCCTCAGCGTTCAAGGATATTTTTACTATTTCTGGTTATGATTATAGGTAGGAAAGAAGAGCTGAAATTGTTCGGAGAACTGATGAATTCCAACAAATCGGAGTTTGTGGCGGTATATGGTCGTAGAAGGGTGGGGAAGACTTTCCTTATTAGGGAAGCCTTCAATTATCAGTTTGCTTTCCAGCATACAGGAATTCTCGATGCTCCCCTGTCAGAGCAACTTCGGGAGTTCCGGGAGTCGATGTATAGTGCGGGTATGAAACGGATGGCGATGCCGAGGATCAAAGAGTGAGGTAATGACTTGGCAACAGTCGCAAATTCTGTGATATGCGGTGTGTTTCTGTCAAACAACTCTTATCTGATGCAAATGTACACAAATAAGACGGACGAAAAGAAGAATATGGCATTTTTTCTTTCGTCCGTCTTTTTTATTGATTAACCGTTGAATGGATCAGAACGGAATGCGTTCACCTGTAAAGATGGGGCTATGCAAGCGAGGCAGCTTGCGCATCTCCTCCTTGTCAAAGAAGTCTTGTTGCTCGTCGTCGCGCAGCGGGGTGCGCGTTGAGGCGCTGTTGACGGGCAGGTGGGCCTGGTCAAATTTTACGAATTCCTCGTAGTCATACTCCCAGGGCGAGCCGTAAGCCAGACTCATCACGCGCTTGTAGATGGCTTCGCGCGAAGGAGCGTTGAAACCATAAATGTTGTTACGCATCATGCTGTCTTCTGTGGGGCGCCACAGGTTCTTTGTGTAGGTGCCGGCTCCTTCGAGTACGGTCAACTGGAAGCCGTTGCCGTCACCATTCTTGTAGCGTTCATCCTTGAGGAAGTGTGCCCAGGGCACCAGTTCGGGGTCGCTCGTGGTGGATACGTTGGCAAACCATCCCAGCTCCTGAATTGTTTTCACATCTTCAATCGCATCCTCGGGAGCTGCTCCCATCTTCTCGTAGGAATATTCATCATTCAGCTTGGCAAAGCCATGTCCGCAGCTCTCGTGTACAGCCACTACGCGGCAATACATGTTTTTCGGGCTGAAGATGAGTGGAGCATAGCCTACGGCAAGATTTACTACTCCCGATGCATTGCCGAAACCATAGTAGCAGGTGCCTGCATAGGTAGCGGTGTTCATCATCACGAGGAAAGTGGTCTCAGGGAAGAGGCCTGACTCCATCAGCTCGCTGATGTTACTGCCATAGCCAAAGACCTTCTGGTGGTCGCCCACAATCTTTGTCCCCTCTCCAGTTGGATAGGAGTTGACGGCCGTATTGTGCTCTCCATCCATGATGTTGGTTTCGGAAACGGTTGTTACCTGCCATACGTCGAAATATTCGCGGAGCGATTTGAAAGGCTCTTCGCTGAAGAAGTTGTCCAGGCCTATCTGCATGCACTCGTCGTAGTAGCCCGAAGCAATCTGCTTATCAATGAAGCCGTCGCCCATGATGACGATAGGTATGCCTACATTGCCCTTGGTATGGCTTTGCAGCTTCTTCACCTCGCCATCGCTGCTCATGTCGGTGGAGGTCAAGGTTCCCTGTCCAGGTTGCTTCACCTCGATGTACTCCGACTCAGCCATCAGCTGATCATTATCGTCAAGAAAGAAACAAATGATGCTTGCTTTGCGATCTTCGGGGTATTGGTTTGCGTCCAGGGTGATTTGCAGCTTGGCTTGCAGCAGTCCCTTGGTAACTTTTGCCCACTGCATGTTCAGGTAGCCATAGGAATAGATATCTGGCTTGGCGTATAGTTTGGCATCTCCGCCATATCCCGTGACCAGTACCTCAACGGTTCCACCATCCTTAGATACGCTGAAGTTGGTTTCGCTCAGTGCGATGTACTTCTTGATGTCCTGCTCTACGTTGAGGTTTACCAGCGGATGGCCGTTACCGTAGAGGGTGAGGATGGCTTTGCGAACGTCACCCGTCAGGTTGTCTGACTTGGTCGTAATGGTTACCGTGTTCTTACCGGCGCTGCCCGAGGCGGGACTCAGCTTCAGCCAGTCGCACTCCGAGCCGTCACTCAGCGTCACTTTGGCCTCCCAGTCGTGTGAACTCTGAAACATGATCCTGACAGCAGATCCATTTGTCTCAGCCAGGTTGATGGAAGTGCTCACCTCTCCGTTGGTACCAGGGGGAACCAGGTCGATGGTCGCATTGTCGTCCGAGCATCCCGTCAGGAGCGCTACGGCGACAAACAATAGTAACAATAGCTTCTGTTTTATCATATTGGTGTCATTTAATTGGTAATACGGTTGCAAAGGTAATCATTCTTGTTAGAAATGTACCTATCTCTTTATTGAAATTTAGTGCAGATCCTATTACAATTCAATGAAGCCCATCTTATCTTGGGTAATGGAGAGATTCTGAAGGGCCTTGCCGTCACCATAAAGGGTCAACGTGCCCGTGCGGATTTCTCCCGTCATATTGGATGTTTTGGCCTTTACCGTCAGGGTGACCTTCCCGGCCTTGCCTTGCGCAGGACTTACCACGAGCCAGTCGCACTCCTTGCCATCGCTCAGGGTGGCTATCGCTTCCCAGTCGTCAGAGCTTTCAAAGACCACACTGCCCTTGGTGTCTTTGTTGGCACCCAGGTTAATCTGTGTAATCGGTGCTCCGGAAGCATCGTTGGTCAATATCGTGATGGTAGGGTCATCACTTGAGCAAGCAGTGAAGAAGGCCATCACCGCGAGCAGACAGAAGATTAGTTTTTGTTGCATCATATATTATGAATAAGGGACGAATATAATAAAGAAGAGGATTCAGTATATTATGCTTGTAACGCAAAAGCGTGTGGCTTCAGCTCCCATCGGGCAAAGCCACACGCTTCTTTATAAACGCTATTCAGCTATCAGCTGAAATAGATTCTTTAGTAAACCATCTCGACATTGCTACCGATGACCTGTTTCAATCCGAAGCTTTGTGCCTTGACAGAACCATTGAACTTGCGGGCAGCCTTCTTGAAGACGCCATTCACTTCGTTGCTGAATTCGCCAGCAACCTTCAGTCCCTGTACGCCGGCAGCCTGGGCAAACTCCCACTCCATAGGATAGGGAACGTAGCTTGAGAACGAACCCTTAACGGCACCATCCTGACAAGCGAAATAACGCATTGTGAACACAGGCTTTTCGTTGTCGGGATTGTTCAGGAAGGCAAAGATGCCATCTTTTGTCAAACCGCCAATCATGTTGCTCTTTGTTTCGTAATAACCTTCATTGGGATTGTAACCGGTAAAGAGCATGTTGTAGCCATCAAGGTCTTCAGCATACTGAGCGCCCAAAGTCAGCAGACCTGTCTTTGAACTCCATTCAGCAATGACTGCATCGTTGTAGTCCTGAAGCGCAGAGAGTCCTTCAATAACCAGGCAGCCCTCATATTCAGAAGAAGGAGTTACCTTGACGTAAGCGGAAGCCTTGGAACCATCCTTGAGATTATAGAATGGAGCCTTCCAGATACCCACATAGTTAGCCATGTTCTGACCCTTCAGGTCATTGATGGTCAGACCAGTGATACCCCACTGGAACTCTTCGGCCAACGTGCCAAAGTCCACTTTCTTATTGCCTTTGCTATCCATCGTATAGAACGAGATATTCATCTTCATCTGCATGTCTGCAGCGGCGCAAATACCGTTCTTCACTTCTGCATAGACCATGGCTCCTTCCAGCGTCTCAACGCCCGTCTTTTGAGGCTTCGGAGTAGCAATCAGGAAATTATCACCATCGCGGGTTAAAGTGATTACCAGAGGATAACCATCGGCAAACAGATCGGGGAAGCGGTACAGACCTTCTTCCACGCCACCATCTTCTACGCGGGTAGCAAATTCAAGGTCCTGAATCCACTGGTCATCGAATGCGGTAGAAACATAGGTACCGAGGGCACCCTCTACACTTGACCAAGTGTAATCCTTTGCATAATCAGGCTCTTTAACCTGAGCGTTCAGATAAGCCTCGTCATTCAGATAGAGATAACCATCAGAGGTGCAGGTTACGGTATTCCAAGAAGGCATGCACATCCACATGGTCTTCACAGGGAAGGAGATAACACCCTTTTGGGCATCGTATTTACCCGGCTTGGCAACAGGTGAGCTGTAGTTACCCAAACTCATGCCATCCTTAATCATACCGGCCGATACGTTACCGTAGCCCCAGTTGATACCGATTTCCAGGTCTTGCAGGTTGGCATTGCCCTTGGCATCGCAGATAATCACGAACTTGTTACCCGTAGAGCTGATGTCACCTTCCTCATTATAAGGATAACCAATATAGGCAGGATAGTTCTTATCCCCACCAATATACACTACACCCGTAGCAACAGACTCGTAAGGACTGGTGAAACGGAAACGGGTCGTAGTAGGAGTCACCGCTTTCTCCAACTCTACGGCCATCGTGTGTTTTGTAACACTGAAGGGGGTACACATGATATTGTCCACCCAGTAACCCGTACCGATGGCTTCCCATTTCATGATGGCGTATGAAACGCTCTTCTGACGGACACCTTCGGTATAGTTGCTTTGGCTACCGTTGGCTACCACCTTGAAGCTGTAGTAAGTACCTTCTTGTGCGCCACTTACGGTTACTGAGAAAGATTTCTCTGTTTCGCCAGCGGCAAAATCTACAGAAGCGGGACAGTTGAATACACTGCCTTCGTTGTCAATCACATCAAGCGATATTGTTTCAGCATTCCCTGCTTCTGACTCCGGGCGCTGTAAAGTAAGCGTAAAGCCGGTCGTGCCAGGTTCTACCTCGAACGTTTCGCTCTGAGCACCCATAAAGGTGATATGCGCCTTGGCACCCTCATTTTCGGCAGGCGTGTAGGAAGGCTCATCATCACTGCAGGAATAGAGAGTCGTAGCGGCCACCAGTGCCACTGCCATACCCCATATATACTTTAATGATTTCATATGATTCTTGTTATAAAAGTTACTATTGTATTGTTAACCACTGAGGTATATTATTTCTTCTCGCAGTACTTACCAATCTCGGCAGGAGCGACAAAACGTCCTGCAGGATTAGGATTGTTCTTTCCTTCAAGGGCGGAGTTGGCCTGAACCTCGGAAATAGGAATACAGAGGTTCCAGTTGGGCTTACCCTGCGGGAAGTTAACTTTAAAGGTGTTACCGGGAGCATTGGTTCCTTCGTAGTTCTGAATGATTTCAGGACGCAGGCGTTTAGCTGAGGGGAAGGCGTTACCCTCGCCCCAGAACTCGATACGCATCTGGGTCAGTACCTCGAGCTGGAACTCACGGAGATCTGTACCGGTGTAGTTGTATGCGGGGTCACGATAGCTCTTCATGAAGCTGTTCAGCTTCTCCACACCGGCTGCTACACCCTGTGAAGCGCCAACGGCCTCGGCTTCGATGAGATACATCTCCTCGATACGCATCACGGGGACATCACAGATGGCACCCACCTTGTAGTTCTCCCAGTCACCATTGACACAACGGAACTTCAGCGAGAGACAAGCAGGAGCACTTTCGATATAGGCCTCGTCGCGCACGGTCTGATAGTCATAGAAACCATACTTCTGAGGATCCAGGAACTGAGGCTTGCGATAGTCCGTTTCGCTGATTTTGTTGTAGAGGCTGCGGTCGATTGACGGAGAGGTCAGTCGGCCATAACCCCAGTAGGCCTCACCACTCATCCAGCCGATGAAGTTACAGAGGTTACCGGTGCCTTCTGCGCTATAAGATACATACCACATCCATCCCGGAGTAGCGGTGTTGAAACCAGTCTTGACATCGGTCAGTTGAGCCTTTGTCATGGGCACGGCCTTGTTTGCCTTCGCTGTCTCAATAGCCTTGGCAGCGTATTCAGCAGCCTTGGCATAATCCTCATCCCACAGATAGACTTTAGCCTTCAAACCATAGACCACGGAGAGGTCGGGGAAGTTCTTGGAAGAGGGAGTGAAGTTGGTCAAGCCTTCCTCAGCCTTGTCAAGGTCACTCAAGATGAAAGCGACCATGTCGTCATGGCTTACGCGAGGATTGTTCTTTGCTTCTTCTGCAGTGGTGGCTTCCGTTACGATAGGCACGGTAAGTCCCTTCACGTTGGAGATGTCGGTATAGCCATTTTCCAGAGGCTCAAAGAGCACCATCAGCATGTAGTAGTCAAAGGCGCGGCAAGCATAAGCTACACTGGCCAGACCTTTGAGGTTGTCAGGAGCATTCTCGAAATCAACGGCACCGATTACGTCATTGGCAGCCTTGATGAAACGATACATGGTGAACCAGGGGAGGTATGCATAGACCGTAGTCTCACCAAAGTCTCTTTCGCAGGTGTTGTAAACGCGATACCAGTCGTAACCCGTGTTGGCTCCCAGGGGGTACATATCACCCAGCAACTCTGTCTGTGCAATCATGTACTGAGGATAGGCCATGTCAGTCTCATCGTACTGAGTGCCATATACATAGTAGTAACCATCGGCCATCTGCGAGGGAATACCATTCAGAGCGGCCTCAAGGGCGGACGAAGAAGAACCTACCTGCTCGGAGGTTGCACTGCCCGATTCGGGGAAGGTCTCTTCAATACAGCTGCTCCACAACAAGGCGGTAGCTGCAAAAAGGGAGAATATTTTAAATGCTTTTTTCATAATGCTTTTTCCTTTTAGTAGTTATACTTAGAACTTCAGTGAAATACCGCCCGAGATGGTGCGCATGGGTGCGTACGTGGTAGCATTGGGACCTCCGCTGAATGACTGACGGGGGTCGAAGCCCTGTCTCTTTGACCAATAGAACACGTTCTCTGCGGTCAGGTAGATACGGACATTGCTGATGTCGAGTTTCTTGGTCAGCTGAGCAGGCAAGGTATATCCAAAGTTGATGTTCTGGAGGTTGAGGTAGCTTGAGCTGGTCAGGAAGCGGGTAGATGAAGCCGTGCTATAGATGTCACCCCACTGGAAACGGGGGATGGAGTTGCTGGGGTTCTCAGGAGTCCATGAATCGAGCAGGTCAGCATGGAAGTTATAACCGGAAGTGCTTGACGTAGGAGACGTCATGAAGCGGGCGTAGGTGTTATCATACTGCTTTCCGCCGAGCTGATAGGTGAAGTTGATGGCGAAGTCGAAGCCGTAGGCATTCACCTTCGTGCCGAATCCACCGAATGCCTTAGGCAGGGTGCTCTCCTCCGTTACGTAGTAATCAGCATCGTTGTAGTTGGTTGTGGTTTCACGGCCAGTTATCTTTCCACTTTCATCTTTGGTATTCTTATACCACATGGAGAGACCAGTTTCCTGGTCAACACCAGCATACTCCTTCAAGCGCCAGGTATAGATGGAGACATCTTCTGCAATAAAGAAGCTGCCACTGTTATATCCCTTGTACTCTTCTCCGCTAGCCGTATAGAGGCTGGCCACCTTCTTGTCGGGGTGCAGCTTGGTGATGCGGTTCTTCAGGGTAGAAACGTTGAAGTTGACATCCCACTTCAGGTTCTTACGGTTCAGGATGTTGACGTTCATATCCAGTTCCAAACCGGCGTTGTACATGTCACCGATGTTGTCGTAGTAGCTGGAGTAACCCAGTGAAGGAGCTACAGAGAAGCTGAACAGCATGTCGGTGGTCTTGCGGTAGTAGTATTCCAAGCTACCGCTGATGCGCTTGAAGAGCTGGAATTCAGCACCGATGTTGAAGTTGCCGTTGGTTTCCCACGAGATGTCCTTCGTACCCTTGGCAGCAAATGAGGTACCCACATTACCGTCAGAGGGAACAATGTTGAATACGTCGGTATAGCGATAAGTACCGATGTTATCGTTACCCTGGATACCGTAAGAAGCCTTGAGCTTCAGTTCCTGAATCCAATCTACGTTGAACCAGTTCTCCTTGTTCATCAACCAAGCGGCACCTACTGACCAGAAGGTGCCCCAGCGGTAATCGGGGTGGAACTTAGAAGAGGCATCGCGACGGAGAGAAGCCGAAGCGAAGTACTTCTCATCATAGTTGTACTGCAGGCGACCGAAGTAACCTTCCCAGTTGATGCGGCCCTTGCTTGAGCCAGCGTTTTGGCTATCTACTACGGCACCATCCAATTCCTTGTTGCTCTGAGAGAACATCTTTGTTTTGGAGGCATATAAGTCGTATGAACGCCAGTCGGTATATTCGTGACCCAACATGATTTCAGCATTGTGCTTGCCGAAGCTGCGCTGATAGTTGATCAACTGCTGCAAGTTGTACTCGTAGGTGCGGTAATGTTCCTTCGTTACGTTACCTCCCGTGCTGGTAAACTGGCCATAGTAGGGGTTGAGTACGGTAGTATAACGCGTCTCGTCCAGGTTATAGGTGCCGTTCAGCGTGATGGTCAGTCCGTCAACGAAGTTGAAGTTGATAAATCCATTACCATTGAAGGCGTTACCTTCACCGTTACGTGTATTCAGCTTATTATCCAAGATAGGATTGGCATTGGAAATCCAAGGACGTGCCATGCCGGCATTCGTTGCATCACCATAGTCCATCATTTCAAAGCCATTGGAATCAATCTTGATTTTACCGTCGGCGGTGCGGATATAAGCCGGATAGATAGGAGCAATCTGCGTAGTGAATGCCCAGATGTTACCCGTAGAAGTGCTAGAACCGTTATTACCCAATGAGTTGAACTCATAACGGGCATACGACATGTTACCACCAATCTTCATCCACTTCTTGGCCTGGTAATCGGCGCGCAGACGGGCAGTCAAGCGCTTGTGGTCAGAGTTTTCGGTAATACCCTGGTTGTCCAGATAACCAAGTGAAGCATAGAACGAAGAGCGGTCGTTGGCTGCCGTTACAGAGAAGTTATACTCTTGACGGAGTCCGTTGCGGGTTCCTATCTCATCCCAATTGTCGGGAGTGACATAGTAATCTTCACCTTTATACGTCACGGTACGTCCAAGTGTGGCGTTAGGATTCAGTTTGCCATCCAGGCCAATCAGTACTTCTCCTTCGGGGATGGTATAAACATTGTAGCCCAAACCACCGTTGCTTTGGTCGCTGAACAGGACTGAATTGGCAGCTTGCCATGCAGCTTCAGCACTCATGCCCTTCTCCGAACGATAATAACGGGCCAAGGCATCATAGTGCATCTCATAGTAATGAGCAGGATTCTTAATCACGTTGTAGCGCTGCAAAGCATTGCTGTTAGCACCCCATTTGGCGTCGAAAGAGACTTGGGCATCGCCTGACTTGGCTCTCTTGGTGGTAATGATAATCACACCGTTAGCACCACGAGCACCATACAATGCGTTAGAGGCGGCATCCTTCAACACCGTCATGGACTCTACGTCGTTGGGGTTCAGGTTGCTGATGTCGCCGGTGTAGGGAGCACCATCTACAATCACCAGGGGGTCGTTGCCAGCATTCAGCGAGCTGAAGCCGCGGATTTGAATAGAAGATGTTGAACCCGGGGCGCCATTAGAAGAAGTAAGCGTCACGCCTGGCACGGCACCAGCCAGTGCATTGGTCACGCTTGATACCTGCGACTGCTCCAGTTTCTCATTGCCCAGCACTTTAGCCGAACCCGTGAAAGCCGACTTCTTGGCGGTACCGAAGGCAACAACCATTACTTCGTCAAGCAGCTCAGAATCAGGCTTCAAGGACACTTTCATACGGGGTGAAATGGCCACTTCCACCTTCTGCATACCGACGAACGAAACTACCAGAGTTTTCGCCGAAC
>JBJEKS010000233.1:0-10742 GCA_051878755.1 Bacteroides sp. | reverse complement strand
CCACCTTCGTAGTTGAATACGCCTTCGTCGTCCCAACCGTGCTCGTCGTCACCGATGAGCAGACGCTTCGGGTCAGTTGACAGCGTGGTCTTACCTGTACCAGACAGACCGAAGAAGATAGCAGAGTCAGTGCCTTCCTTGTTGGTGTTGGCAGAGCAGTGCATAGAGGCGATACCGCGCAGGGGGTTGTAGTAGTTCATGATAGAGAACATACCCTTCTTCATCTCACCACCGTACCAGGTGTTGATGATAACCTGCTCCTTGCTCGTGAGGTTGAATACCACGGCGGTCTCAGAGTTCAGACCCAGCTCCTTGTAGTTCTCAACCTTAGCCTTCGAAGCGTTGTAAACTACGAAGTCGGGTTCACCGAAGTCAGAGAGTTCCTTCATGGTCGGACGGATGAACATGTTGGTCACGAAGTGAGCCTGCCATGCTACCTCCATGATGAAGCGGACCTTCAGGCGAGTAGCCTCGTTGGCACCGCAGAATGCGTCAACCACGTAGAGCTTCTTGTTGCAGAGCTCAGAGGTAGCCAGCTTCTTCAGCTCAGCCCAAGTAGCTTCGCTAACGGGCTTGTTGTCGTTCTTGTATTCGTCAGAAGTCCACCATACAGTATCCTTGCTGGTTTCGTCCATTACAAAGAATTTATCTTTAGGAGAACGGCCGGTGTAGATACCGGTCATTACGTTTACAGTACCCAGCTCGGTAACCTGGCCTACTTCGAAGCCTTCCAGACCAGCCTTGGTTTCTTCCTCAAACAGCACTTCGTAAGACGGATTGTGCAGCACTTCGGTTGCACCAGTGATTCCGTACTTGGTTAAATCTAATTTTGCCATTTCTTTTTAAGATTTTAGAATGAATATTTAATCGTTTTGCTTAAGTTCTCTCTTGTTGGAATTTGAGCTTTATCCGCCCAGTTTTCCGACCACAAAAATAGTACTTTCTTTCAAAACGCCCACATAAAAACGGAAAAATTTCCGTATTTGTTCAAGCTTTTATAAATCCATAACTAAATATGCTACATCGATATGGCAATTTGCTCTTTTTTTTGTTTCTTTGTAGCCCGAAATATAACCTCTCTAAGATATGAAGATAGTCAATTTTGCAGAATCTGCCTCGGTAATCAATCAATATGTAGCCGAGATCCGTGATGTGAATATCCAGAGCGACCGTCTGCGTTTCCGCCGAAACATTGAGCGCATCGGTGAGCTGATGGCCTATGAGATGAGCAAGGAGCTTACCTACAGTGAAAAGTCGGTGACGACCCCGCTGGGTCAAGCCAAGGCTCTCACGCCGGATGATGACCTGGTGATTGGTACGGTCTTTCGTGCGGGTCTGCCGCTGCACCAGGGCTTCCTGAATGTGTTCGACCGTGCGGACAACGCCTTTGTCTCTGCCTACCGTTATTATAAGGATAAGGAGTGTACGGAGGTGGATGTGCATATTGAGTACATCGCTTCGCCCCGGCTGGAAGGGAAGACACTGCTCCTGGTGGACCCCATGCTGGCCACGGGCGAGAGCATGGAGCTGGCCTGGAAGGGATTCACCACCAAGGGTACGCCGGACAAGCTGATGATTGCTTGCGTGATTGCCAGCCGTCAGGGGGTGGAGCATCTGCAAAGGCTCTTCCCTGGCGATGAGGTTTCCCTCTACTGTGCTGCCATCGACCCTGAGCTGAACAGCCGCAAGTACATTGTCCCCGGGCTGGGCGATGCAGGCGACCTGGCTTTCGGCGGCAAGGATTGAACGCCCTACAGTAAGCATTGAATGAAAAAGGCCGGCGTGTCATCACGACAAACCGGCCCAAACACTGTAATTATAATTATGAAATATACGTTTCCTTATTTAACCTCCCATGTGTCGTTGGTCAGCAGCAGCTCCTCGAAGTTGTGGTATTTCTTCTTGGAAGCTACCTCTTCAATCTGTGCATAGACTGCCTCGTCGTAGGTGGGAGCCTCTACGTCGCGGATTACGCCGAGGGCAATGGGGAAGTCAGGACCCTCCATCAGGGCGAGCTTCAGCTGCAGGGTGTTGTCCTCGCAGTGGGCGTCGTGTACCAGGATGTCCTTCTCGGTGATGCCGTTTTCGCCCAGCTTCACCACCTTCAGGCCAAAGCCCTCCTGCATCAGGCCGAACTCGTTGTTCTCGCCGAACAGCATGGGTTTGCCATGCTCCAGGTAGATGGCGTTCTTTGCGCGGTCTTCCTTCTTGGCCACGCAGTCGTGTGCACCGTTATTGAAGATGACGCAGTTCTGCAGAATCTCGCAGACGCTGGCACCTTGGTGCTTGTAGGCTGCCTTCAGGATCTCTACCGTACCTGCGGCATCAGTAGCCACCGCACGGGCAAAGAAGTGGCCGCGCGCACCGAAGCAGAGCTCAGCAGGACGGAAAGGATCTTCCACCGTACCGTAGGGAGAGGATTTGCTTACGAAGCCACGGGGTGAGGTGGGGGAGTACTGTCCCTTGGTCAAGCCGTAGATGCGGTTGTTGAGCAGAATCATGTTGAGGTTGATGTTGCGGCGGTTGGCGTGGATGAAGTGGTTACCACCTATGGCCAGACCATCACCGTCACCACTCACCTGCCATACCGTGAGCTTGGGGTTAGCTACCTTACAGCCTGTGGCGATGGCAGCGGCACGACCGTGGATGGTGTTCATGCCATACGTATTCATATAGTGAGGCAGGCGGCTGGAGCAGCCGATACCTGAGATGACGGCGATTTCATGGGGAGGAACGCCGATTTCGGCCATGGCCTTGTGCAGTGAAGCAAGGAAGAAATGGTCGCCGCAGCCCGGACACCAGCGGGGCTGTCCTTTCTTATAGTCTTTTGCGGTATATTCGCTCATATCGTTTCGTTTTTTGAGATGGAATAATTAGATTTTCTTGAATGCTTCTACCAGTTCGTTGACCAGGAAGGGCTGTCCCTTCACCTGATTGAACTGGGCGGGTACGAAGCCATCTACCTTCATGCGCAGGTAACCGGCAAACTGCCCCATGTTCTGTTCGGCAACAACCACCTTCGGGTACTTCTTCAGTACCTCGGCTGTGTTCTTGGGCAGCGGGTTGATGTATCTGAAGTGAGCCAAAGCCACCTTCTTCCCCTCGGCACGCAGCTCGTCCATGGCGGCATGCAGGTGACCGTAGGTGCCTCCGAAGCCCACGATGAGCAGTTCGGCATCCTCTTTATCACCCTCTACCTCTACGTCAGGCACCTCAATCTTGGCAATCTTCTCGGCACGCAGATGAGTCATCAGGTCGTGGTTTTCGGGGTCGGTAGAGATGGCACCGGTCTTGTTGTCTTTCTCCAGACCACCCAGTACGTGCTGGAACCCTTCCGTACCAGGTACAGCCCAGTAGCGTACATCGGTCTCGGGGTTACGCTGATAGGGAGTCCAGCTGCCCTTCATCTCCTCTGTTACATAAGGCGGGTTGATGGCAGGATATTCAGCCAGCTTAGGCAGCTTCCAGGCTGCCGAGCCGTTGGCCACGAAGGCATCGGTCAGCAGCACTACGGGAGTCATGTGCTCCAGGGCCATCTTAGAGGCCGCATAGGCGCACTCAAAGCAGTCGGTGGGTGAGGTAGCTGCCAGGACAGGCATGGGGCTTTCACCGTTGCGGCCGAAGAGTACCTGCAGCAGGTCCGTCTGTTCACTCTTGGTGGGCAGACCCGTAGCAGGACCACCACGCTGTACGTCGAGCACCACCAGGGGCAGCTCCATGATGACGGCCAGGTTCATCGCCTCACTCTTCAGGCAGACCCCAGGACCAGAGGTGGAGGTTACGGCCAGAGCGCCAGCAAACGAGGCACCGACTGCCGATGCGCAGCCTGAAATCTCATCCTCGCACTGTACTGTTACGACGCCCATTGACTTGTGCTTCGACAGCTCATGCAGTACGTCGGTAGCGGGGGTGATGGGGTAAGAGCCCAGGTAGAGGCGTAGGCCTGCCTTCTCGGCAGCGGCCATAAAGCCATAAGCCGTAGCTTTGTTGCCTGTGATATCCATATATTTACCAGGCACCGTGCTCTTGCTCTCAATGCGGTAGGTGTGAGCCACGCTGCTGTGGGTGTTGTGACCGTAGTCGTAACCGGCACGGATGACCTTGATGTTAGCCTCGGCAATGGCCGGCTTCTTGGCAAATTTCTCACGGATGAAGTTCTCGGCTATGGAGAGGTCGCGGTTGAAGAGCCAGCATACCAGACCCACGGCAAACATGTTGCGGCACTTCAGCATGGCCTTGTTGTCCATGCCCGTGTCGGCCAGGCAGTCCTTCACCATCTGTGAGATGGGAGCGGCAATTACGTCATTCTTGATGCCCATCTCCTCGATGGGGTTGTCAGTAGCGAACTGCGCCTTTTCGAGATCAGCTTTTTGGAACGCATCCGTATCAATGATGATGCAAGCCGTCTTTTTCGCAAATTTGTACTGCGTCTTGAGCGCTGCGGCATTCATAGCCACCAGCACATCACATTGGTCGCCAGGGGTATAAACCTTGTCAGCACCGATGTGTACCTGGAATCCTGAGACACCCGTCAGTGAACCTTGCGGGGCGCGGATATCTGCCGGATAATCGGGGAACGTACTGATGTCGTTTCCCACCGTAGCCGATACTGTTGAGAAGATGTTGCCGGCCAGCTGCATGCCATCGCCGGAGTCACCGGAGAAGCGGACCACCACTTGCTCCAGCTCTTTGACCATCACGTCGTTTGTCATAATGAATGATTTATTGATTATGTTTTTTGAACAGTTTTCAATCTCTTTTTCGCCGACAAATGTCGGAAAGTTAATTGGATTAAACAAACTTTTCTCGTAAAAATCATCAGAAAGTATTATCTTTGTACCCTGTAAAAAGCTTGTTTCTAGTTTGCTTTTTAGCTAAGGTCTTGTAGTTCAACGGATAGAATAGAAGTTTCCTAAACTTTAGATCCGGGTTCGATTCCCGGCGAGACTACCTTCCGATGGCTTAAAATGCAAAAAAACAGCCTACATCATCCAGGAATTTTCTTTCAAATCCTGTTAAATAATGATGTTGGCTGTTTTTTTTTATTTTCAACTCTCCCCATCGCCGATGGGGCTGATGGGGAGAGTGTTTGTCTTCAGGAATTACTTCTCTGCGGGCAATTCGACTTCAGCGTCTGCGGCATTCTTCTTCATGAAGATGAAGGCGATGGGCGAGGCGATGAAGAGCGAAGAGAGGGTACCGAATACTACACCCAGAATCATGGCGAAGGCAAAGCTGCGGATGCTGTCGCCACCCAGGAAGAAGATACACAGCAGCACGATCAAGGTACTTACCGACGTGTTGATGGTACGGGCCAGGGTGGTGTTGAGCGACTCGTTGAAGAGCTGCATCTTGCCACGCTTGGGATAGAGGTGGAAGAACTCGCGTACGCGGTCGAAGATAACCACCTTATCGTTGATAGAGTAACCGATAGCTGTCAGGATAGCACCGATGAAGGTCTGGTCAATCTCCAACGAGAAGGGCAGGATGCCCCAGAAGATGGAGTACATACCCAGGATGATGATGGTATCGCAGGCCAGGGCAGCTACTGAACCAATGGAGTAGGCGATGTTGCGGAAACGCACCAGGATGTAGAGGCCAATGGCAATGAGAGCCAGGGCTACCGACCAGATGGCCGAAACCTTGATGTCGTCGGCAATGCTCGGACCTACCTTCTGTGAGCTGACGATACTGCCACCCGTATGGTTCTCGCGGTCGATGAAGATGTCGAGCGAGATGTTCTGCGTGAGCAGCGGCTTCAGCGTCTCATACAGGTAAGCTTCGATTTCTGAATCCACGTTGTTGCCCTCTTCGTTGATGCGGTAGTTGGTGCTGATACGTACGGTCTTACCGTCGGTACCTACTGCGATGACGCTCACGTTGGCATCACCAAACTTGCTGGCAATGAGCTGACGAACCTGCTCGGGCTCTACGCTCTGCTCAAACTGTACCTTGAAGTTGCGACCACCCGTAAAGTCGATGCTCTTGCTCAGACCGCGTACGCCCAGGAAGCCGATGCAAACCACTACGAAAGCTGCGGCAATGGTGAGCCACTTCTTGCGCTGACCCATGAAGTCGAAGTGTACGTTCTGCATCAGGTTCTTTGAGATACCGGTGCAGAAGGTCATGTTCAGCAGCTTGTCCTTGTCGAGGAAGTACTCATAAACCAGACGGGTCATGAATACGGCGGTGAAGAACGAAATCAAGATACCGATAATCAGCGTGGTGGCGAAACCACGGATAGGACCTGTACCGAAGTTGAACAGGATGATACCGGTGATGATAGAGGTCAAGTTAGAGTCGAAGATGGCAGAGAAGGCGTTGCTGTAACCATCGGCCAGGGCTTTCTTCACACCCTTACCGCTGCGCAGCTCCTCGCGCGTACGTTCATATATAAGTACGTTAGCATCCACGGCCATACCCAGTGAGAGTACCATACCGGCGATACCCGACATGGTCAGAGCGGCCTGGAATGAGGTGAGGATACCCAGCGTGAAGAAGAGGTTCAGAATCAGGGCGCCGTTGGCAACCATACCCGGCACGATACCGTACATAGCGCACATGTAGATCATCAAGATGATGAGGGCTACGATGAACGAGATGATACCGGCGTTGATGGAGGCCTGACCCAGCGAGGGACCTACGATGTCTTCCTGTACGATGTGGGCAGGAGCGGGCATCTTACCCGACTTGAGCACGTTGGCCAAGTCCTTGGCCTGCTCGGGGGTGAAGTGACCCGTGATGCGTGAGTTACCACCCGTAATCTCCTGGTTGACGTTAGGAGCAGAATATACATAGCCATCCAGTACGATAGCGATGCTGCGGTTAATGTTCTGCTTGGTGAGCTGAGCCCAGCGGCGAGCACCATCGGTGTTCATCGACATGCTTACGGCAGGCTTGCCGTATTCGTCAAACTCATCCTTGGCATCTACTACGACATCACCCTCCAGCGGAGCACGGCCGTTACGCTCGGTCGATTTGATGGCGTAAAGCTCGAAGGTCTGAGCCTTGGGGTCATATTCAAAGGGAGAGACACCCCACTTCAGGCGCAGGTCCTTAGGCAGCTGAGCTGCTACTTCGGGCATAGCCAGGTAGCGGTTGATGTCGGCCGTATCCTTATAATTAGCATAACCTACCACGGGGCCGGCGTTGTTGCTTACCTGAAGGATGGCGAGCAGCGGGTGCTCCTTCTTCAGTTGCTCCAGGCCAGCCTGTTGGTCCTTCTTCTCACCCTTCAGGGCGGCAGTCAGACTGTCAGCCTTGCTCACGGGAGCTGCATTGTCGGCTACATTTTCTTCCTCTTCAGCAGGAGCAGCATCGCTCAACAGCGTGCGGAGGCGCATATCGGCGTTCTGCAGGTAAGAGGCAATTTCCTTACCGGTGTAAGTTTCCCAGAATTCCAGGTTGGCAGAACCCTGCAGTAATTTTCTTACACGCTCAGGCTCCTTGATACCAGGCAGTTCCACCATGATGCGGCCCATCTTGTCCTCCAGACTCTGGATGTTGGGCTGAACCACACCGAAGCGGTCGATACGTGTACGCAGTACGTTGTACGAGTTGTCGATAGCAGCCTTGACCTCCGAGCGGAGCACCTTCTCCACTTCGGCATCGCTCGTCTTCTGGTTCACCTTATCCTTGAGCTGCTGCGTGGCAAAAATCTGTGCCAGTGACGACTCGGGGGCTAACTTCTTGTACTCTCTGACAAACAGCGTGATGACATCGTCCTGGCTGGTTGTAGCCTGTTTGGCTGCATTGGCCAGGGCCGTGTTGAAGGCCTCGTCTGTCTTGTTGTCGGCCAGCACCTTGATTACATCGGGTACAGAAACTTCCAGGATGACGTTCATACCACCCTTCAGGTCCAGACCCAAACTGATCTCCATTTCGCGACAATCCTTCAGTGTCCAGTTGCCGAAGTAAACCTTCTCATTGGACAACGAATCCAGGTAGTCCTTCTCTACCTTTTCGTTCCCGTTTGCGATAGCCTTCGCCTTACTGTTGTAGTGGCGAGTCACAAAAGAGAAGGAGAGATAGAACAGACACACCAGGGTCAGTAATATCGCAAAAACCTTTACAAATCCTTTGTTTTGCATGTTACATTAGTTGTTTATTATTACTTTTTTTAATTTGTTTCACTGCATACAAGGGTGCAAATATAGTTTTTTTTTCACAATATTACTTCAATCCACGATTTTTTAACATCGGTTCTAATTTCGGTTCAGCACCTCGGAAGTTCTTGTAGAGCGTCATCGGGTCGTCGCTGTCGCCCTTGGAGAGCACCTCGTTGCGGAACTTCATGCCTGTCTCCTTGTCGAAGATGCCGTTCTCCACGAAGGCCTCATAGGCATCGTTGTCGAGCACGTTGGCCCAAGAGTAGCTGTAGTAGCCGGCTGCATAGCCGCCTACGATGTGGTTGAAGTAGGTGGTGCGGTAGCGGGGGGCAATCTGTCTGAACAGGCCCAGCTTATCCATGGCCTCCCTCTCGTAGGCCACTACGTCCAGCCCCTCGGTGCTGGTCAGGTTGTGGAGGTTCATGTCGAGGATGGCAGCTGCCAGCAGCTCGGTGGTTATGAAGCCCTGGTTGAAGGTCCGCTGTGCCAGCATCTTCTCAATCAGGGCATCGGGGATGGTCTCGCCCGTCTGGTAGTGCTTGGCGTACATCTTCAGCACCTCAGGCTCCATGGCCCAGTGCTCGTTGATCTGCGAGGGGAGCTCTACGAAGTCGCGTACCACGTTGGTGCCTGCTGTGCCCTTGTATTGGCAGTTGGAGAGCAGGCCGTGCAGGGCGTGGCCAAACTCGTGGAAGAGGGTCTCCACCTCGTCGAGCGTCAGCAGGGAGGGGGTGTCGCCTACGGGCTTGGTGAAGCTGCATACGTTGCAGATGATGGGGCGGATGCCTGCCTGCTGCTCGCGGTAGTTGTTCATCCAGGCGCCACCGCGCTTGCCAGCACGGGGGAAGTAATCGACATAGAAGATGCCCAGGTGTGAGCCGTCGCTGTCCTTGACCTCAAAGGCCTCCACGTCGGGATGATAGACGGGGATGTCTGTACGCTTGGTGAGCGTGATGCCGTAGAGCTTGTTGGCGCAGGTGAAGGCACCCTCGCGCACGTTCTCTATTTTAAAGTAGGGCTTGATTTCCTCTTCCTTCAGGTCATACTTCTCCTTGCGCAGCTTCTCGGTGTAGTACCACCAGTCCCAGGCTTCGAGCGTCTCGCCCTTGCCCTCCTTGTCCATCAGCTTCTGCAGGTCGGCTGCCTCGGCTTTGGCCTTGGGCAGGGTGTAGCTCCAGAGGTTGGTGAGGAACTCCATCACGGCATCCTTGTTCTTGGCCATGGTGTTGTCGAGCACGAAGTTGGAGTAGCAGTCGTAGCCCATCAGTTTAGCCTTCTCCAGACGGAGGCTGACAATCTGCGAGATGACCTGCTTGTTGTCGTTCTCGTCGTTGTTGTTGCCTCGGTTGATGTAGGCCTTGTAGATTTGTTCGCGCAGGGCGCGGTTGTCGGCATACTGCAGGAAGGGCAGGCGGCTGGCGTTGTGCAGCGTGAAGAGCCACTTGCCCTCCTGTCCGTTGGCCTTGGCCTCGGCGGCAGCGCTGGCGATGAAGTCGGCGGGCAGACCCGAGAGGTCAGCCTCATTATCTACATAGAGCTTGAAGGCGTTGTTCTCGTTGAGGATGTGGTTGCTGAAGGTGATGCCCAGCGTAGAGAGTTGCTTGTTGATTTCGCGCAGGCGGGCCTGTTGCTCATCGTTGAGGTTGGCACCTGAGCGCACAAAGCCCTTGTAGGTCTTCTCCAGCAGACGCTCCTGCTCGCGCGTCAGGTTGAGGCTTTCGCGTTGGTCATAGACGGCCTTCACCTTGGCAAACAGCTCCTTGTTGAGGGAGATGTTGTCGTCGTGCTCCGACATGATGGGGGCCATCTTGATGGAGAGGGCCGTCAGCTCGTCGGTGGTCTCTGCCTCGGTCAGGTTGTAGAACACGCCGCTCACGCGGCTCAGGATAGGCGAGCTTTCGTCGAGGGCCACGATGACGTTGTCGAACGTCGGCGCCTCGGCATTGTCGATAATCGCCTGGATACGGGCATTCTGTTCCTCGATACCCTTCATGAAGGCCGGCTCGTAGTGCTCCAGCTTGATCTGGTCAAACGGAGGCACCCCTTCCGGTGTTTGATACTCGCTGAGGAACGGATTCTGTTCCCCGGTAGAGGTACATGCGTACATCATACAGCTTGCAGATAAAATAAATAGACTCTTTTTCAACATATTAATATGGTATTTAAATTTAAAAATCAGTATAACCTAATCCCTATTCCCTAATCCCTAAACCGGATGAAGCTCCGTATCGGATAGTGGTCGCTCTCCTTGATGGAGCGGTCCACGTAGCAGCGGTAGCTTTCCAGTGCCTTGCCTGTCAGGATATGGTCGATGCGGAAGTAGAAGTGATGTTGGTTGTAGCTGATGCCAGCACCAAGCCCGGCATGGGCAAAGGCATCGGTCAGCCCGCAGCGGGCTATCGTGCGGTAGGTGTAGGAGAGGGGAATGTCGTTGAAGTCGCCACAGACGATGACCTTGCCGTCGGTGACGCGTTGGAGTACCTTGGCTAGTGTGTCGGCCTGTTCGGCACGGATGGCTGAGGCTTCGGCCAGCTTCTTCACCAGCTGCTTCATCCCGCTGCGCATCTTCTCTTTTTCAGGTACGCTGAGCAACTCTTCATAGACCACCTTGTCCTGCTTGGTCAGTTTGTTGGA
>JBJEKS010000232.1:0-1931 GCA_051878755.1 Bacteroides sp. | reverse complement strand
CGGCCGCCATCGACCTGAAGCGTGAAGGCCTCGACCCGCATCCCGAGATTATGGTGCCCCTCACCGGTATCCTCTATGAATTTGAGGCTCAGGAGAAAGTCATTCGCGACGAAGCAGCTGCTCTCTTCAAGGAAGAAGGTCTCGAAATCCCCTTCAAGGTGGGTACGATGATTGAAATTCCGCGTGCAGCCCTCACAGCCGACAAGATTGCCTCACGTGCAGAATACTTCTCATTCGGTACAAACGACCTCACGCAGATGACCTTCGGTTATTCTCGCGACGACATCGCCAGCTTCTTGCCCGTTTACCTCGACAAGAAGATTTTGAAGGTAGACCCCTTCCAGGTGCTCGACCAGAACGGCGTGGGTCAGCTCGTAGAGATGGCCGTCAACAAGGGCCGCACCGTTCGTCCCGAACTCAAATGCGGCATTTGCGGCGAGCACGGCGGCGAGCCCAGTTCAGTGAAGTTCTGCCACAAGGTAGGCCTCAACTATGTCAGCTGCTCACCCTTCCGTGTGCCCATCGCACGCCTCGCAGCGGCGCAGGCATCGGTAGAAGAATAACAATTGGACACTGATTTAGAGAGAGTTAGGCGGAAAGCCCCGAAAACAAAGGGGCTTCCGCCTAACTTCGTAAATGGGGGTTCGTGCATTTCGACACACTTTTCGAGCAGAATGAACGGAAAAGATTTGGAAAAGATTTGGATTTCCGGAACCATTGATTTGGACGTGATTCGGAATGTAATTGAGCGAGTTAGAAGCCATTCACTGCAACTGTCATCGAATTTATTGGAACACAGTTTAGAAATTAAAGAATATGGCAACAATGAAGGCATGCGTCCAGTGGGCGCGAAAGGACGGGTTTTACCCGGTATTCATCAGAGTGAACCATAAGCGTTCCACTCTGTATATCAAGACTGACAAGATGGTTACGAAACGCGAACTATCGAAGAGCAAGGACATCATGGACCCGGTGGTCATGAAATTCTGCACGACGCTTATTCTCGACTACATGGACAAGCTGAACCGTGTGGACATTCGCGACTGGTCTTGCAGGATGATTGTGGACTATTTGCAAAAAGGCGATGAGGACATTTCTTTCTCTGAATATGCGAGAAAGCACATTGACCGGCTGATTGACAACGGGCAGGTAAGGAATGCACGAAACTATGAGCTGGCACTCAAGCACATGGAACGGTACTTCGGAACTACAAAGGTGAAGTTTTCGCAGCTCACGTCCACTAACATGAGCAACTGGATAAAGACGATGGAAAAGACGAACAGGGCGAAAGAAATGTACCCTGTTTGTATAAGGCAGGTGTTCCGAGCTGCAATAGCAGAACTAAACGACTATGACGTTGGGATGATCAGAATAAAGACAAATCCGTGGATAAAGGTGAAGATACCACAAGCTGACAGGCCTGAGAAACGAGCCATAAGCGCGGAGGACTGCCGTAGGTTCTTCGCCGCACCCCTGCCGGAAAGTAAGATGAAGTCTCCTCTGCCTGAACTTGGACGTGACGTGGCTATGATGGTTCTTTGCCTCGGCGGCATCAACACGGTTGATTTGTACAGCCTAAAGAAGGAGGACTATCACGGAGGCATAATCCATTACCGACGTGCCAAGACGATGCGCAGCAGGGCGGACGGTGCTTACTTCGAGATGCGTGTGCCGGAGATTATACAACCGCTGTTCAAGAAGTATGCTTCAGATGAAAACGACGAGTGGCTTTTCAACTTCCATTCGAGGCTCAGCAACAGTGACAGCTTCTCCGCAAACGTGAACATCGGCATCAAGAAGATTTGCGAGAGTATGGGAATGGACAGGGCTGACTGGTATTGTGCCTACACTTTCAGGCATACATGGGGAACGATAGCGCAGAATGATTGCAGGGCAACCATATCGGAGGTGGCTTTCGGAATGAACCACAG
>JBJEKS010000231.1:0-10829 GCA_051878755.1 Bacteroides sp. | reverse complement strand
CTACAACCCGGGATGGCGCTACAAGGTGGGCGAGATTGATATGACCCACCTCTGGAGCTACCGGGGTAAGGCCCAACCGGGTATTCCTGCCATCGACAGCAAGTTCCATTACCTCAATCATTTTGATACCTTTGCCGACCTGGTGGCTCTCTATGGGAGCCGCATCTACAACACCCCTCAGGGTACGGACGATATAGCTGGAGCTATTCTGGCCTTATGGCATGACCGCCTTTCGCCCACTGAGGGAGATATGATACGCAACAACCACCTCTATCCCACGATGCTCGCCTTGGCCGAAAGGGCCTGGAGGGGTGGGGGATATGCCTACTTCGACGGACTGGGCACGATGATGCCACCGCGTGGCAGCAGGGATTTCCTGGCCTTCGCCGATTTTGAGCGTCGCATGATTCATCAGCTTAGCCATTATGCCGACCCGGCCGACTACTGCTACGTGAAGCAGTCGGACCAGGTGTGGGCCATTACCGATGCCTTCCCCAATAAGGGTGACCTTGCGGCCGTCTTTCCACCTGAGTCGCTCCCCTTGCCCGAAACCCTTGCTGAGGCCACTTACCGCTACGACGGCAGCGACTATGGGGTACGTACGGCCACGGGTGCGGGTATCTACCTGCGCCACGTATGGGGTACCTTCGTACCCGGTTTCTATGAACACCCCGAACCAGACCACACCGCCTATGCCTATACCTGGATCTATTCCGACGAGGAGCAACAAGTAGGGCTGCTGGCTGAGACACAAAACTACAGTCGCTCAGAGAAGGATTTTCCCCCTGTGCAGGGTACGTGGGATTACCGGGGCAGTCGCATCTGGCTCAACGGACAGGAGGTTGCGCCACCCCATTGGAGCAACCAAACCATGGAGCATGACAATGAACTCCCCTTGGGCAATGAGAACCTGGCCGTACGTCAACCGATACCTGTCACCCTGCAGAAGGGGTGGAACAGCTTGCTGCTCAAGCTCCCCGTGGGACAGTTTAATACGCCTGAGGTGCGCCTTGTCAAGTGGATGTTTGCTGCTACGCTGACTACTCCCGATGGGCGCGAGGCGGCTCATGGCATTCGCTATGCCGTGGAGAAGCGCTGAGCACATCACTCTTTTCATTCATTGCATTTTCGAAGAATCCTAATGGATGGTTTATGAAACGAAGTATACTTTTCCTGTGGCTGCTCGTGGTTGTTGCAACCTGGGCAGCTCATGCTCAGGTCCGGGTGGCCTGTGTGGGTAACTCTATTACTTACGGGTATGGCACCGCCAACCCGGCAACCGACTCCTATCCCGCTCAGCTGCAGGTGATGTTGGGGAATCAGTACGAGGTGGGTAACTTCGGCCTCTCAGGGGCCACGTTGCTTCGCCGTGGTCACCGCCCCTATGTCGAGACCGAAGAGTTTAAGAAGGCCCTTGCCTTCAAGGGGGACATCGTGGTGATACATCTGGGTGTGAACGACACCGACCCCCGCGACTGGCCTAATTACCGGGACGATTTCATCCCCGACTACATGGCGTTGATTGACTCCTTCCGGGTGGCTCGTCCCGACTGTCGTATTTACATTGCGCTCCTTTCGCCCCTTGGGGTTCATCATCACCGCTTTGAGTCGGGTACGCGCGACTGGCAGTGGGAGATTCAAGATGCTATCCGCCAAGTGGCGAAAAACTCGGGGGTGGAGCTCATCGACTTTCATAGCTTGCTCTATGCCTACCCCCATCTGATTGCTGACAACATCCATCCCGTGAAGGAGGGGCTGGGCATGATGGCAGCTTATGTGAAGAGCGTGCTCACTGGCGACTTCGGTGGACTTCGGTTGCCTGAGGCCTACAGTAGCCACATGGTGCTACCCCATGGCCGCCCACTGACCATTCAGGGCACGGCCAACGCCGGGGCTCAGGTGAGGGTCACCGTATCGCGTATGCAGCAACAAGTAAAGTCTCATCGTCGGGTTAAGAAGGCTGCAAGCAACTGTATAGCGCAGCACGTGGCGGTAGCTTCGCCTCTCGGGCAATGGGAGGTGGAACTTCTACCCCTGGATGCGGGTGGCCCCTATATCCTGGAATTTACGGACGGTGTGAAACGCATCACCCTCGACGATGTGTTGGCGGGTGAGGTGTGGCTCTGTTCCGGTCAATCCAACATGGCCTTCATGCTCTGTCAAGACCGTCAGGCTAAGGAGGTAGTACCCTCGGCTGCCCATCCGCTCATCCGTTTGCTAGACTTCAAGCCGCGATGGGAGACCCAAGCAGTGGAGTGGGAGCCTGCTGCTCTCGACAGCATCAATCGCCTGGACTATTTCCAGCACAGCGGTTGGCAGCCCTGTACACCGGCTACGGCGAAGCGTTTTTCCGCTGTGGGGTACTATTTTGGCCAGATGTTGGCCGACTCGCTGCAAATACCCATCGGATTGGTCTGCCAGGCGGTGGGAGGTGCAGGTACGGAGGCCTTCATCGACCGCAAGACACTGGAGTTTGAGTTTCCTGCCATTCTGAGGAATTGGCGCAGTAACGATTTCATTCAGGAGTGGGTGAGGGAACGGGCTTCGCAAAACGTGGCCAAGGCAACGAACCGGCTGCAGCGCCATCCCTATGAACCCTGTTACCTCTTTGAGAGCACAGCACGGTTGCTGGGCCACTTCCCCATCAATGGAGTTATCTGGTATCAGGGTGAGAGCAATGCGCACAACTGGGACACACACGGCAGACTCTTCCAACTGCTGCTGAACTCCTGGCGTTCGTACTGGAATGACCCTCAGTTACCTTTCTACTACGTGCAACTGTCGAGCCTGAATCGACCTTCGTGGCCCTGGTTCAGGGAGAGTCAGCGCAGGCTCCTGGGGTTGACACGCCATACGGGTATGGCCGTGACCCACGACGTGGGTGACCCCACTGATGTACATCCCACCGACAAGCAGCCCGTAGGTCAGCGTCTGGCACGTTGGGCATTGAACCGCACCTACGGCAGGTCGTGCGTACCTTCAGGTCCTCTCTACCGGTCGATGGAGATAAGTGGTCAGAAGGTAGCTATTGATTTTGATTTTGCGGAAGGTCTGAATGGAAGAGACAACCAGCCCGTGCTGGGCTTTGAGGTCTCTGGAGGCGATGGCCTTTGGCATCAGGCTCAGGTGCAGATAGAGGGCCATCGTGTCGTGGTGTGGAGCGATGAAGTGCAGCACCCCGTGAAGGTGCGTTACGCTTGGCAACCTTATACCGAAGCCAATCTGGTGAATGGTGAAGGCCTTCCAGCTTCCACCTTTCTGACTGAGTGATTGTTTTTGAGAGGGGATGATTATTCGCTCAAGTAGATTATCTGCTCAAGTCAAACAGATAAGCCAGTTTGACGGTGATGACGTTGTGTGCTGAGCGGGCAAAGTAGTCCTTCTTCGTGCTGTTGTAGAAGTCGGAGAGGCCGTAGTAGTAGCGCCCCTCCAGAAGGAAGTTACCCACCTTGGTACGCAGCTCTACACCCAGGCCTGCGGCAATGCCGTAGTCGAACTTGTTGTCGATGGCCTTGCCATGCTGTTCGGTGACGAGGTTGGCTCCATCGGCCAAGGCTCCCTCCCAGTCGCCATCCATCTTCTCGCTGTCGCTCAGCAGGAAGCCTATCTGCGGACCGGCATGGATAAAGAACTGCATGCCCCGTTCGCGTCCGAAGGCCAGGTGGGCCAGGAAGGGTACCTCCAGGTAGTTCATCGTGCGGGTATAGCTCAGCTCGGGGTAGTCGATGTATGACTCGTCCCATCCGCGTTGGGCGTAGTTGAGCTCTACCTGAAGGCCGCAAATCATCTTGAAGAGTTTTTCAGAGATGTAGCGTGCCGTGAAGCCACCATTGATGCCTCCGAGCTGTGCCTGCTTCACCGTGGGGGTGAGGCTGACAGACGAGAGGTTCATGCCGCCGTTGATGCCGATGGCCAGGTTGTGGCGCTGTTCGCCTACCTGGGCCCGGGTGAGCGTGGCTGCACAGGGCAGCAGGAGCAGCAGGGAGAGCAAGAGGATGCGGATAGGCTTTTGCTCTTTCAGGATGTTATTGGGTGTTATCATGTCGTTGTTTCCTTTATTAGTCAAAGTCGGGTTCTCAGTCAAAGTCGAGCTTGATGAGTTCGTAGTCGCGGGTAAAGTGGACAAAGAATACCTTGCGGTTGATGAATCCTCCCCAGTTGTTGACGCGGGTGAACTTGAAACCGGTTTGTATGGGTATCAGCCCCAGTTGGTTCATCTGCGTCTCGAATCGGTTGCCGTAGCGTGACATACCTTTGAGGAAGAAATAGCCCGTGTCGAATCCCAGCATACCGTACTTGGGGTAGCGGTCATCCATCTCCTTGGAGTACCAGCGGCGATAGGCCGAGGTGAACTGTATGGCGGCTGGCAACAGGTTGTTGGTGTAGAACGAGGAGTAGAAGTAGGTGTCCAGCTCGAAGAACGCATCCAGGTGGTCCTTGGTGAAGGTCTGCCACTCGGGGTAGCCGAAGAGGTGGATGCGCAGTTCGGGGTTCTCGCGCACTGTCAGCACCAACTGAGGCAGAATCTTGATGAGGGTGAGGTTGCTGCCTGAGGTGGGTACGAAGAGGGTCTCGCGTTCGCTGCTCAGGTATTGCTTGAGCTGTTCAGAGGTTGCCTCATCGCTCACGCTGCGGGTGGAGATGCCTTTGGCGGAGAGCTCGTCCTTCAGTCCCTTGATGAATTCGGCCTTCTCTTTGCTGCCCTCCTTGGTATCGATGAAGACGATATTCATTTGCGAGAACTGACGCACGAAGTGGTCATAGACCTCGGAGTAGAGGTAGGACTGCGGGGTATTGATTTGATAAATCATGGGGTTGGAGAAGACGGCATTATCCTTCGAGGTGAAGGGGATGACGAGGCGTATGTCGTGCTTCTTGCAGAAGTTGGCCAGGGGGGCAATATGCTCTTGGTGGCGTGGGCCGAAGATGATGTCCATCTTCTTCAGCTCCTCGCGCGTGAGCAGCGACTGCAAGGAACTCTTCTCATCACCCGAGTTGTAGGTGTAGAGGTCGATGTTCACACCCTGTCGCTTCAGGCTATCTACAGCCATGAGGAACCCCTCGTAGTACTCCACCATGCGCGAGCTCTCCGTCTGAGGCACGTCTAGGAAGGGGAGAATCAGCGCAGCTTTGATGACCTTGTATTGCTTGTCGGGTTTGGCATTCTGGCTGAACAGCTGGTTGTCGGTAGGTGCTTCAGTGGGGCGCGAAGCTGGTGCCGTGGTGGTGTAGGGGATGCAGAGCAGACTTCCCTTTTTCAGCTTGGCACCGCCCTTCAGCTCGGGGTTGGCCTCGATGAGCTGTGCCTCGGTGACGCCATACTGACGACTGATGCTGAAGACGGTCTCTTTCTTCTTGACGCGGTGCATCTCCCGGCAGCGCGACTCCACACCCTGCTTGCCGGTTTGTTGCTTTTGAGATGGTGTGCCCGAAATGCCCTGGTTGGTTGCAGCGGCTTGTCCGGTGGCAGTAGCTCCGGTGGCTTGCCCTGCGGCAACTGTCCCTGCGTTCTGCCCCGTGGAGACAGCCGATGCCTCCTCGGTGGCGGGAATGCGAATCACCTGCCCGATGCGGAAGCTGCTGGCGCTGAGGCCTGGATTGGCCGCACATATCTGCTGTGCCGTGACGCCATACTTCACGGTGAGCCGGTAGAGGGTCTCTCCCGCAGCGATGGTGTGGAAGGTCTCGCCTCCCTGCGTCTGGCCAGTGGCTTTGCGGGGAATACGGAGGGTACGTCCGGCCACTATCTTCTGGTCGCTGCCAGGGTTGAGCTGTACGATATCCTGTACCGTCACGCCATACATGCTGGCGATGGAGTAGAGGCTTTGACCCTTTTCGATGGTGTGGAGAAAACTGTTGTCCGACTGCTGCGCCAGACCGTAGCCTGCGGGGAGCAGGGCCAGGAGCAACATACAAGCTATGCGGTTGATTCGTTTCATGCTATTCTGATGTTAAATTTCTGCTTTGCACAGGCTAAAAAAGCCTTTGCGCGGGCAAAGATAGTAAAAATTCCACTTTTTCATTCGATATTCCCCAAGAAACCGCTATTTTTGCAGTGAGGTTTCTAATGAAGCCCCTGGCAACTGTGCTTTAAGGCGGATTTTGTACCTTATTTATATAGGGATGAGGGATTAGGGATGAGGGATTAGGTTTTTAGTGATTAGTGATTAGGTGATAACTTTTAGTTTTTAGTTTTTAGTTTAACTGATGGACGAAACAGAACAGATTTCAGTATATGGTGCCCGGGTGCATAATTTGAAGAATGTGGATGTCACGATTCCGCGCCATAGCCTTACGGTGATTACGGGGCTGAGTGGCAGCGGCAAGTCGTCGCTGGCCTTTGATACGCTCTATGCCGAGGGACAACGGCGTTACATCGAGACCTTCTCGGCCTATGCGCGCAACTTCCTGGGTAACCTGGAGCGGCCCGATGTGGACGAGATTAATGGCCTGAGTCCCGTCATCTCCATCGAGCAGAAGACCACCAATAAGAACCCGCGCTCTACCGTGGGTACCACTACCGAGGTCTATGACTTTCTGCGTCTGCTCTTTGCCCGCGCTGGCGATGCCTACTCCTACCTCTCGGGCGAGCGGATGGTGAAATATACAGAGGAGCAGATTCTTGACCTTATCCTCAACGATTATGCAGGGCGAAAGATTTACCTGCTGGCCCCTCTGGTGCGTGGCCGAAAGGGTCACTACAAGGAGCTCTTCGAGCAGGTGCGTAAGAAGGGATACCTCTATGTGCGAGTGGATGGCGAGGTGCGCGAGGCCTTGCCAGGCATGAAGCTCGACCGCTACCGCACGCACGATGTGGAGGTGGTCATCGACAAACTGAAGGTGCAGGACAAGGATGATGCACGGCTGAAGAACAGTGTGGCCACGGCCATGCGACAGGGAGATGGATTGCTGATGGTGCTCGACATGGAGAGCGCTGAGCTGCGCCACTACAGCAAGCGGCTGATGTGCCCCGTGACAGGCCTCTCGTACCGCGAGCCGGCACCCAACAATTTCTCGTTCAACTCCCCACAGGGAGCCTGCTCCAAGTGTAAGGGCCTGGGCGTGGTCAACACCATCGATATCGACAAGGTGATTCCCGACCGTACGCTCTCCATTCAGGAGGGGGCCATCGTACCCCTGGGGAAGGGAAAGAACAGCATGATATTCTGGGAGATAAGTGCCCTGTTGGAGAAGTATGATGCCACGTTGCGTACCCCCGTGAGCGAATTGCCCGACGAGGCCATCGACGATATCCTCTACGGCAGCGAAGAGCGCATCAAGATAAAGAGCCAGCTCATCGGCACGTCGAGCGACTACTTCACCACCTTCGACGGTGTAGTGAAGTACATCACCCTGCTGCAGGAGAAGGAGGCCTCGGCCACGGCGCAGAAATGGGCCGAGCAGTTTGCCTGTACGGCCACCTGTCCCGAGTGCGGCGGACGGAGGCTCAACCGCGAGGCCCTGTCGTATCGCATCCTGGATAAGAACATTGCCGACCTGGCCTCGATGGATATCAGTGAGCTATACGACTGGATGCAGCAGGTGGAGCAGCACCTCGATGGCAAGCAGCTGCAGATTGCGGCGGAGATTCTGAAGGAGATCCGTACGCGACTGAAGTTCCTCCTCGACGTGGGGCTGGATTACCTCTCGCTCAACCGCACCTCGATGAGCCTCTCGGGCGGAGAGAGCCAGCGTATCAGGCTGGCTACGCAGATTGGTTCGCAGCTGGTCAACGTGCTCTACATCCTCGACGAGCCGAGCATCGGACTTCATCAGCGCGACAACGACCGCTTGATTCGTTCGCTCAAGGAGCTGCGCGACATCGGCAATACCGTCATCGTGGTGGAGCACGACCAGGACATGATGCTGGCAGCCGACTACGTGGTCGATATGGGTCCCAAGGCTGGACGACTGGGAGGCGAGGTGGTCTTCCAGGGTACCCCGCGCGAGATGTTGCAGCAGCATACGCTCACCTCGCAGTACCTCAACGGCGAGCGCTCCATCGAGCTCCCTGCCCAGCGGCGTAAGGGCAACGGCCACCGGCTGATCATCCACGGAGCCAAAGGCAACAACCTCAAGAACGTGGATGTGGAGTTTCCGCTGGGGATGCTCATCTGCGTGACGGGAGTGTCGGGCAGTGGCAAATCTACGCTCATCAACGAGACCCTGCAACCCATCCTCTCGCAGCGCTTCTACCGTTCGCTCCAGGACCCCTTGCCCTACGACAGCATCGAGGGACTGGAGTATGTAGATAAGGTGGTCAACGTGGACCAGTCGCCTCTGGGGCGTACACCGCGCTCCAATCCAGCCACTTACACGGGTGTATTCAGCGACATACGCAACCTCTTCGTGGGCCTGCCCGAGGCGAAGGTGCGTGGCTATAAGCCCGGTCGCTTCTCGTTCAATGTGGGTGGTGGCCGCTGCGAGGCGTGCCAGGGCAACGGCTACAAGGTGATTGAGATGAACTTCCTGCCCGATGTCTATGTGCCCTGCGAGGTGTGCCACGGCAAGCGCTACAACCGCGAGACGCTGGAGGTGCGCTACAAGGGAAAGTCGATTGCCGATGTGCTCGACATGACCATCAACCGCGCCGTGGAGTTCTTCGAGAACGTGCCGCAGATACTCAATAAAATCAAGGTGCTGCAAGACGTGGGCCTGGGCTACATCAAGCTCGGTCAGAGCAGCACCACGCTGAGTGGCGGCGAGAGCCAGCGCGTGAAACTGGCCACCGAACTGGCCAAACGCGACACGGGCAAGACCCTCTATATCCTCGATGAGCCCACCACTGGCCTCCACTTTGAGGACATCCGCGTGCTGATGGGGGTCATCGACCGCCTGGTGAACAAGGGGAACACCGTCATCGTGATTGAGCATAACCTGGACGTCATCAAGATGGCTGACTATATCATCGACATGGGTCCCGAAGGGGGCAAGGGTGGGGGAACCGTGGTGGCTACGGGCACCCCCGAAGAGGTCGCTGCACAAGGCAAAGGCTATACGGCGAAATACCTTCGGCAAGTGGTTAGTGATTAGTGGTTAGTGTTTAGTGATTAGTGTTTAGTGATTATGTTTTGATATTGATATGAAGATAAATAAGACCAATGTGGCCCGGTTGATGGACAAGGCCAAAGTGAAGTATGAACTGATTCCCTACGAGGTGGATGAAAACGACCTGAGTGCGGTGCATGTGGCAGCGAGCTTGGGCGAGGATATCGAGTGTGTGTTCAAGACCTTGGTGCTCCATGGCGACAAGAGCGGCTATTTTGTCTGCGTCATCCCCGGTGAGCACGAGGTGGACCTGAAGGTGGCAGCCAAGGCCTCGGGCAACAAGAAGTGCGACCTCATCCCCATGAAGGAGCTGCTGCCGCTGACGGGCTATATCCGTGGTGGCTGCTCGCCCATCGGCATGAAGAAGCATTTTCCCACCTATATTCACTCCACGTGCATGGACTTCCCCTACATCTACGTCAGTGCCGGTCAGCGTGGATTGCAGATTAAGCTGGCCCCTGAGGACCTGGTGCGCGAGTCGCAAGCCACGGTGTGCCCCCTCTTCTGAGCCTCTTGCGTGGAGCTGAAATCTTGAATATTTTATAAAAAACAACGTTTCTCGGTGCGAAAGAGAGAAATCTCATTAAAAAAGAGTATATTTGCGCGAAAAATGAGAACCTATAAACGAATTTTCAAACTATCAATTACTAACTTATTAAAACAGTAGCATTTATGTTTAAAAATCATCCCAAAGGGCTGCTCTCGGCTGCACTGAGTAACATGGGCGAACGCTTCGGCTATTACATCATGAACGCGGTGCTCGTGCTCTTTCTCAGCTCCAAGTTCGGTTTGGCTGAAACAACGGCTGGAACAATCTATGGTTTCTTTTATGCGGGCATCTATCTTCTGGCCCTGGTAGGCGGTATTATTGCCGATCGCACGCAGAATTACAAGGGCACTATTAAGAAGGGCCTTATCATCATGGCCCTGGGCTATGTGCTCCTCTCCATTCCTATCCTGGCCACTCCTGATAACAAGGTGTGGCTGTTGCCGTTGACCTGCTTTGCACTCTTCCTTATTGCTTTCGGAAATGGTCTCTTTAAGGGTAATCTGCAAGCCATTGTTGGTCAGATGTACGACAACTTCGAGGCTGAAGCAGCTAAAAAAGGTCCTGAAGCACTGCGTATTGCCAAAAGCAAACGTGATTCTGGTTTCCAGATTTTCTATGTCTTTATCAATGTGGGTGGCTTGGTTGCTCCCTTTGTGGCTCCCCTGCTGCGTGAGTGGTGGCTCAAGGCACACAATATGGTTTATAACGCACAGCTTCCCGAACTCTGTCATCAATATCTTGACGATGCTGCTGGCATGAGTGATCAGGCCATGGCCAACCTCAATACGTTGATGACTGCTGTTGGTGGCAATGTCACCGAAATGGCTGCGTCATGCCAAAACTACCTGCAGATATTCAACGAAGGTGTTCACTACTCATTCCTGGCTTCTGTAGCAGCCATGATGATTTCGCTCATCATCTTCTTCGCTTCGCAGCGCATCTTCCCCACGCCGGCTAAGAAAGAGGCTGTGACGGGTGTGGATTATACGGCTGAGGAGAAGGCGGCTATGGCTCGCGAAATCAAGCAACGCATGATGGCCCTCTTTGCAGTGTTAGCCGTTGTGGTGTTCTTCTGGTTCTCCTTCCATCAGAATGGCGTTTCATTATCTTATTTTGCTCGTGACTTCATCGATTCATCAGCTGTAGCTCCTGAGATTTGGCAGGCAGTGAACCCCTTCTTTGTGATTGTACTGACCCCTGTTATCATGGCTATTTTTGCAGCCCTGGCTCG
>JBJEKS010000230.1:0-1960 GCA_051878755.1 Bacteroides sp. | reverse complement strand
GCACGAAGTCGGCATACTGCTCGCGATACCGCTCAAAGAACTCATCGGAGAGGGCCTCTACGGAGAAGGCCTCACGCATCTTGGCGAAGGTGATGCCCTCCTTCTGCAGCTTCGTGAAGCGTTCGATAGGGGTACGGTAGAGCAGGTCGCGGCTACCGAAGACGTAGGTGAAGCGTTTGGGCGAAGTGGCTTCACCATCGATGTCGCATATCAGCGATAGGCGCCAATGGTCCCTACTGCTGAACACTACCAAGGCGGCATCGAAGTCACCCCAACGCTTGTTGGTGAACTGCTCCACCAGTTTGCGCAGGCCTACACGGCGGTTGACCACAGAGCCACGGGTGATGACGTAGTGGAACAGACCGATATGATAGTGGTCGGGGGTGTTTATGGCTCCCCAGTAATAGCCTTGGTCCTCGGCGGTGTCGAGGGGTTCGGGATTGACGCGTAGTTCATCGGCCAGGAAGAGCTGCTGCAGGCAGGTGAGCCATTCGGTGGGGTTAAACTGGTTTTGGAAGAGGGTTCTCAGTCTATCGGGGGTAAACGGGGTATTCATGATATGCTGTTATTGAAAGGTTTCTGAAATAATGATTTGGGGGTCGGAGATGTCCTGTGCCTCGTGGCGTTGCTCCTTGCTCTGAGTCTGGTATTCCTGTATCAGCTGGCTAATAAATACTTGCAGACGGTATTCGTCCTGCTTCATCTTGACCTTGTCGCCCTTGTATTGGCGTGACTTCTTATTGATGGCAGGGACGAGCTGGTTGTAGATGCCTTCGGTGACGTAATCCATCAATACGCTGCAGTCGGCCTGAAGCACGTGGTCGGTAGTGATTTGCTTGATTGTGCGCAGGAATTTGAGTGCTTCTTTATCGCTCTTGTCCAGCTCTTTGCTCTGTACACTACTTGTATCAGCAGCCTCTACATACTCGGAGGTATATTGCTGCAAGGCGCAGTTGACGTGCTGATAGTGAGGCGAGTCTGCGGCAAGGGGCACACCTCTTTCCTCGGGCTTGGCCTTGAGGTAGTTCATCGCCTCGATGAAGTCGATGGCCTCAGCCTTATTACCCTTCACGTGGTAGAATTCGGTCTTCACCGTGGAGGAGACAAAGACGATGGATTGTCCCACGTGCTTGCCTGTCTCGCGGATGACACGGCTCTTCATGGGGAGCGACTTGATTTTGTGATAGAGCTGGCGGTTGCTGTTGTAGAGCTCGCGCACCTCGCGCAGGAGAGCTATCTTCTTGTCGATGCTGTCCTTTACGTTGCTGTCAAACAGCTGAAACTCATGTACAATCTCCTCACGCGAGTAGATTTTGGCATCCTCGCCAAAGGCGGAGTGAAAGCCCTGCAGCTTGACGAGGGCATTGCGGTAGAGCTGTATCTCATCGTCGCCTTGCTTGGAGGGGTAGAACATGTAGTTGTAGATGTGTGGAGCTACCGAACCGATACGGTTTACACGACCGATGCGCTGTATCAGACGGGTGGCATTCCAGGGCGAGTCGTAATTGACGATGACGTTGGAGCGGTGCAGATTGACACCTTCGGCCAATACGTCGGAGGTGAGGATGATGTTGTAACGCGTATCTTGCACGGCGTATTTGGCATCAAAGTTCTCCTTGACGAGCGTCTCATTCTGGCGGCGGTTGGCAGCTGTGACGAGCAGTACATCGCTGCGCCCTTCATCTTGGGTCAGCCGTTTGAAGAGGTAGTTGAGGGTATCGACGCTCTCCGAGAAGATGACGAGCTTGCCCGTGGGGTTGGCATTCGGGTCAAAGAACTCGGGCAGACGGGAGATAAAGAGGTTATACTTGGGGTCGTCATGCTGCTTTTGCCACTCTTTATTCAGCTTTTCCAGTATCTGCTTGTCGTGCTGGAGCATTTCTTGAAACTTTGGTTCAAAGGCATCGGAGGGAAAAACAATCTCTTCGGCCAGGTATCCTTTGGTGATGGCATGTTCAAT
>JBJEKS010000229.1:0-1974 GCA_051878755.1 Bacteroides sp. | reverse complement strand
ACTACATCATGGAAAACATCCATGAGAACTGCGTGAAATATGGTACAGAACCCGATGGCTACGTGAACTACGTGAAGGGTGCCAATATCGCCGGCTTCATGAAGGTGGCCAAGGCCATGATGGCTCAGGGTATTGTATAAATCCATACACTCAGCGAGCTGATAAAAAAACAGGGGGCGGAAAATCCGCCCCCTGTTTTTTTTATCACTCACTCATCAAGAAGGCCTTGAAGTGGGTGAACTCCTTACTCATGGGAATACTCTGCTTGGTTCCGCGCATGAAGGCCTGCAACTTCTCAGGAACCTCTACCTCACTGCCAATAATCTGTTCCACCGTATCCTTGAACTTGGCCGGATGGGCCGTTTCGAGGAAGATGCCCACCTCTCCCAGGCGCAGCCCTTCTGCAAGGGCACGATAACCGCAAGCCCCATGGGGATCAAGCAGGTAGCGGTGCGTCTGCCACGTGGCACGCATGGTTTCAGCTATCTGTTCATCGGTATAGGTGGCACCGCTCACCTCTGCAGCGATGGCAGAATGACTGTGACCATAAAGATCAAGCACACGAGCGAAATTACTGGGGTTACCGACGTCCATGGCGTTGGCGATGGTGGCCACACTGGGACGCGGATTGTATTCACCAGTTTGTAGATATTGGTAGAAGATATCGTTGCGATTGTTAGCAGCAATGAAACGGCTGATGGGAAGTCCCATGCGCTTACCGAAAAGGCCAGCAGTGATGTTGCCGAAGTTGCCGCTAGGCACGCAAACCACGGGCTTCACGCCCGGCTGCAGGCGCTGAAGCTGCGCATAGGCGTAGAAGTAATAAAAAGCCTGTGGCAAGAATCGGGCCACGTTGATGGAATTGGCACTGGTAAGCTGCATGTGCGCATTAAGCTCTGCATCCATGAAGGCAGACTTGACCAGCGCCTGGCAATCGTCAAATGTACCATCCACCTCAAGCGCAGTGATGTTGCATCCCAACGTCGTGAACTGCTTCTCCTGTATCTCACTCACTTTCCCCTTCGGATAGAGCACATAAACGTGAATGCCCTCCACGCCAAGGAAGCCGTTGGCTACAGCGCTACCTGTATCACCCGATGTGGCCACGAGCACATTGACCTGCCGCTTTCCCTCCTTGCGGATGAAGTAGCCCAGCAAACGAGCCATGAAGCGGCCACCTACATCCTTGAAGGCCAGTGTAGGACCATGGAAGAGCTCCAGCGAATAGATACCCGGACTAACGGGCACAAGGGGAACGTCGAAACTGAGCGTGTCATACACAATCTGACGAAGCGTATCCGCAGGTACGTCTTCGCCGAAGAAGGCATCGGCCACACGGTAAGCCATCTCTTGGAAAGAGAGCGAGGCAATCTCATCGTAGAACGAAGAGGGAAGCGGTTTGATGGAGCGGGGCATGAAAAGCCCCTTGTCGGCTGCCAGACCTTTGACCACAGCCTCTTCGAGGGTGGCCTCTGGGGCTTGAAGGGAAGTGCTATAATATTTCATAACTTGTTGATTATTCGTTTGAGTTCATAAAGGCTTCAATAAACTGATCTTCCTTGAGGAGACCAAAAGATCCGCTGCAGGCCGCCATCTCATCAAAGGTCTGCACCTCGTCAGGGGTGATACCCGGATGCCAAATCAAAAACGGAATAGGCTCTGCCGTGTGGGTACGGAGGGCGCAAGGCGTAGGATGATCAGGCAGGACTGCTATAGCCACAGGCTCATCCCACTGCCTGACCGCCTCGTAGATAGGCCCCACAGCACGACTGTCAAGGTTCTCAATCGTGCGTATCTTCAGGTCAATGTTACCTTCGTGACCAGCCTCATCACTCGCCTCGATGTGCAGATAGACGAAGTCGTCGGTTCGCAGAGCCTCCAGGGCAGCAGCCACTTTGTTCTCGTAATTGGTATCGTAGAGACCAGTGGCTCCCTCAACGCTGATGCGACGTAGGCCGGCATAGTGGCCGATGC
>JBJEKS010000228.1:0-11043 GCA_051878755.1 Bacteroides sp. | reverse complement strand
ATCACCCGACGCGAGATGGAGTTCGTGCCCTTCTGCCTGCGCGACGACCTGCGCCGAGCCACCATCATCAGCCCCGACGGCAACAGCCGACCGCTGGTCAACCAGGAGCTACGTTGGAACGACCTGCCCGAGATACATTCGGCTGAGGGGCAGCAGAAACCTTCTGCAACCGCCCAAGGTACTCAGCTGGCCGACCTCGTAACGCCAGCAGTTGCCTCAGGCCTCCTGCTCCTGGTCGTCGTGGCGTTGACCCTGGCAGGTACCTTCCGCCGGAGGCAGACGCTCTGGCTGCTGGACCTCCTCCTGCTCGCTTCGGCAGGTATCGCCGGCTGCATCCTCGCCTTCCTGGCCCTCTTCTCGCAACACCCCTGCGTGGATAGTAACTGGATGCTCCTGGCCCTCCATCCGCTCCATCTCCTCTGCCTGCCATGCGCCCTGCGGAGGATGCGCAAAGGGCTGCTGAGCCGCTATCAGATGGCTAATCTATGTAGTTTAACATTATTTATCATTGTTTACTTCCTGAAAATTCAGATAATTCCCCTAACTGCCGTATATTTGGCACTTTGTTTGTGGATACGTGCTTTAGCCAACCTTTGGCTGAGCTGGCAAGGGTGGCTCAAGCCCTGTCCTGACAAACAGAACAAAACAGCGTAGAGCAACAACTGAGATGAGAACAATTAGAAAAGACATACTGGCCTCGATCATCGCCATCGCCGCGGGAGGACTCAACGCACAGACGTTGCCCTCCACGCCACGCCTTGTCGTGACCTTGACCATCGACCAGCTCCGCACGGACTACATGGAGTACTTCGCGCCGCTCTACGGCGAGAGGGGCTTCAAGCGACTGATGCGCGAGGGGAAGGTCTATTCGTATGCCGAAATGCCCTTTGCCGCCCCCGACCGCGCCTCGGCCATGGCCACACTCCAGACAGGGGCCGTGCCGTCGCAACACGGCATCGTGGCCGAAAACTGGATGGACACGAAGACGCTCCGCCCCATCAACTGCGTGGATGACGCCGCCTTCATGGGCAACTATACCGACGAGAGCAGCTCGGCCAACGCCCTGCTGGTCACGACCGTAGCCGACGAGCTACGCATCGCCACACGCAACAAGGCCCTCGTCTATAGCATCGCCCCCTTCCGGGATGCCGCCATACTGAGCGCAGGACATGCCGCCAACGGCGCCTTCTGGATCAACGAGAAGAGCGGAAAGTGGTGCAGCACAACCTATTATGCCGATATACCCTGGTGGCTGAGCCAATACAACGAGCGGCACGCCGTGGATAAGCGCATCAAGGAGCTGGTGTGGACCCCCTCCTACCCCGTGGAGAGCTACCGCTACCTGCCCGAATGGCGCGACAACGCCTTCCGCTACAAGTTTGACGCCGAGCGCGACAACAAGTTCCGCCGGCTCATCACGAGCCCCTACGCCAACGACGAGGTGAACCTGCTCGTGGAGACACTCCTCGCCAAGAGCACCATCGGCCAGGATGAGATTCCCGACCTGCTGGCCCTCACCTTCTACGCCGGCAACTACAACCACCTCTCCGCCTCCGAAGGGGCCATGGAGATGCAAGACACCTACGTGCGGCTGGACAACAGCATCGCCCAGCTCATCGAGCTGATAGAGAAGAAGGTGGGACTTGCAAACGCCCTCATCTGTATCAACTCCACGGGCTACTCGGATGCCGAGACACCCGATGCCGCCCTCTACCGCACCCCGGGCGGGGAGTTCCACATCGAACGTTGTGCCACCCTGCTCAACATGTACCTCATGGCCACCTATGGCGAGGGACAATACGTGGAGGCCTATTACAACAACCAGATTTACCTGAACGAGAAGCTCATCGAGAATAAGCAGCTCGACCTCAACGACATAGAGTCGAAGGCCGAAGCCTTCCTGGTGCAGTTCAGCGGCGTGGATCGCGTCTATGCCGGCCACCGTATGCTGCTCGGCACCTGGTCGCCGCAGCAGGAGAAGCTGAGCAACGCCTACCATCGCAAACGGTCGGGCAACCTCACCATCACCCTCCTGCCGGGTTGGGTGAACGCCTCGCAAAACAGCAAGGTGCAGCAACGCATCACGCGCAACGCCTACCTGCCCACCCCGCTCATCCTGCTGGGTAGCGGCATCAAGGGGCAGCGCATCACGGAGCCTGTCTCGGCCCAACGTATCGCCCCCACCCTGAGCCGTGCGATGCGCATCCGGGCCCCGAACGCCAGCCAGTTGCCGCCACTCGACCTGTGAGCCAACAACCCACCCTATCTAAACAAACATTATACTTCATCCATTTGTTAAGAAATATATTAGTTCATTCATTAAGCAACAAAAAAGAAACAACTATATGGGATTCAACAACTTTTTAAGTGCCATATTTGGCAATAAATCGACCCGCGACATGAAGGAAATCCAGCCGTGGGTTGAGAAGGTGAAAAAAGCCTATCCGGAGATTCAGCAGCTCGACAACGACGCCCTGCGCGCCAAGACCGAGGAGCTGAAGCAGTACATCCACCAGTCGGCCGCCGCCGAGCGCGCCAAGGTGGAGGAGCTGAGGGCGCAAGTGGAAGCTACCGAGCTGGAACAACGCGAAGCGCTCTTCAACCAAATCGACAAGCTGGAGAAGGAGATTCTCGAAATCTACGAGAAGGCGCTCGACGAGGTGCTGCCCGTGGCCTTTGCCATCGTGAAAGATACGGCCCGCCGATTCGCTGAGAACGAGGAGATTACCGTGACCGCAACCGACTTCGACCGCCAGCTGGCCACCACGAAGGACTTCGTGCGCATCGAGGGCGACAAGGCCATCTACAAGAACCATTGGATGGCCGGAGGTAACGAAATCACCTGGAACATGGTGCACTACGACGTGCAGCTCTTTGGTGGCGTGGTGCTCCACAAGGGCAAGATAGCCGAGATGGCCACGGGTGAAGGTAAGACCCTGGTGGCTACCCTCCCCGTCTTCCTCAACGCCCTGACAGGCAACGGCGTACATGTCGTTACCGTCAACGACTACCTCTCCAAGCGTGACTCGGAGTGGATGGGTCCGCTCTACATGTTCCACGGCTTGAGCGTGGATTGTATCGACAAGTATCAGCCCAATAGCGACGCCCGCCGCAAGGCCTACCTGGCCGACATCACCTTCGGTACGAACAACGAGTTCGGCTTCGACTACCTGCGCGACAACATGGCCATCAGCCCGAAGGACCTCGTGCAACGCCAGCACAACTACGCCATCGTCGATGAGGTCGATTCCGTCCTGATTGACGACGCCCGTACGCCGCTTATCATCTCCGGCCCCGTGCCCAAGGGCGACGACCAGCTGTTTGAGCAGCTCCGTCCGCTCGTGGAGCGCCTCGTGGAGGCCCAGAAGAAGCTGGCCACCCAGTACCTGGCCGACGCCAAGCGCCTGATTGCCTCCGACGACAAGAAAGAGCAGGAAGAGGGATTCCTGGCCCTCTACCGCAGCCACAAGTGCCTGCCCAAGAACAAGCCGCTCATCAAGTTCCTGAGCGAACAGGGCATCAAGGCGGGTATGCTCAAGACCGAGGAAATCTACATGGAGCAGAACAACAAGCGCATGCACGAGGTGACCGACCCGCTCTATTTCGTCATCGACGAGAAGCTGAACAGCGTCGATCTGACCGACAAGGGTATCGACCTGATTAGCGGCAACTCGGCCGACCCCACCTTCTTCGTGCTGCCCGACATCACGAGCCAACTCTCTGAGCTGGAGAACGAGAAGGAGCTGACCGACGAGCAACGCCTGGAGAAGAAGGATGCCCTGATGACCAACTACGCCATCAAGAGCGAACGCGTACATACCATCAACCAGCTGCTCAAGGCCTACACCATGTTTGAGAAGGACGTGGAGTACATCGTGACCCCCGAGGGACAGGTGAAGATTGTGGATGAGCAGACGGGCCGCATCATGGAGGGCCGACGCTACAGCGACGGTCTGCACCAGGCCATCGAGGCTAAGGAGGGCGTGAAGGTGGAGGCTGCCACGCAGACCTTCGCCACCATCACCCTGCAGAACTACTTCCGCATGTACCACAAGCTGTCGGGTATGACGGGTACGGCCGAGACCGAGGCCGGCGAGTTCTGGGACATCTACAAGCTCGACGTGGTGGTCATCCCCACCAACCGCCCCATCGCCCGCAACGACATGAACGACCGCGTCTATAAGACGAAGCGCGAGAAGTACAACGCCGTGCTGGCCGAGATTATCGCCATGCGCGAGCAGGGCCGACCCACCCTGGTGGGTACGACGAGCGTGGAAATCTCCGAACTACTCTCCAAGATGCTTACATTCAACAAGATACCCCACCAGGTGCTGAACGCCAAGCTGCACCAGAAGGAGGCCGACATCGTGGCTCAGGCAGGTCAGAGCAGTACCGTGACCATCGCCACCAACATGGCCGGTCGTGGTACCGACATCAAGCTGAGCCCCGAGGTGAAGGCGGCCGGCGGATTGGCCATCATCGGCACGGAGCGCCATGAGAGCCGTCGTGTCGATCGCCAGCTGCGCGGTCGTGCCGGCCGTCAGGGCGACCCGGGTTCGTCCGTCTTCTTCGTCTCACTCGAAGACAACCTGATGCGCCTCTTCTCCAGCGACCGTATCGCTTCGGTCATGGACAAGCTGGGCTTCAAGGAGGGCGAGATGATTGAGCACAGCATGATATCCAAGTCGATTGAGCGCGCGCAGAAGAAGGTGGAGGAGAACAACTTCGGCATCCGCAAGCGCCTGCTGGAGTATGACGACGTGATGAACAAGCAGCGTACCGTGGTCTATACCAAGCGCCGCCACGCCCTGATGGGCGAGCGTATCGGCATGGACATCGTGAACATGATATGGGACCGTGCCTCGGCAGCCCTGGAGACGCCGACCTACGAGGATTGCAAGTTCGACCTGCTCCAATGCCTGGCCATCGAACCTCCCTTCACGGAGGAGGAGTTCCGCGAGGGCAACCGCGAGAAGCTGGCCGAAGCCGCCTTCGAGGCCGCCATGGTGGCCTTCAAGCGCAAGACGGAGCGCATGGCTCAGGTGGCCTACCCCGTCATCAAGGATGTCTTCGAGAAGGCGGGCCACATGTATGAGAACATCCTCATCCCCGTTACCGACGGCAAGCGGATGTACAACATCTCGTGCAACCTGAAGGCAGCCTACGAGAGCGAATGTAAGGAGGTGGTCAAGGCCTTCGAGAAGAGCATCCTGCTGCACGTCATCGACGAGGCCTGGAAGGAGAACCTGCGCGAGCTCGACGAGCTGAAGCACTCGGTTCAGAACGCCAGCTACGAGCAGAAAGACCCGCTCTTGATTTATAAGCTGGAGTCGGTCAAGCTGTTTGATGCCATGGTGGAGAAGATCAACAATCAGACCATCTCCATCCTGATGCGCGGTCAGATACCCGTGCCCGAGGCTCCGGCCGAAGGTCCTGCGGCTCCGGGCGCTCCGGCAGCTGCGGCTCAGCAACGCACACCTTTGCGCCAGTCAGCCCCCGAGCAACGCATCCAGCTGCGCCAGGCGGCTCCCGAGCAACGTCAGGACATGAGCAAGTACCGCGAGCAGAAAGTCGATTTGAACGACCCCAACCAGCAGGCAGCTGCCGCCCACGACACGCGCGAGCAGCCCAAGCGCGAACCGATCCGCGCCGAGCAGAAGGTGGGCCGCAACGACCCCTGCCCCTGCGGCAGCGGCAAGAAGTACAAGAACTGTCACGGGAGAAATCTGTAAGTTTTAGGACTGAGGAACCTCGCCTGTAGGGGCGGACCTGTGTGTCCGCCCTGACAACCGCAACGGAGCATGATGAAGTGCATGTATTCGGGCAGACACATAGGTCTGCCCCTACAATGAAAGGCGTACATCCGTAATAATCTGCGTAAATCTGTGGTTTCTACTCATAACTCAAAACTATTACCTGTAGCTCGTAGCTTGTAGCTTAATAATTAATGAATAATGATTAAGGAATGAAACGTTTTCTACTTGGAGCAATCGTTGTGGCAGGTGGGCTGACTGGCTGTCAGACCATCGAGCCGCTCACGATTGACTATATGATTCCGGCTGAGGTGAGCTTCCCGGAGAGCCTGAAGCGCGTGGGTGTGGTGAATAACCTGCCTGTGCTTGCACCCGAACAGCTGCTCATCGAGGAGAAAGAGTCGGAGAAGAGCTATTGGGGCGACGGGGCACGGGCAACTGAGGCCCTGTCCAACCGCCTGGCCGAGGCTAACTACTTCGACGAGGTGATAATCTGCGACTCGATGCTCCGCGCCGCCGACGCACAACCCACGGCCCGCCCCCTGACGGGCGAGGAGATTGAGCGGCTGACGCAGGAGCTGGACGTGGACTTCCTCATCTCCCTGGAGGCCCTGATTGTCAAGAGCCAACGGAAGATAGCGTACCTGCCCGAATGGAACGTAAGCTATGGCACCATCGACGCCAAGGTGTATGCCACGACGCGCATCTACCTGCCCGGACGGGCCAGCGCCATGGCCACACTCCACAGCAACGACAGCATCTTCTGGGAGGAGAGCGCCATCCGCGAGAGTGACGTGGCGCGTCAGCTGCCCAGCGACGTGGAGGTGCGCAACCAGGCCTCCGACTTTGCCGGCGAGCTGCCCGTAGGTCGCCTGCTGCCCCATTGGAAGAACGGCCAGCGCTACCTCTATGGCGGTAGTAGCGTGGGGCTCCGCGACGCCCTGGTGTATGTGCGCGAAGGCGATTGGTCGCAGGCCATCGCCTTGTGGCAGAAGGAGTTTGAGCAGAAGAGCGCCAAGCGGAAAAAGGCTGCGGCCTACAACCTGAGCGTGGGCTACGAGATGCAGGACCAGCTGGAGGAGTCGCTCCGCTGGATAGCGCGCGCCATCCAGCTGGCGAAACCTGAATCGACCGAGCAGCTGATGATGAGCCTCTACGAGCAGGAGCTGCAGCAACGCCTCAACGGCCTCCAACGGCTGCAAATCCAGACCCGGCGGCTGAATGAATAAGCTGCAAGAGCTGCCCTTGCGGCTGAACGAATAGGCCGCAAAAGCTGCCCTTGCGGCTGAATGAACAGGGTGAAACGAAAAAAATGCGGCCCGGGAGAAAGATTTTTGGCCAAATGCTTGCACGAATCCAACAAAAATAGCTACCTTTGAACTGCAATTCAAAAAAACGCCTAACAACATGAAATTAAGTTCATCTTCATCGAAGCAAATCGAACAGACCATCCGCAAAGCGCTGGAACGCTTCAGCCAGGCGGAGGAGAAAACCTATATCACGGACATCCACCTGCAACCCAACCAGACGTCCGGCGAGTTCATCATCTATGATGACGACGACCAGCTGCTGGCCGAGGCCGTTATCGAGGAGTGGATGTCGTACACGGACGACGACTTTGACGAGGAGGCGGGTCGCCTGCTCACCTCGATGCTCGACAAGATGAACCGTGCGGGCGAGTTTGCGCGCGTCAACATCATCAAGCCCTACTCCTTCGTGCAGGTGGACGAGGAGAAGGAGACGGTCAAGGAGTTGCTCCTGATGGACGACGACACCCTGCTGGTCAACGAGGAGCTCCTCAAAGGCCTGGACGAAGAGCTGGATGCCTTCCTGAAGGAGCTCCTGGAGAAATGAGTTTTCAGTTACAAGCTACGAGCTACAAGTAATAGTTTAAAGTTATCGGCATAAACCGCAGATTTCCACAGGTTGTTACGGACGTACGCCTTTCATTGTAGGGGCAGACCTATGTGTCTGCCCAGATAGATGTATGCCTAGATAGATGTATGCCTGGATAGATGCACTTGATCATGCTCAGTTGCGGTTTTCAGGGCGGACACACAGGTCCGCCCCTACAGCAAAAGGAAAGAAGCTTTCAACTAAATGGCAGAAGAACCAAAATCTTATTCCTCATCCCTAAAAAATAAAACAAGGGGCGAGTCTGCTTAAGACCCACCCCTTGTTTTGTTTTTTTTGGTTTCCTTACTTAATCTCCCAACCCAGGGCGCTAGCGCCGAGCACGGCGGCATCGGCATCCTTCAGCTCTGACATCAGGAGCTTCGTCTTACCCTTGTAGATGGTCAGGATGTTCTCGTCGATGGCCTTCTGGATGGGCTTGAAGATGTAATCGCCCGACTTGGCCAGGCCGCCGAAGAGCACGATGGCCTCGGGGCTGGAGAAGGCGATGAAGTCGGCCAAAGCCTCACCAAGCACCTGTCCCGTGAAGTTGAAGATGTCCAGGGCCAGCTTGTCACCCTTCACGGCTGCATCATAGACGTCCTTCGACGTGATGTTCTCGGCAGGAATGGCGCGCAGCAGGCTCGGCTCTGTGCTCGACGTGAGGAACTCGCGGGCCGAACGGCTCACACCCGTAGCTGAGCAGTAGGTCTCCAGGCAACCCTTGCGGCCGCATCCGCACATACGTCCGTCGCGACGCACGATGACGTGACCCAGCTCGCCGGCAAAGCCGTCGTGACCATACACGAGCTGACCGTTGACCACGATACCGCTACCCACGCCTGTACCCAGGGTAATCATGATGAAATCCTTCATGCCGCGGGCTGCGCCGTAGGTCATCTCGCCGATGGCGGCTGCGTTGGCATCGTTGGTCAGGGCTGTGGGGATGCCCAGGCGCTCCTCGAACATGGCTGCCAGGGGAATGACACCCTTCCAGGGGAGGTTGGGGGCAAACTCGATGGTGCCGCTATAGAAGTTGCCGTTGGGCGCTCCGATACCGATACCCTTTATTTTGTCCACGCCGCCGTTGGCGACGATCAGGGGAAGCAGGTTCTTGCAAACCGCATCCACGTATTCTTCTATCTGTGCATACGCACCAGTCTTGATTGAGCTACTTGCTACGATAGTTCCGCGTGCGTCAACAATACCAAAGACGGTGTTTGTGCCGCCTATATCTATGCCCACTACGTAGGGCTTTTCCATGTTAGAATTCATGATATCTACTATTTTTAATAGGTTAGTAATTAATTAGCGACAACAAAATTGGGGAACTTTTCCGAGAAAAAAAAGTTTTTTTCAAAAAAAATGCACCCCGTGTGCAACTTTTTATGGCAAACGTACGTCTGATAGTGCAAAAGCGACACTTTTTGTGGTGCCGAAGTGAACAAAACGAAGTATTAACACCCTAAAAAAACGAATAAAGACGTGATAGATTTACGAGAGATCAACAAGACCTACAACAACGGCGCGCCGCTCCACGTGCTCAAGGGCATCAACCTGCACATCGACGAGGGGGAGTTCGTCTCCATCATGGGCGCCTCGGGTTCGGGCAAATCCACCTTATTAAATATACTGGGCATCCTCGACACCTACGACACGGGCGAGTACCGCCTGGGTGGCACGCTCATCAAGGACCTGAGCGAGAACCGTGCCGCCGAGCTGCGCAACCGCACCATCGGGTTCATCTTCCAGTCGTTCAACCTCATCGCCTTCAAGAACGCCATGGAGAACGTGGCGCTCCCCCTCTTCTACCAGGGCGTGAGCCGCCGCAAGCGCAACGCCATCGCCATGGAGTACCTGGAGAAGCTGGGCCTGAAGGAGTGGGCCTACCACATGCCCAACGAGATGAGTGGCGGACAGAAGCAGCGTGTGGCCATAGCGCGTGCCCTGATAGCCAAGCCGAAGATTATCCTGGCCGACGAGCCTACGGGTGCGCTCGACAGCAAGACCTCGGTCGAGGTGATGCAGATCCTGAAGGAGTTGCACGCCGAGGGGATGACCATCGTGGTGGTGACGCACGAGAGTGGCGTGGCCAACCAGACGGACAAGATCATCCACATCAAGGACGGCGTGATAGGCAGCATCGAGGAGAACATCGACCACAACGCCTCCCCCTTCGGCCAGAACGGCTGGATGAAGTAAGTGTGTTTTCACTAATCACTAATCACTAATCACTAATCACTAAAAAAAGGAATGTTTGACCTTTGGCAAGAAATAATTGGCACGATCAAGCGCAACAAGCTGCGCACGGCGCTCACGGGATTTGCCGTGGCGTGGGGCATCTTCATGCTCATCGTGCTCCTCGGGGCGGGCAACGGACTGATTCACGCCTTCGAGAAGAGTTCGAGCGATCGCGCGCTCAACGTGGTGCGCGTCTATCCCGGATGGACCCAGCTGCCCTACGACGGGCTGGCGGAGGGACGCGCCGTGGAGCTGGACAACCGCGACCTGACGGAGACCCCACGCCTCTTCCCCAAGGAGGTGAAGGAGATGGACGCGCAGATCGGACAGGGCGGTAAAGACCGTATCGTCGCATCCGCTTTCCTGGACGGTGTCGATGACCGCCATAACACTGTCGCGAGCCGCCAGAGCATCGTCGGCCGTGGTAAACGTCATATCCGCTGTGGCTGCCGCCATATTGATGACGGCCCCGGCGGCAATACAGTCCACCAGAGGAGTCACGGCCCGGTCGGCGATGGTCGAAGCCACCGATGAGGCAAAGGAAGCTGTGCCCGATGTACCGCTATCCAGTACCGGGTTCCCGCCGGATCGTCTTTTTCCGAGCAGGCGCAGCAGGGCATCCATGTTGATCCCGTTAAAATCCATATCCATGAGACTGGTCACGTCATCCAGCCAACCCAATACCTGTCCGGCAAGAATGTCGGGCAATGCAAGGGCGGCATTGGCTATGGCCCGGGCACGCGATATAATCTGGAGCGGCGCGCCCAAGAACTCGCCCGCCTCGGCCAGTAATCCCGGTACCATGTTCACCAGTGGTTCCAGGTCTTCCAGCAGCGGCTTATAGGCCGCACTGAATGCCGCCTGGACCTTGTCCAGCGCGGATGCCGCGCTGGAGCGGGTAGCGGTTGCCGTATCCCTGGTTACATGGGGTTCTTCCACAGCACCGGCTTCCACAAAGGAAATGGAAAAAGTGCAATAGCCGCCTTCGCGGGTGCTTTCCTTGAGCGTATAACCATCCACGCAAACGGTCAGTTCACCAAGATAAGGGTGGATGAGCGTTCCCGGCCCCTGTGCTGTCAGTGCCTTGCGAAGTTCATCGCGTGAGGCGGCATAATCCGTCAGCCTGCTGCGTACAAGGAATGCCTCCACCTGCCAG
>JBJEKS010000227.1:1812-11116 GCA_051878755.1 Bacteroides sp. | reverse complement strand
GTTTCCTTCGGAAGTAAGGTAATCGTCATGGACGAGCCGACGTCCTCCCTGACAGTTCTTCTTCTGGTACAAGCCCGAAGAGCGCAACAAGTTGATTGCCGAGCTCAAGCGCATGGGTCGGAAAGACCTGATTAATAAATTGTTTTATAAATAAATGTTAAACCTTAGCCCGTTTGATGCAGTATTTTAGCCTGCATGCCGTTTTTTGGATAAAAACAATAAAAAACGGTAGGAGATTGGGATGAAACTCAATTCTTTTATCTAAATTTGCAAACTCAAAAACAGAATTAAAGGTAAAATGAAAAGAAACATTTTTTTCGCAACAGCTATGGCCCTCTGCATGGGCCTGTCATTCACTTCTTGTCTAGACTCTAACAACGACTCTGATACGAACTACGTAGGCGGATTCGTCAAGGTATCCTCCAACTACATGGGCCTGGGCTCATTCACGTCGCCCGACGGCAAGACGACCATCTCGCCCAGCTCCGCTTCTCTCTCCAACCTGGAGCAGAACGGCTTCAAGATGGCTGAAGTAAATGCCGCCTTCATACAAGGTACTTACAGCGAATTGGATAACCCTGACGCAACCACCTCACTCAAGTTCAATAACGTCAATGTCACCTACGCCGCTCCACTCGATGCCCCCGTTGAAGTTGTCTATGAAAAGGGTGCCGTCAACGACTCCATCAACACAGCCTGCATCCGCGGGATTGACAACACCAACCGCAGCAGCAACTTCTTTGATGACAGCTACAACAAGCCCTGGTTCTACTACGACGAGACCACCCTCATCCTGCCTATCAGCTACAACCTGAGCGGCCAGAAGCTGCACCACTTCACGCTCGTATTCTATGCCTCGGATGTTGAGCCGGGCGACACCTCGCTCAAGCTGAGCCTGAAGCACTACAACGCCAACGACAACTCAAACAACAACGACTCCTACAGCCTTGCTGGAAGCTATCCTTACGCCTATTTCTATGCGTTCGACCTGAGAAACGCCATTCAGAGCTGGCAGCGAGCCGCCCAATCATCAGCCGAACCTACCAGCGTAACCATCGAGTACGTGGCCAGCGAGTACAACACCGACTTGGCACAAGGCGATACCAAGCTGATGACCATCGAACGCAAAGGCCTCGGCCAAGAATGACAACATGAATTATAAAGATCTATTTCATAGAATTGTTTTATTGATTTCCTCCCCGGCCTCGGCCTGGGAGGAAATTCGTTTGGAAGAGGATAGACGAAAAGTGTTCAGCTCCTTCGTATATCCCATGATAGGCCTTTGCGGCCTTTCCGTGTTTTTAGGTTCCCTCTTCTCCCACGGCTGGGGAGGTCCCGAAAGCTTCCGCTACGCCATGACCCAATGCTGCGCCATCGCCGTGGCCCTTTTCGGCGGCTACTTCCTGGCATCCAACCTCATCCATCATTACACCACCCGCATGATGGGCCTGCAGGCAGAGAAAAGCCTCATCCTCCAGCTGGCCGGCTACTCCATGGTGGTCATCTTCTGCCTGCGCATCATCCTGGCCCTGATGCCCGACTTCCAGATTATCGCCCTGCTGCTGCAGTTCTACACGGTCTATATCGTCTGGGAAGGTAGCGAACGGCTGATGCAGATTGGTGAAGAGAGCCGGCTGAAGTTCACGCTGGTCAGCTCGGTGGCCCTGCTCTTCTCGCCCGTCATCATCGAATGGATATTCGACAAGCTGACCTATCTTCTCAACTAAACCCTCCATTTCCCACCACACATTATGAAGCAACCTCCTGTAAACATCAAGAATAAACGTGCCACGTTCGACTACGCACTCATCGACACCTATACGGCCGGCATCGTGCTGACGGGTACGGAAATCAAGTCGGTACGCCTGGGCAAAGCCAGTCTGGTCGATACCTTCTGCTACTTCGTGAAAGGCGAACTGTGGGTGAAGAACATGCACATCGCCGAGTACTTCTACGGCAGCTACAACAACCATACGGCCCGCCGCGACCGCAAGCTCCTCCTCAACCGCAAGGAGCTCGACAAGCTGCAACGCGAGAGCAAAGACCCCGGTTTCACCATCGTGCCCGTAAGGATGTTCATCAACGAGAAGGGCCTCTGCAAGGTGGTGGTAGCCCTGGCCAAGGGTAAGAAGGAGTACGACAAGCGCGAAAGCCTGAAGGAGAAGGCCGACAAGCGCGAGATGGCCCGCATGTTCAAGAAATAAACATTTGATAAATAAGGCGATGAAACAAATACAACAAGCAATAGTTGAACGTATTCTGATACTGGATGGTGCCCTCGGCACCATGTTTCAGCAACACCATCTGACGGAGGAAGACTTCCGTGGCCAACGTTTCCAGGAGCTGGACGGCGAGCTGAAGGGCAACAACGACCTGCTCTGCCTGACGCGTCCCGACCTGGTAGAGCGTATCCACCGCGAATACCTGGAGGCAGGAGCCGACATCATCGAGACCAACAGCTTCAACGCCACACGCATCAGCCAAGCCGACTATCATACCGAGGCCTACGTGCGCGAAATCAACCTCGCGGCTGTGCAGCTGGCCCGCCGTGCAGCTGACGAATATACCCTGCGCACCCCCGATAAGCCACGCTTCGTGGCCGGCTCCATCGGTCCCACCAACAAGACCTGCTCGATGAGCCCCGACGTCAACAACCCGGCCTTCCGTGCCATCACTTTCGACGAGCTGACCGCCGCCTATTGCGAACAGATTAACGCCCTGATAGAGGGAGGAGTGGATGTGCTGCTCATAGAGACCATCTTCGACACGCTCAACGCCAAGGCGGCCCTCTACGCCGCCGAGCGCTGCATGGAGCAACAAGGCAGACGGCTACCCATCATGCTCTCCGTGACCGTCTCTGATGTAGGCGGACGCACCCTCTCCGGGCAGACCCTGGAGGCATTCCTCGCCTCCGTGCAGCACGCCCAGCTCTTCTCCGTAGGGCTCAACTGCTCCTTCGGCGCACGCCTGCTCAAGCCCTTCCTGGAGGTGCTCGCGCGCAAGGCCCCCTACTACATCAGCGCCTACCCCAACGCCGGCCTGCCCAACGGCATGGGCCAATACGACCAGACGCCAGACATGATGACCCAGGAGGTGAAGGAGTACCTCGACGAAGGCCTCGTCAACATCCTGGGCGGCTGCTGCGGCACCACCCCTGAGTACATCGCCCGCTTCGCCCAGCTGGCCAAGGATTACACCCCCCATCAGCCGGCCCCCAAGGCGGAGGCACTCTGGCTCTCCGGCCTGGAGCTGCTGGAGGTGAAGGCCGAGAACAACTTCGTGAACGTGGGCGAACGATGCAACGTGGCCGGCTCGCGCAAGTTCCTCCGCCTCATCAACGAAAAGAAATACAACGAAGCCCTGAGCATCGCCCGCAAGCAGGTAGAAGATGGGGCGCAGGTCATCGATATCAACATGGACGACGGCCTGCTCGATACCGAGGCCGAAATGGTCCATTTCCTCAACCTGCTCGCTTCCGAGCCCGACGTGGCCCGCGTGCCCCTGATGATTGACTCCTCCAAATGGAACGTCATCGAGGCCGCCCTGAAATGTATCCAGGGCAAGGCCATCGTCAACTCCATCTCCCTGAAGGAGGGTGAAGAGGTTTTCCTCTCCCATGCCCGCACCATCCAGCGCTACGGGGCTGCCGTGGTGGTGATGGCCTTCGACGAGCAGGGACAGGCCGACACCTACGAACGGAAGATTGCGGTTTGCGAAAGAGCCTACCGGCTGCTGACCGAGCGAATCCACTTCAATCCCTACGACATAATCTTCGACCCGAACGTGCTGGCCGTAGCCACCGGCATGGAGGAGCACAACGCCTATGCGCTCCACTTCATCCAGGCAACAGGCTGGATACGCAAGCACCTCCCGGGTGCCCACGTGAGCGGCGGCGTGAGCAACCTCTCCTTCTCCTTCCGCGGCAACAACTACCTGCGCGAAGCGATGCACGCCGTCTTCCTCTACCATGCCATCGCGCAAGGGATGGACATGGGTATCGTCAATCCCGCCTCGTCGGTACTCTATACCGACCTGCCCGTCGACCTGCTGGAGCACATCGAGGATGTCATCCTGAACCGTCGTCCCGATGCCGCCGAGCGCCTGATTGCCGTGGCCGAACAGCTGAAAGCCGAGGCTGAGCAGCAGAAGGCCCTCGCCGCTGGGGGCAACTCGGCAGCAGCCTCCGCAGCCAAACCCTCATGGAGGGAGGGAAGCGTGGAAGAGCGCCTGCAATACGCCCTGGTGAAGGGGCTGGGCGATTACCTGGAAGAGGACCTGGCGGAGGCCTTGAAGCTATACGATAAAGCGGTAGAAATCATCGAAGGGCCGCTGATGGCCGGCATGAACCGCGTGGGTGAGCTTTTCGGAGCAGGCAAGATGTTCCTGCCCCAGGTGGTGAAGACTGCACGCACCATGAAGCAAGCCGTAGCCATCCTCCAGCCGCACATCGAAGCGAGTCGCCAGGGTGAATCCGCCTCGGCTGGCAAGGTGCTCGTGGCTACCGTCAAGGGCGACGTACACGACATCGGCAAGAACATCGTCTCCGTGGTGATGGCCTGCAACGGCTATCAGATTATCGACCTCGGCGTGATGGTTCCTGCTGAGACCATCGTGCGCCGCGCCATCGAGGAACGGGTGGATATGGTGGGACTGAGCGGACTCATCACCCCCTCGCTGGATGAGATGGTGCACGTGGCTCAGGAGATGGAGCGTGCGGGATTGGACATTCCCCTGCTGATTGGTGGAGCCACCACCTCGCTGATGCACACCGCCCTGAAGATTGCCCCCGCCTATCACGCCACGGTGGTACACATGAAGGATGCCTCGCAAAACGCCACGGTTGCCGCCCGGCTGATGAACCCCGGGCAGCACCAGCTGCTGGACGAGGAGCTGCGCAACAGCTACGCCTCCCTGCGCCAACAACACGCGGCAGCTCAACCGCAGTCACTCTCATTGGACGAAGCCCGCAAACAGCGGCTGAATCTCTTCGATTGACCTCTCTACACGCCATGGGCCCCGACCGACACACAGCTCCGACTCTCTCTTGTTGTTTCCGCCTGATGGGAACAGGGGTGTTGTGGCTGTTTCTTGGGATGGCGACCACCCCGCTCCAGGCACAGGAACCCACCCCATCCGTCTATCTCGAAGAGGAGCTGGAGGAGCTGGAGGAGTTGGCCGAAAATGGCGGAGAGGGACAATGGGAGGATGAGCTGGAGGCGCTGGAGTGGCTACGGCAACACCCCATCAACGTCAACCAGGCCACCCGGAGCGACTGGGAGCAACTCCCCTTCCTCAACGAATACCAAATCTCCGACCTGCTGGATTACCTGGCCCAATACGGCCAGATGAAGTCGCTCAACGAACTCTATGCCGTGAAGGGGCTGAGCCGCGGAACCGTCAAACGAATCCTTCCCTACGTCTGCATCAAGGAGACCACGCCCCAGGAACGCTTCCCCACGCCCAGGGAGCTACTCCGCCGAGGACGCCATCGCCTGGAGAGCCGCCTCGACATCCCCCTCTACACCCGCGAAGGGTACCGCAAGGAGTACCTCGGCCCCTCCATCTACCACTCCGTGCGCTACCGTTACCGCTACAGCAGCCATATCCAGCTGGGTCTGACCGCCGAAAAGGATGCCGGCGAACCCCTCTTCGCCCGCTACAACAACCAAGGCTACGACTACTACTCCCCCTACCTCCTGCTGCGCGACTACGGCAAGCTCAACCTGCTGGTCCTAGGCAACTACCGGCTTCACATGGGGCTGGGACTTACCGTAGGCTCCGGCTTTCTGAACGGCAAGAGCTATTCGCTCTCCACCGCCACCTTCCGCAATACCCCCATCACGCCCCACGGCTCTACCGACGAATACCGCTACTTCCGGGGAGCTGCCATCCAGTTGGAGCCGGTCAGACGGTTGCAACTGCTGGCCTTCTACTCCCACCGCTCGCTGGAGGGTAGCCTGGATGGAGATACCGTGACCTCCATCTACAAGAGCGGCCTCCACCGCACGCAGAAAGAGGCCGACAAACGGAATGCCTTCACCCGTCAGGACATGGGTGGCGACCTGACCTACAGCTTCCCCTTCCTGCAAATCGGCGTATCGGGCATCTACACCCGTTTCAACCTGCCCTACGTACACAAGCTACCCAAATATGCCCGGTATTACCCCACGGGGAGCGACTTCCACAACCTCTCCATCCACTACAAGGCACGTTGGCGACAGCTCTTCTTCAGCGGCGAATCGGCCCTGGGCAAACAGGGATATGCCCTGCTCCACCGCCTGGACTACCGCCTCCATGCCGATGCCAACCTGCTCCTCGTCCACCGCCTCTATAGCCACGACTACTGGAGCTGGCACGCCTTTGCCTTTGGCGAAAGCAGCACGCCTCAAAACGAAAATGGCTGGTACCTGGCCGCCGAGGTGACCCCTTGGGCCCATTGGCGGCTGTTCGGCAGCCTCGACCTCTTCTCCCATCCCTGGTGGAAATACCGCATCAGCAAGCCATCGCAAGGACTGGACGGCATGATGCAGGCCAAATGGAGTCCCCGCGCCTCCCTGCAATTCACGCTCAACTACCGCTACAAACGCAAAGAGCGCGACGTCACGGGCACAAGCGGACAGGACATCCGCCCCCTTCATCACCACCGCACACGCCTGCGAATGGACTATACCTCCGCGCTTTGGCAAAGCCAGACCACGCTGGACTATAACCACCTGCATCAAACCAACATGAAGGCTTCGCAAGGTTGGAGCGTGAGCCAGCGACTCAGCCTCAAGCCCAGGCGATGGCCCCTGCAGCTCACCCTGCAAGGCAGCTACTTCTGCACAGACGACTACGACAGCCGTATCTATGCCTACGAGAAAGGGATGCTCAACACCTTCTCCACCCCCTCGTTCTACGGAGATGGCATCCGCATGACCTGTCATCTGAGATGGGACTACCGCTGGTTGTCACTCCTGGCCAAGTGGGGTGAGACACGCTACTTCGACCGCCACGAAATCGGTTCGGGCAACGACCTCATCCGCTCAAATCACAAAGACGACATCTACCTGCAAGCCGTCATCAAGTGGTGAGTCACTCAGACTCCTCCGGCGTGTCGGCAGAGAGCAGGCGGCTGGAAATCTGCTTCTTGGGGGTCAACCCCATCTTCTGCAACCTATCCGCCTGGCGCACCACGCTGCCGTTGCCCTCGGAGAGCTGCTTGAGCGCACGGTCATAGTCTCCTTGTAGCGCCTTGAGGCGGTCGCCTATGGAGAGATAGGAGTCGGTGAAACCCACAATTTTCTCGTAGAGCAGGGTGCCCCGGCGGATAATTTCCTGGACATTCTTCACCTGATACTCCCGTTTCCAGAGGTCGAGCGAGAGGCGGAGCGCGCTAATCAGGTTGGTAGGGCTCATGATGACCACCTTCTTGTTGTAGGCATACTCCCAGAGCTGCGGATCGCCCTGGATGGCGAGCAGGTAAGCCCCTTCGGTGGGGATGAACATCACCACGAAGTCGGGTGCCTTGTCGTCGTAGCGCGAATAGTCCTTCTGGCTCAGCTCGTCCACATGGGTGCGTACCGAGCGCAGGTGGGCCTTGAGCGCGGCATCCTGCTCCCCCTTGTCTGTCGCTGCGGTATAGGCCGCAAAGGCGGTAAGCGATACCTTCGAGTCGATGATAAGCTCCCGCTGGTCGGGGAAACGCACGATGACGTCGGGCTGCATCTTCTGCCCGCTCTCCTCGTTGAGCAGGGCCTCTCCCCTTTCATTCTTGAGAAACTCCTGGCGCACGTAGTGCTCCCCTTCGACAAGCCCGCTGGCTTCGAGGAGCCGTTCCAGAATCATCTCCCCCCAGTTGCCTTGCACCTTACTGTCACCCTTGAGTGCACGCGTCAGGTTGCCCGCCTCCTCCGAGAGGCGGTTGTTGAGCTCCACAAGCTCCTTGATGCGCTCGCCCAGGGAGAAGCGCTCCTTGGCCTCCGTGCTGTAAGCCTGCTCCACCTGCTGACGAAACTCCTTGATGCTGCCGGCCAGGGGCTGGAGAAGCTGTTGCAGGTGGTCGGCGTTAAGCTGTCGGAACTCCTCCGAGCGGCTCTTGAAGATGCGGTTGGAGAGGTTCTCAAACTCCATGGTCATGCGGCGGTTGAGCTGCTCTTCGTCCTGTCTCTGCTGTCGGAGAAGCTGGCTCTCCTTGAGGGCAGCGGCCAGCTGAGCCTGCATGTGGAGCTCTCGTTCGCGGTCGGCCGCCTGCTGCACGGCCCCCTTGCGCATGGCCCACAGCCATCCCATGGCGGCACCTCCCACGAGGCCCGCCCCCAGCAAAAGTATATCCTGCATCACGTTAGAAGAGGGTTATTACTGGGTGAGGATTTCGTTACCCGTCTCGGTAATCAGCACCTGGCTCTCCCATTGGGCGGAAGGCAACCCATCGTCGGTCAGCACGGTCCATCCGTCGGCCTCGTCGATGTAGATTTCCTTCGACCCCATGTTAATCATCGGCTCGATGGTGAAGGTCATGCCCGGCACGAGCAACATGCCTGACCCTCGACGCCCCACGTGCTCCACGGTGGGCTCTTCATGAAACTTGATGCCACAACCGTGTCCGCAGTACTCACGCACCACGCTGTAGCCGTTCTTCTCGGCATGTTGCTGGATGACGGCCCCTATGTCTCCCAGGCGAGCCCAGGGCTGAGCAGCCTGTATGCCCAGGTCGCGACATTCGCGGGCCACCTCCACCAGGCGGCGCACCTCGGGCTTCACCTCACCAATCATGAACATGCGCGAGGCGTCGCTATAGTAGCCTTTGTAGATGGTCGAAACATCCACGTTGACGATGTCGCCACTCTTCAGAATCTCCTTGGGACTGGGGATGCCGTGGCACACCACGTCGTTGATGCTCGTGCAGACGCTCTTGGGATAGCCCTCGTAGAGGAAGTCGGCAGGTATGGCATCGTGGTCGGTGGTGAAGGCATAGACCATGTGGTCAATCTCGCTGGTCGGCATCCCTTCGCAGATATGCTCGGCCAGGTAGTCGAGCAGGGCTGTATTGATGGCGGCACTCTCGCGTATGCCACGCAGCTGTTCCTCGCTGCGGATAATATTCTTCATCGGGAGCTTCACCCCCTGGCGCTTATATTGCTGAAGCATAGCCTCAGCCTCATCAGAATAGTTTTTCGGCAGGAATCTCGAGCCGTGCATAAATTTCTTCATTGTCACCTCATATTTCAATTTTAAGTGGCGCAAAGATAGTGCATCTACGAGCGAAATGCAAGAAAATAGGCATAAATATACTCCATCCGCCAAGGAAGTATATCTTCTCTTG
>JBJEKS010000227.1:0-1712 GCA_051878755.1 Bacteroides sp. | reverse complement strand
ATGTCGCTACGCTCGATGTAGGCTATGACGTCGCCCTTGTTGACCACGGCTCCCTGCTTGGCGCAGATTTCTACCACGCGGCCGGTGAAACCGGTCATCACGGGTTCATACTCGCCCCACGGCGTGCTGACGTAGCAGAAGACCTGGTCGTGCTGGTACTTGCAGCCGATGAAGGGCTCTGTGGAGGGACCCTCTACAGATACCTCCCACAATACCTGTCCCTTCGAGGGGGCGATTACGGGGTCGGCCTTGGCACGCTTCAGTTTCAGAATCTCCTCTGTGGAGAAACCTCCCTTGGCCAGGGCGGCATCCTTGGCGCGCTGCAGGTCGTCTTCAAAACGCTTCTTGGCCACGCCGCTCTTGTAATCGCGATACTGGCGGTCGTGCATGGCCAGTTCAAAGAGCTCCTCGTCGTCGGGTCCGCAATCCCAGCCGTTGTCGGCCATCTCCTTGCGGTAGGTATCGAGTGCATCGGGGTAGTTGAGCTGCGGGTCGGTATCCACAAACTCATAGCCTTTCTGCTTGGCCAGCTCAATGATTTCGGGAGCCAACGGGCCGGGCAGACGGCCGCTCTTGCCGAGAATCATGTCCCAGGTGTGATTGTCAATCATGGTGAAGCGCTCCTCGCCCTTCACCTGCTGCATCACGTTCATCAGGGCCACGTTCTTCACGTACTGGCTGAAGGGGGTCACCAAGGGAGGATAACCCAGCTTAGGCCATACGTACTCCACCTCGTCGAAGAGCATCACCAGCAGGTCGTCGAGGCTCAGCTCAGGCTTGTTCTTGCTCTTGAGGATGAGGTTGATGCCTGAGTGTACCCCCTTGAGGTCGGCCATCATCGAGCCCATCATGCCGCCCGGCAGGCCACACTTCAGGAGCAGCGAGGACATGTGCTTGTTGGTGGGGTCCATGAAGTAACCCAGGAAGTCGTCGATGAACTCCTGCGTCATGGCGCGGGCCTTCATGTAGGCCTTCATGTTGATTTCGGGCACCTGGAATCCCTTGTCCTTGAGCATGGCCTGCACGGAGATGACATCGGGGTGCACCTTGCCCCACGACATCGGCTCCATGGCCACGTCGATGATGTCGGCTCCGTTCTCACACACCTCGAGGATGGAGGCCATCGAGAGACCCGGGCCGCTATGGCCGTGATACTGGATGATGACCTCGGGATGGTGGCTCTTGATGTTCTTGACCAGCTGTCCGAGCATGCCCGGGCGACCGATGCCGGCCATGTCCTTGAGGCAGATTTCGGGTGCTCCGGCGGCAATCAGCTCGTCGGCAATACGGGTATAGTACTCCACGGTATGCACGGGCGAATAGGTGATGCAGAGGGTGGCCTGCGGAATCATGCCTGCTTCGAGGGCATACTTGATGGAAGGGATGATATTACGCGTCTCATTCAGTCCGCAGAAGATGCGGGTAATATCCACCCCTTGGGCATGTTTCACCTTGTACATCAGGCGACGTACGTCGGCAGGCACAGGGTACATACGCAGGGCATTGAGGCCGCGATCCAGCATGTGCGTCTGAATACCGGCTTCATGGAAAGGCTTCGTGAAGGCACGAACGGCCGTGTTGGGGTTCTCGCCATAGAGCAGATTGACCTGCTCGAAAGCGCCGCCGTTGGTCTCTACACGCGCGAAACAGCCCATCTGGATAATGAGTGGTGCGATGCGCACCAGTTGGTCCACTCGGGGCTGATACTTGCC
>JBJEKS010000226.1:0-2004 GCA_051878755.1 Bacteroides sp. | reverse complement strand
ATGCCATGGGAAAGCGATTCAATGTCATTGAGTATCGTTGCGCCAGTCGTGGTGAATCCCGAAACCGTTTCGAAGAAAGCGTCGGCCACTCGACTAATGCTTCCGCTCAAGAGAAAGGGCATCATGCCGGAGAGGCTGAATAGAACCCAGCTAAAGGTGACGATGCAATAGGCATCTCGGCGCGTCAAGTGCCGGTCGGCCTTGTGAAAGATGGCTTGAAGTGCACCTCCTGCCAGTACGTTTAAGGCTGCCACCTGGAGGAAGACCAGGTAATCGGGCTCCCTGTAATAGAGCGAAACGCCCCCACAGAGCAGGAATAGAATGGCCTCAAAGAGCAACAAACTACCCAGCAACCGGAATATCATCTTCCAGTTGATGAGGCTGTTACCGCGTACATCAGCCGTAGGGCTAGGAGATAGTAAATCTGCGTATATCATACCAATCAACTCTTTTCGAGGCGGTAAAGATAGTGCAAGTAGCGTTTACGGCAAAACGAAACGAAGAAAAAGTGCCATTCACTCCCCCAAAATTACTCCTTGGTGCTGAATCGCTCTATTAGCTCCAGGCACATGCGGCCATTGTGGTAGGGGCATTTCCAGAACCCGGCTTTGTCGTCCTTACGGTTCACGCTGCCGTCGGCCTTGATGCTCCAGTACCACTCGCCGGCTTCACGGTCAAGCAGGTGTTGCTGGATGTATTCCCAGCAGCGGAGGGCACGCTGCATCATCACCTCATCGCCGAAATACTGGTAGAGGTTGGCATGGCCAACAACTGATTCGGCTTGTACCCACCAATGGCGGTCGGCATCAGTATGCTGTCGGTCGAGATGGGTCTCGTAAATCATCGACCCATCTGGTTGAAGCCCCTCGTCGGCCGCAGCGGCAATGTATTCCACTATCGGTTCCACTTTGTGTAGCATCGCCTTGTCACCCAGCACTAGGGCAGCTTCGTGGATTAGCCACGAGGCTTCGATGTCGTGTCCGTAGGAGATGATGCGGTACTTGCTGTGCCAATCGTCATCGAAGAAGAGTTCCAGATGTCCCGTCTCACTATTGAGGTTTTTGTCGAGGAAAAGTTCGATGAGATTGCCCAGCTGCCTCTTGAGCCGTTCATCCTTCCATACGCGGTAGAGGTTGGCATAGGGCTCGAGGATATGAAGGTGAGTATTCATTGTCTTGCGCTCGTTCTCATCCTTTTCGCTGAGACGCATGTCGGCAATCTCTTCCCACGAGCGGCTGAGGGCTTCGCAATAGCCGTTCTTCACAGGGTCGAAACTATGTGCCTCGATACTCTCAAACAGGCGAATGGCATAATCCAGGGCCTCTTCATCACCTGTGGCGCGATGGTATTCACTCAATCCATAGATGGCAAAGCCCAGGGCGTATATCTGCTTCTTGGTGTCAAGCGGTTCACCCAAGGCGTTGAGTGACCAAAAGACACCGCCAAACTCCGGGTCATAGAATTTGTCGAGTAGGTAGCGTTTGGCACGAGTGGCCATCTCCAGGTATTCGGGACGCTGGAGCAAGCGATAGGCGGAGGAGAAGGTCCAGAGGATGCGGGCGTTGAGGATTGCCCCCTTTTCTTCGTCAGGCATCAACAGACCTTCGCCCGTGATGCGCCCGTAAAATCCGCCATGTGCCGTGTCCACCATCTTATTTATCCAGAATGGGAGGATATTGGAGGTAAGCACCTCGGTAGCTTCAGCAACCAGTTTATTTAAATCGAATTTCATTGTTTCGGTATTGTATAATGTATAACTTGTAGCTCGTAGCTAAAAACAACTAACCCCGCTTTTTCTTCAGTTCTTCGTTGATACGCTTCATGCGGTCGTGGTTCAATGGATAGATGAATACAACCAACATCGAGAGGGCTGCAATGGCAGCAGGGATGAAACTCATCAGATACTTCAGCCCGTTGAGCGCCTCAGGGGTCTGAACGGCTCCTTCAGTGGTGTTGTAGCCAAAGAGGGCGAGCAGTGCCATGACGGCCCATCCGGCAAATGCT
>JBJEKS010000225.1:0-2004 GCA_051878755.1 Bacteroides sp. | reverse complement strand
CGAAGCGTCGCGGACGGATATAGAAAAAGAAGCTGTTGGCCTGCTCAATCTCTTCGATGAAGCGGGTCTTATCCACATAATAACAGTTGTCTCCCAGCATACGGGTGAAGTCCATAATCCCGTAGGGGATGCGCTTGCGAGGGGTAGAGGTACTCATAGGCCTTGGTGCTATTGGTTAATCCATGCGGCAAAGGTAATACTTTTCTCGTTGATTCTCCTATTGTATAGCATCTTTTTTCTTCGCATTACGATATGCTAGCTTCATGACATTTGTCCGAGTATGTCCGGAAAATTTTTCAAGAATGTCAGAGTGAAACAGTGACGTATTTTGCCTAATTTGCACCAAAAACGGGGTTGTTGCCACCCTTTTTGCCACCCATAACAGACTGTATATCAATCAGTGTTGCAACATGGCAACAAAATGACGCAAAAAAAACTTTTGTAGGGAGTTTAAGACGTTTATTCCCAATGACCATAACAGAAAGCAAGCCTGCAACACCTGAGAATTGAAAATCATAGGATTATTAAATTGAAAATCTTGGGAATTTTATATTGAAAATCTTGGGAATTTTGTATTTTTGCAGCAGAAATCAATATGACTTGAGCTTATGTATTACACCAGGCTGATAGAAAAAGAGATTGAACTGAAGCTGCGTACTTCAGGAGCCGTAGTCGTTGCGGGACCTAGATTCTGCGGCAAGACCACTACGTGCATGCTCTATCAAAAGAGTTTTGTAAAGCTGAACACCAAACAATCCATCACGATGGCACGCATGAATCCGAAAGGCGTATTGACTGGAGAAAAGCCAAGATTGATTGACGAATGGCAGAAAGCTCCTGACATCTGGAACCAGGTCAAAGACGACCTTGACTTTGATTATCAATTCGGTAAGTACATCCTTACAGGAAGTTCAACACCAGCCGACAAAACCGAGGTGCACCATAGTGGAGCAGGCAGAATCACTCCCGTCAAGATGCGCCCGATGAGCCTTTGGGAGTCAAGAGAGTCGAAAGGCTCTATTTCATTGATGGAGCTATTTGATGGGAAAGCAAACTATCCCTGGGACATGAATGAAGAAATCACGCTCGATGACATCGCCTTCCTGACGTGTCGTGGCGGTTGGCCCATATCAGTACAGGCTCCCAGGGAAATCGCTGTAGAAATCACCAAGAACTACTATAACGGATTGTTTGTCTTTGAAGACTGTGAGAACGAGCGCTTCAGGAACAAACGACCCGAAGTGCTGAAGATGATTCTAAGGAGCTATGCACGCCATATCTCCACCGAGGCTGCCGTCTCCACCATCATAGCCGATGTGCGACAGAGCAACGAGCGATCTATGGATCCCAAGACCTTTGACGACTACATGGAGGCACTGAAAGACCTGTTTATCCTGGAAGACCTACCGGCCTGGAATCCCAACATACGCTCCAAGACATCCATCCGCAGCACCCCCACCAGGCACTTTGTGGATACCTCCATTGCTTGCCGTGCGCTGGGTATCAGCCCCAACGACCTTATGAACGACCTGGAGAGTTTCGGGTTGTTCTTCGAGGACTTTGCCGTGAGAGACCTCTCCATCTATGCGAATGCCATTGGCGGCACACTCTCGCACTATCGCGACAATACAGGGTTGGAGTGTGATGCCGTGCTACATCTGGAAGATGGCAGATGGGGAGCGATAGAAATCAAGCTGGGAGGCAACGAGCTGATTGAGCAAGGCGCCAGCTCCCTCAAGATACTACGCAACAAAATCATAGAGAAGAGTGAAGAAAAGGCACCCTCATTCCTGATGGTACTCACCGCCGTCGGCGGTGCCTATCAGCGGGAAGACGGCGTCTTCGTAGCGCCCATCAACTTGCTCAGACCGTAATATACTACTTGCATTACTCGACGATTAATAATCGTCAAGCACGACAAATGACATTCGTCTGTCATTACGATTAACAATCGTCTTGACTTTTCAGATAATATGATGTATCTTTGCAGCCAGATTCAACCTT
>JBJEKS010000224.1:3176-11313 GCA_051878755.1 Bacteroides sp. | reverse complement strand
TTCAACTTCTGTCGGGTCTCGCGCTCCTCCAGCTCCTCCTGCGGACTGGCTTGCAAGGTCGTGACTTGCGCCTCATCGACAGCACAACGGGGTGGCGCATCGCGGAGCATGTTGAGTGACAAGTTGCGACAGACCACGGAGGCCATGTTCCTCATCTTCTCAGAATCAGCTATCCGCTCCCTGGCCGTCCAGAGCCGAAGAAGCGTCTCCTGAACGATATCCTCCGCATCATCAGCACCGTTCAGATAGCTCCTGGCCTGCCTGAGCAGCTGGCTCCGTAGCCTTTCGGCACCCTGTATGAACTCTTGTTTCTCCATCGTTTGATTTGCTGTTTCTACTAGAATAACACGAGATGACGCTTTTCGCTATGCGAAAATCTCTATTTTTCTACTATGCTTAGCAAGAACTACGAAAAAAGAAGGGCGGACACATCAGTCCGCCCCTACAATCTAGTGATATTTATACGAAAGTTACTCCTTGATATTGGGTTCTTCGAGTCCGAGACCCTTCTTCTTATCCACTGCTTTGAGGACGAAGCCGAGGATGAGGGCTGCTACACCGAGGCTGGCCAGCATGACGAGCGGAGCGGTGTAGTCGTAGGATACAGCCGCCTGCTCGGGCGTTACGATACCAGCCTGAAGGTCGGCCACGAGCTGCGGGTTGGTCTTGTCGAGCACCTTACCAATCAGCATCGGGAAGAGCCAGAGGCCGATGTTCTGAATCCAGAAGATCAAGGCGTAGGCACTACCGATAATCTTGGCATCCACCAGCTTGGGCACACTGGGCCACAGCGAAGCGGGAACCAACGAGAAGCTGGCACCCAGCACGAGGATGGTGAGGTAAGCTATAATCACACCGCCCACGGCACTCGTCTTGAACAGCGGGAGCACAAAGGCAAACGTCAGGTGGCAGAAGATGAGCAACAGCGAACCGATGACAAGCATCGAAGCAGCCTTACCCTTGTGATCGACATAGTTGCCGAGAATAGGCGTGATACCCACGGCAAGCAAGGGGAAGACGGCAAAGACGGTCTCAGCGCTCTGACGCATATAGCCCATGTAGCAGAACACCACCAGGGCCACAACAGCCACAGCGAGCAGGCCATTCTTCATGCTCTTCTGCTTACAGAAGTTGCTGGCAAAGGAGGCGGCAGCCACCACAAGCATGATGACGTACTGGATGACCGTCACCGTATTAGTGGCCCAGAAGGAGTCAGCAGGTACTTCGGTGAAGGTCAAGTTGCACTGCAGCATGTTGACGGCATACTTCTGGAAGGGGAAGATGGCCGAGTAGTAGAGCACGCAGAGCAGCGCCACCAACCAGAAGCCGCTGCTGGAGAGGATGGCACCCAGGTCGCTGATCTTGAAGGGGTCGTCCTTCTCCTCAGCCTCGCCCGTCTGTGCATCGAGCTTCTTGTCCATGAAGAAATAGACGATGAACATGATGAGGGCAATCATCAGCAGCACCACGCCAAAGGCTACGGAGCGAGAGACGTCAATCACCCCACCCCACTTGGCAAACATCGGTGAGAAGATCATGCAGGTGGCCACACCCAAGCGGGCCAAAGCCATCTCCGAGCCCATGGCCAAAGCCATCTCGCGGCCCTTGAACCACTTCACGATACCACGCGACACGGTGATACCTGCCATCTCCACTCCACAACCGAAAATCATGAAGCCCACGGCAGCAAACTTAGCCGAGGCAGGCATTCCTTCATAGAAGGGAGAGATACCCAGCTCGTCGAAGCCGGGAATGTAGTTGAGGTTGTTGGTGAACCACTGCTCCAAGCTGCTGCCCATGAAGGCTTCGGTCACTGCATACCAGTTGATGCAGGCACCTATCAGCATCACGGCACCCGAGAGGATGGCCGTAAAGCGTACACCCATCTTATCGAGGATGATGCCGGCAAAAATCAGGAAGAATACAAAGACATTGAGGAATGTTTCCGAACCCTGCATCGTACCAAAGGCGGTGGAGTCCCAACCACGGGTAGAGAGCATAAGGTCCTTAATCGGCGAGAGGATGTCCATAAAGATGTATGAACAGAACATGGCAAAGGCCAGGAAGAGGAGCACCATCCAACGCACGCCTGCCGAGTCGCGCAGCGTCTGGGTGACTTTTTCAGATGTTGTCATAATATAAATAGGTATAAGTAATAAGCAGAAAAGGGGACAGCAAGCTGTCCCCTCCTATCTACAGAGTTTATTATTTACCATCAGAAGCCGAAGCATCAGAAGCCGAACCATCAGTAGCGGGAACTTCAGCTGCACTATCAGTAGCCGGAGCAGCCGTACCTGCGGGGAGGCTGTAGGGGTTGGTCTTCTCTTCCTGCTGAGCCTGCTCGAGGATGACGCCACCTTCCTGGCTGGCGCTACCGCTGAGGGTATAAGCAGATACTACGCTGAAGACTACCATGCAGGCAGCCAGCGTCCAAGTGGTCTTCTCCAGGAAGTCGGTCGTCTTGCGCACGCCCATAATCTGGTTTGACGAAGCAAAGCCTGAAGCCAGACCGCCGCCCTTAGAGTTTTGAATCAATACGATGCCACACATCAGCAGTGATACAATCACCATCAAAATAATCAATAATAAATACATTTTTATTCTTTTGTTTTAGCGTTAATAATCAATTTCTCCAAAAATCTTATTTGGTCTGCAAAGTAAGCGCTTTTTTTTGGATTATTCAAACTTATACGCTTGAATATTTCAAGTGCTTTGTCATATCTGTGCTGTTTTACGTAAATTTTAGCCAAAGTCTCGGTAAAACAGCCATTTTCTCCATCATCGACGGTTTGGGGAGGGCCTTTCACCTCTTTTTCTGAAATCTCCACAGAAGGAGTGGATGCCGCGCTTCCATAGGTGGTGAGGAATTGGTCGATAAGATGCTCCTGCTCAGGTTGGTCATCCGCATCGGGCTGGGTGAGCAGGTAGCCGGTGTAGTCCATGGCATAATCCAAGCCGATGGGAGCGGCTTGCTCCTCGTCAGGCACGGCGGCCAGGAAGGCGTTGATGAGTGCCAGGGTGCGGTCACTCTCTTCCTCTTCGACTGCTGATGCAGCAACCGAAGAGCTACGTTTGCGCTGGGGGTGAAGCCGGTACTTCTCTCCCTCGATGAGGTAGAAGAAGACACGCCGGTCGGCCACGAGCAGAGCCGACTTGCGCAGCTCCTCGTGGAAGGAGGGGTCGTGAAGCAGGTAGAGGTTCTTGAGCAGCAGCAGACGGAGCGTCTGGAAATAGGGATAGCGCGCCACCTGGGTACGGAGTTCGTAGAGGGTGTCGCGATTGAGCAACTCGGGGTGCTCCATCCATTGTTGCAGCTGGTTGGCGTTCATCATCATCATTGCATCAAGTTATTGTCCAGCACTTTACCAGTTGGCCACAGTGGCATTGAAGATTTGCTCGGTAATGTCCTTCACCATCACGGTGATGAGTTCATCCTGAACCTGAGTGAGCAGCTTGGAGGAGTCGTAGGTCTGGAAGGCTGTGAACTTCTGCTCGAAGTCCTCCTCGTGGTTGGTGTTGTTGACATAGCGCACGTTGATGGTGAGCGTGAGCTTCACCTTCGAGGAGAAACCACTGGCATCCACCGACTCGTTGTACTGGTTGTAGCCAGTAATCTCGCCGTCAATCTCCAGGTCACCGCCGCTCTTCACCATCTGCAGTCGGGTCTGCTGAATGAACATGTCCTTAAGCTTCTGGTTGAACTCCGTGGCCAAGGGGGCATAGACATACTCGGCCTGATTCTGGAAGGTAGCCACCGAGATGGTCTTCACCTTGCTGTAATCAATCGAGCTGATGGGGGCCAGCCCCATGGAGATGCGGCAAGAGCTGACCAACATGGGCAGCAGAAGGAGCAGACTCCAGGTGACTGTCTTATTTTTCCAATCCATATTCTTTTATCTTTCTGTAAAGGGTACGTTCTGAGATTTCCAACTCCTCGGCGGCAGTCTTGCGCTTACCGTGGCTGCGCTGCAGGGCCTTGATGATGGCCTCCTTCTTCACGTCGCGTATGGCACGGGGGGACTCCTCCTCGTCGGTAAAATGGTCATTATGCTCCATCTCCTCGTAGGTGGTGGCATCCTGTATCTCCTCATCCTTCATCGAGGAGGAGACGCTGTGCCCCTGAGTGACATGATGGGTGGGATGGATGATGGTGGGCACGTTGGCCTGAGCATCATTAGCCTGGGACATACTATCCTGAGGTTCCGAGGTATGCGTGCAAGGCAGGTAATCGGCACTGACAGGAGGCACCTGCTCGGTGAGGGCATCCACCTTCTGACGCAGTTCGCTCACCTCATGGCGCAGGTCGAAGATGACCTTATAGAGTATCTCGCGTTCATTCTCAAACGACTTGCCATCGCTGCCGAAAAGCATAGGAAGCTGTGGCCCATGGTTGACAGCAGGCAGGTAGCGTTGCAGGATTTCAGCAGTTATCTCGCGCGAGGTCTCGATGATGGAGATCTGCTCGGTGATGTTCTTCAGTTGGCGCACATTGCCAGGCCAACTGTAGGCCATGAGCAAACGCTTGGCCTCGTCGGTGAGCTGAATGGGGGGCATGTGGTACTTCTCGGCAAAGTCGGAGGCGAACTTACGAAACAGCAGGGCGACATCCTCTCCCCGCTCGCGCAAGGGGGGAATCTGGATGGGCACCGTACTGAGACGGTAGTAGAGGTCGCTGCGGAAACGTCCCTCCATGATAGCCTTGTCGAGGTTGACATTGGTGGCAGCCACGATGCGCACGTTGGTCTTCTCCACCTTCGAAGAGCCTACGCGGATGTACTCGCCATTCTCCAGCACACGGAGCAGACGGGCCTGCGTGGGCAATGGCAACTCACCCACCTCATCAAGAAAGATGGTGCCGCCGTCTGCCTCGGCAAAGTACCCCTTGCGCTCGCCAATGGCACCCGTAAAGGCCCCCTTCTCGTGGCCGAACAGTTCGGAGTCGATGGTTCCCTCAGGAATGGCACCACAGTTGACGGCAATATACTGCCCATGCTTACGGCGACTGTTCTGGTGGATAATCTGCGGAAAGCTCTCCTTACCCACACCGCTCTCGCCCGTGATGAGCACGGAGAGATCGACGGGGGCCACCTGCATGGCCACATCAATGGCCCGCAGGAGTCCTTCGTTGTTTCCCACAATACCGAATCGCAGTTTCACCTGCTGTATATCTGCTCTTGCCATGTCCTACTGATTACATTTCTTCTGTACTGTCCAACTTCAATTTGTCACTATCATCACGCTTCTCGTAGTACTGCTTGCGCAGGGGATTGGCATGACGGCTCTTGTCCTGACAACGGTTGCGGAAGACGTCGATGGCCGTATAGACAGCCTGACGGAAGGAGTCTTCCACAGCTACACCCTTGCCGGCAATGTCATAGGCCGTGCCATGCGCAGGCGAGGTGCGTACGATGGGCAGTCCGGCGGTGAAGTTGACCCCTTCATCCATGGCCAATGCCTTGAAGGGTGCCAATCCCTGGTCGTGATACATCGCCAGGATGCCGTCAAAGTGGCTGAAGTTGCCCGAGCCCATGAAGCCATCTGCCGGATAGGGACCGTAACAGAGGATGCCCTTGGCACGCATGGCCTGGATGGCAGGGGTGATAATCTCCTGCTCCTCGCTGCCCAGCAGTCCCTCATCACCGGCATGGGGATTAAGCGACAGGACAGCAATACGGGGGGCACTGATATCAAAATCCACCTTCAGGGAACGGTGGAAGATAGCTATCTTCTCTTCGATGAGCGGCTGGGTAATAGCCTGAGCAATCTGGCTGACAGGTAGATGGGTAGTGACCAACGCTACGCGGAGGTCTCCCTTCATCAGAATCATCAGGGCCTGCTGACCCTCGCCCACCTTCTGTTCGATATACTCCGTATGACCGGGGAAGTTGAACTCTTCCGAGTGAATGGTATGCTTGTTGATGGGGGCCGTGACCAATACGTCAATCAGCCCCTCCTTGTACTCCTCCAAGGCACGCTCCAGAGCGGCCAGAGCGGCCTTGCCAGCTTCGGGAGAGGGCTTCGAGAACTCCACCTTCACTTCATCGTCGCTGCAGTTGACGATACTCAGCCGGTTGGGTTGCGCCTCGGAAGCCGAGGGGACGATGCTGAAATTGGTGGGCAGGTCGAGCGCCTTGCGGTGATAAGCAGCGACCTTGGGCGAACCGTAAATGATGGGCGTGCATAGCTCACACATCATCGGTTCTGCAAAGGTCTTGAGAATCACCTCATACCCCACTCCATTGATATCACCCTGTGTGATTCCCACACGTATCTTTTGTTCTTCCATAATATGAATCTAAATGAGTTGATGAAAACTTATTGTTCCACTCCCTCCACCGGGATTTCAGCACCCTGCTGCGTCGAGCCGGGCAGGCGCAACGTGTAGAGCGATGCCTCCATGCGACGCACCAGGTTGCGCTTCATCTTATCGGGAGAGTAAATGAAGATTTCGGCCACAACGACACGGTGATTGACCTCATCCACACGGGCATGAGAGACATACGGACCACCCATGAAGTCGCCCTTGATGCGCCACAGCCCACGGGCCTCTTGACAGTAAGCACCCTGCACATTGATGGCACGCACATCGGTCAGCAGCGTGTCGGTAGCCATGTACATACCCTCACGTGCTCCAGGCATATTGACCTCCATCACCGAGTCGCGCTTATGCACAAAATACTCCTTGGTGAAGGTCTCCTTGTCGGTATAGGGATAGGAATAGATGACAAAGTTCTGGTCGCCCGTAGCTGTATTGGTGCCTGCCCAGAAGAAGTTCTCACCCTTCTTGTAGGATGCCAGCTCGGCGGGCACCCACACCTCACAGCCAAACATCTCCTTGACGTTGACTGAAACGAAATCGCTGTGCTTCTTCTCCAGCAGGGCTATCTGACGGTTCATCTCCGCATGGGTGAAGAAGTCGATGATGCGCTGGCTGTAGGTGGTGACAAATTCGGCAAACGACGCTTCGTCGGGGGCCTGGATGGTCAGTATCATCTGCGGCGCTGCATAGACATCCTTGGCATAGCGGAACTTGGGCTGGGTGTATTTAGCTGAGTTGATATCCACGACAATGATGTTACGAAGCAACTTCAGTGTGCCATCGTAGTGCTGAGGAGCAGCATTCATGATACGGAACGAGCGTTCAGACTGAGGAAGACCGGGGACATCGGTATCCAATACATCGAACAACGCACGACCTGCAGGGCCGTTCCAGGTGTTCTGATCTACCACGACCAGCACTTCGTAAGCACGACCACTACCGGCCTTTCCCGTACACGCACTAAGCAGGGCTACAAAAGCCAACAGACAGAGATAAGTTAATTTCTTCATGCGATGATTCCTTTTTAAGTTTACATAATCCATACAAAACTACAAATAATGGCTGACATAGGCTCAGCCTCACCTTATTTATTATAATAATATAACGTTAGTTGGCTTGAAGCTTCTTCGTGGAGAGCATACCGCAGGCGGCGTAGATGTCTTCGCCACGCGAGGCACGGATGGTGGTGAAGAGGCCGCGGGAGGTGAGGTAGTCGCGGAAGGCCACCATCTGCTCCATCTCACATCCTTGCAAATCAACGTTGGGAATGGCATGGAAACGGATGAGGTTGATGCGACAATCCAACCCTCGGAGCAGCTTGAGGAGCTCCTTGGCATGAGCGATGGAGTCGTTGACTCCCTTGAACAGGATGTATTCAAAGGAGAGCCGGCGCTGCTTACTGAAGTCATAACCACGCAACAAATCTACAATCTCCACGATGGAGAAGGCCTTCTCTGCTGGCATCAACTCCCTGCGCAGAGCGGGTATCGGGGCATGAAGGCTGATAGCCAGGTGGCAGTCGCTCTCCTCGATAAAGCGCTTCAATCCTTTACGCAGTCCCACGGAAGAGAGGGTGATGCGCTTCGGGCTCCAGCCATAGCCATAGGAGGCGGTCATGATTTCTAGCGCACGGAGCACCTCATCCAGGTTGTCGAGCGGTTCGCCCATACCCATCATCACGATATTGGTGAGCTGAGGGAATTCAGGAAGCGACTGGATTTGGTTCAGTATCTCGCGGGAGGTCAGGTTGCCCGAAAAGCCCTGCTTGCCTGTCATGCAGAATTTGCAGTTCATCTTGCAGCCCACCTGCGACGACAC
>JBJEKS010000224.1:0-3076 GCA_051878755.1 Bacteroides sp. | reverse complement strand
GCGGCAAAACGGGGCATCCCCAGGTCAGCAACCACCTGCTGCAGCTCGCTGAGAGTCTTTCCGAAAAGATATTGATTTGACATAGAGAAGAGGATATGACTAAAAAAACGAGGTACGGATTATACGATAACACCACGCACAAAGCTGAACACTGGCGCGGGTAACCGCATAATCCGTACCCTATATAGCACGCTTCTTAACGCTATCGATTAGAAATAGAGATAACGGTTATCTTTCACGTCGGCCTTCATGTAGAGGTCGTTAAGATACTGCGAAGCCATGCGCTGATACATGTTGCTGATGGTGATTTCCTCCGTGTCCTGGTTGTACTCCTCTGCCGTCTGATTCTTGGCATAGGGCTGGAGCACGAAGACACCACCATTACCCTTGATAGGAGCACTGGTGCTCTGCAGGGCTGCTACGGAAGCAAAGGCGCTCACCAGAGGCTCGCTGCTGCGCAACGAGGGCACGTAGGTAGCAGCTGAGAAGGTGACCATCTTGATGCTGTCGCTCACAGCGTTGGGCTGAGCCTTCACCTGATCGATGGTGGTGACACCGGCAGCCTTCAGCGAAGCCAGAATCTGCTCGGCCTTCTTGTCGCGAATCACCTCGAAGCTCAGCTGGTCCTTGACGAGAGCCAAGGGGCGGTAACCCTCGGGAGTGATACCCGATACGCCCACTACCATCATGTGGTCACTTTCGCCACACTCGTAGAGGCCAGAGACCTCACCCACCTTGGCACCAAAGGCCCAACGGAGTGCCTCCTTTGTACCTCTCACGCCACCGATAGTATGCTCAGAGCTCATGAGGTCCATGCGGTCGAGCACGCGATAACCAGCATCTTCAGCATTGGCCATCATCTTCTCCACGGTGTTGTTGGTAGCAATGAACTGACTGAATTCGTTGTATGCCTTGGTATAGGTATCCTTGCTGAAATCTACGGTGCGCTTAATTACGGCCACTTTCACCTTCTCCCTTACCTCTCTTTTAGCCATCACCTGGAAGATGAGATTGGCTTGTGCCAGCGTTACATTCTGCAGGGCGTTCTGGGGAGCATCGATGATGGTCTGGAGATACTTCAAATTGTCACCATCAAGCTGAGCACCTTCGTAAGCAGCAGCGGTCAGCCACTGAGCCTCGCCCGGCTGACCATACTTCTTGGCCAGTTCGGCAAAGTCGGCACCACCCTTGATAGCACCGAAGATGCTATCAGCCAAAGCCTGCGTCTTGGCAGCGTCCTCAGCAGTCACGATAATCTGACGGAACTGAATAGAGTCGGCCATCTGTGCAACAGCCAGCTTACGGAAACTGTTCAAGGTGTTGTCAGCTACATTGTAATAGGGTCCATAGACACCACCTACATTGACAGAGTCCAGGCGCGAAGCGACATCCGAGGGAAGTGCACTCTTGTTGTAGAAGAGGTCAACATAGGGCACGTTTGAACCCGTTGAACGAACGAAGGTGGAGTAATCAGCTGCTTCGGGGAGCTGGGCGGTATATTCCTCCATCTCGTTCTGCAGGGCAGCCTTGTCTTCGGCACTAGCCGTTACCTGTACATCGATATACTTGATGTTACGGGTTTCTACATACTGCTTGAATTGCTCCTTCTTCTTATCGTAAGCAGCCTTCAGGTCAGCATCGCTCACCTTCACGGTAGAGTCGGCCACGGAAGAGTAAGGAATGGCGGCAAGCAGCAGGTCGGTCTGTTGCGTGCGGGCATCAAAGGCTGCCTGAGCCTCTACGCTGTTGGCGAAGAGCGCCTTGCTCAGCAGGGCCTGATACTTCTCCATCAGACGTGACTGGAACAGCTGCTTCTCAACGAACTGCCAGTAGTTGTAGATTCTATCGTAGCTCTCCATACCCTGAGCCATCGATGACTGCTTCATCTTGGTGTAGTTCACCAGGAAGTTCTTCAAGGCATCAGCATCGAAGAGACCCGTCTGCGGATTACGGAAGAAGGGGTTCTGAGCCAACATGGGGTGTACACCCTGATTGATGATGGATTGAATCTCACTCTTGGTTACGGTCAGGCCCAGCTTCTTGGCCTCAGCTTCAATCAGCTTGCCATTAACATAATTCTGCCATACTTGATCCTTCACGCGGTTGTTGTCCTCATCGCTGAGGGATGAAAGGTTGTTCGTCAGCTTGATGACCTCCGAGAACTCTTCCACCAGCTTTTGATACTCTTGAGCGGAAATCGCTGTTCCGTTCACTTCACCTACGTCTTGTGACTGGTGCGGCTGCAGCACTTTCCAGGCATCACCTGCGATGAATGCAAACAGCGCAAGACCAATGACAATAACGAGTAACGGTCCCTTTGACCGGATGTTTTGTAATGTTGCCATTTCTAATGTATAAGATTTATTTGTTTAATATTTTTCCTTTTTATGCCAATTTTAGCGCACGAAGATACAAAAAAAGCATTTACGCCTCCTACTTATTCACAAAAAAAATCATTTTTAACCCGTTATTCGCTCACTTTTAGCCTTACAAGCTCGATTTTCGTGGCACTAACCTTGAGAATCTTGAATTGATAAGGCCCGATTTCCACCATTTCGTGCAGTTTGGGGAAGCGTTGATAACGGTTCAGAATCAGTCCGCCAATGGTCATGTAATCGTCCGATTCGGGCAGATTGAGGTCAAAGGTTTCGTTCACCTTCTCAATCTCCAATCGGGCAGAGAGCATGTACTCGCGCTCACCCACCTGGGTGCAGATGTAGGAGGTGTTGTCGTGCTCGTCTTCGATGTCTCCAAAGATCTCTTCAACCAGGTCCTCCAGCGATACAATGCCCGCTGTGCCACCAAACTCATCCACCACCACGGCAATGGTCTTCTTCTGCTGCATGAAGAGCTTCATCAGCTTGTGTGCCGACATGGTCTCGGGAACGATGGGTACCTCCTTGATGTGGGTGCGCCAGTCCTTCGGGTTACGGAACATCTCTGTGGTGTGGATGTAGCCCACCACGTTGTCGATATTGCCCTCATAGACGATGATTTTCGAAATGCCCGACTCCACGAAGCGGTTCTTCAATTCCTCCAGGGGGGTCTCCTTATCCACAGCCACCACCTCGGTGCG
>JBJEKS010000223.1:0-11416 GCA_051878755.1 Bacteroides sp. | reverse complement strand
CCCAACCGCAAGGAGTATGCTTACTTCGTCTCCTTCGACCCGCAGACCATCACCACCACGACCAAGAAGATGAGCCTCTACGAGCTGGACGAAAGGGGAAAGAAAACGAAGGAGGCCGCTTTTACTTCGGGCGATTGGACCTTTGCCAAGAACCTGGTAGAAAAGCGCATCGCCTTGGCTGCTGCCATGGCCTTCTCCCAAATTACGACCATAAGTGAGATGAGTGCGCAGTTAGGGATATTATCCGATTATGAGCGCCCTTTATACGAGGTGTATAAGGCATATCAGGAAAATGGCATCCAACTCCCCAAAAGCGATGAATACTTCGTACCTTATGGCAGTTATAAATCCTCTTCGGCCGGCTCGAACCGCCAAGCCAAGTACGAGCAACCCGGACTATGCTGGTCGTGGATGAAGCGGCTGGGTCTTCGGCAAAATTCGTCGAAGCAGTATGAACGTGCGGTCTCTTATGTACGTCTGCGGCCCGATGCCAAGTCGCATCTGCTCACCTTGACCGATGCTTACGACCCCTCGTACTACTACAATTGGTCGATAGCGGTGGATGCGGCGGAGGACTTCGTTCTTTGGGATGGCTCAAAGGTGGGGTATCAGAAGTGCTTCAACATCCTGGACTATAAACTCAATGGTGATAATACGAAACGCTTTTACCCCAGCCTCGCCGACTTGAATTATTGGGGAGACCCTGAACACGCTGTACCGGTGCTGCTGATGACGCAGAAGAAGATTACCGACAAAGGGCAGGCCAGCAGCAAGTTTGAAAATGTGAAGATTGTCGATCAGGAGGTTGATCAAGAGTTGGGCCCCAGACCCGACATCTACCAATGGATATGGGAAGAACTCAAATATTATGAACTGACGGATGGACGAATTTCCTCCTACGATGAAGATGACATGAAGTCGATGAATCAAAACCCTGACATTTAATAATTTATAATCATGATAAGATATTTTGAACACACCTGGGCATGGTTGCTGATGGCGGCCATGACCCTCTGCACCTCCTCGTGCAGCGACGACAACGAGGAAAATGTGACTGACCCCGATCCGGAACCAACGGCAGAGGAGCTGGCCGAAATGGCTGCGGCCAACCGGCTGGAGGCAGCCAATTACGTCATCCGTGCCTTTGCCGGCATCGATGCCCTGCCCGACAACTGGGAGACTTCCACCTTCGAGCCGCAGGAGGGCGTGGTGGTGGATGAGGCGAAGCCCACCGTGCGCTACGTCATCGTGGAGAACCTGGAGGAGGCCGACCAATATTTCATCAACATCACCCCCGACGAGGCCCGCGAGGCAGCCGGCAGCGGCTACCGGTACAGCGTGGAGGGTGTAGGCTCCGTCAGCTACCAGCGGGTCAACTCGGCTACCTGCTTCGCTACGATTGACGTCGCTTTGCAACAGATGCCCAAGCTGACGCAGATTCGCCTGGTGCCCGAGAGCGAGGTGCCCACCAACGCCAAGTTTGACGGCACGCCTTACTACGGCATCGGCAGCATCGTCAAGGACAAGGATTCGGGTCGTTTCTACATCTGCATCCGCCCCTCCGGAGGCCCTAACCGCAAAGAGTACGCCTACTTCGTCACCTTCGACGTGAAAGCCATCGAAACGTCATCAAAGTCGGTTGACCTTTACACCATCGATGACAAAGGTAAGAAAACCAAGACCAAAGCCTCCACATCGGGCAGCTGGGTCTATGGCAAGAACATGGTGGAGAAGCGTTTCGCTCTCTTGGCGGCGAATTTCTTTGCCCGGGTGAACGAGATGGCACATCAAGATAACGACTGGGGCGAAGCAATGCAAGAAGCCCTTGAATTCTACCGAGATGAGACTGGCATTGACCTTATGGGCAATGAATATACGGAGTACATTGTGCCCTACGCCAGCTACAAATCTTCTACAGCCGGCAGCCAGCGTCAGGCCAAGTATGAGCAACCCTGCCTTCGCTGGAGCCAGATGAGCCAGCTGGGCTTCGATGGTCAGGGTAAACGCAGGGCAGCCTGCTACGTCAACCTCCGCCCCGATGCCAAGTCGCACAACATCTCACTGACCGACGATTACGACCCCTCGTACTACTATAACTGGTCCAAGGCTCTCGATCCCGAAGATATCGTCCGTTGGGACGGGAAGAAGGTGGGATACGACACTCCGTTCAACATCACCGACTATGCGCTGAATAAGAAGGATCAGGCGCACACCTTCTACAACAACATGCACCTCTGGGGTTTGCAAGGTGATGCGATTAAGGTACTACTCATGGCGCAGAAGAAGATTACCGACAAGGGACAGGCCTACAAAAACTTCGATGAAGACGCGCCAGGTACAATCATATTTGACGCCGCGAATAAGATAGGCGGAAAAACCCTTTACCAGCGTATTTATGAGGGAGTGCAGTACTACGAGATAACGGATGGCAAGAAAACCTCCTACGCCTCGGACGACCCGAAGGAGATGGAGGAGAATCCCGATATCTAATCAGCAACGAACTGCCTTCGCATCCTATCCCCAATCGTTAAGAAGATAGAAATCTTCGCAAGTGGATGCAGGATTTGCAGGGCATGAGCGTTTTCTTGGTGTACTATGCAACAAAATGTATCCGTAGTATTCATTCATTAATGTATAACAAAATGCTTTTAACAATGAAGAAAACCAAGATGATGCTCATGCTCTGCCTTTGTGCAGTGCTCCCTGCTTTCCTATGCTCGTGCGATGACGACGACAGCTATTCACTCGGCGATTTCACTCCGCCCCTGTGGGCTACCGTGCATACGCATGGCAGCAATGCCTTCTACCTGGATTGTGACGTGTGGGGCACACTGTGGCCTGTCAATACCGACCTCGGCGGCTATGAGCCCGTGGATGGGCAACGGGTCATCACCTCGTTCAATCCGTTGGCTGATGACTACGAGGGCTTCGACCATGCCGTGAAGATTCTCTCGCTGCATCATGCCCTGACCAAGCAGCTGGAACAGATTACTCCCGATACCGAGGAGGCGTATGGCAACGACCCGCTGCTGATTTACCAGGGCGACATGTGCGTGAGCGGAGGCTACCTGAACCTCTTCTTCCTGCAGAACCTGCCGGCCTCGGAGAAACACCGCATCAGCCTGGTGCAGAGCACGGAGGACCTGCAGGCCGGCCAGGAGGATGGCTACCTGCATTGCCAACTGCGCTACAACACGTTCGGCGACCTGACGGGCCGCAGGGCCTATGGGGCCGTATCGTTCCATCTGGGGCAGCTCCCCGAGGGATGCCAAGGGGTAAAGGTGCAGCTACAGTCGGAGAAGAACGGCGCTGTAGAGGCGACGTTTGACTTTGAAGAGGCTCCCAGCACCTCCCGGCAGGCAGTTGACACCAGCGGTATGATGCTGAAGTAGGATTACAGACTGAAAGCAAGCATGTTTACAGGGGCGGGCCGTGTGTGCCCGCCCCTGAATGTATTACTACTTTTTGGTGTAAAAGATGAACTGGAAGTGGCAATCCTTCAAGTAGGGATAGCCCTTGTTCTGCGACTCTGAATCGTTAGTTGCAATGACCCAGGTGTTACTGAAGTCGAAGTTGCTGAAGGTCTCTTTTTTCTTCTTATCGTCTGCACTGAACTTTTTGCACTCCCACTTCCCTGGCGCAGAATCACTCAGATAGTATAAATCACTGGTGTAATACTTCGTGCCGTGGTGCGTACCGAGCACCCCGTTGCCCTTCGTGATATTGCCGACGTTGATGCAGCGCGAGATGTGACCATAGTGGTCTATGCACCCCAGCACGCCGCCGCAATCCGCATGAGGTTTGGCCGTCACCGCACCCATGTTGTAGCAGTCGTGCGTGCGCCACTGGAAGTCATCACGTGAATCCCCCTCCTCTTGATAGCCGGCAAGGCCACCCACGTGGGAGTCTTTGTGATCGGCATGGATGGTACCTCGGTTACAACAGTAGGCCATCTCCATGTTCTTTTCCATCCAGAACAAGCTGCTGTCGTGGCCAATGCGCCCAATAATACCACCCACCTTACAGGGTTGTGAGCTAGCGGTCACCGAACCATGGTTGGCGCAAGAGAGCAGACGCATGTGTGTGCGGTCGCCATTGCCCATGATACCGCCTACGTTGCCCTTACCATTGTTTGTGATACTGCCGTAGTTGGCACAATTGAAAATCTTCATCTCTTTTCCATCATATGCGCCATTGTCATGGCCCAAGTAGCCAATGATTCCACCGACGTTCCCCGCACCGGTGATGGTGCCCACGTTCACGCCGTATTCCAGCGAGAAAGTGCAGTAGCGTGTCAGTGAAGTCAGCTTGCCAATGACACCACTTGTGTCATTCTTACCTTTTACTTCGGTATAGTTCAGCAAGTAGGAATAGCTAGTCAGTCGGTTTTCAATCCATCCGGCTATACCACCTACCCGATCGCCATCCACGCTGATTTTCTGCATGTTGCTGACGAGGTGGTCGATTTTCCCACCCTCTGAGTTGTCCAGATAGCCTATGATGCCTCCCACGGAACTGGTGCCATTCACCGTACCGGTGCAGCAGAGATTGCTCATCTTGAGGGTTTTGGCTGAGCCCACGATGCCCCCCATATATTGCCCCATCTTGCTCGTGCTGTCGCACTGTACAATGCCGGGGAAGTTGCTGCTGAAGGAGGCTGGATCGGGTATCTTATCGGTAAATGTGATGCCTTTCACACCACCCTTAATGGTAGAGTCATCAGCATGGCCTACCAATCCGCCAATGGATTTGGGTCCACTTACGGTCATGGTATTTTTAAGTTCAAAGTGCGCGGCATCCAGGGTGTTCCCCCTCAGAGCACCCACGATACCTCCTCCCCTGGCCTGCTTTGCTACGACGTTGACATTGATTTTGTGGATTCCGCTGGAGGAGATTTTCCCTTCGAGGTAACCAAACATGCCTCCTACACATTCATTTCCCTTTACGCATATCGTACTGCTCCTTTTCTGTCCGATGGTGTTGTACGAATTGCCGCTGGATGAGTTGAAATTCAGGTTGCCTTTGCTGGAGAGATGGCCAAAGAAGCCACCGACATAGTTCTTTCCGCTAATGGGGGAATGGACCTCGTTGTCGGTGACCGTGAGCTTCTCGTTGAGTACCATCTTACCTACCAGTCCACCCACGTAATCGGCGTAGCCCGTCACGGTAGAGAAGACTTCGCAATTTGCTATCGAGCTTGCACCGCTAATCAGGGCCTCGCCAATCAAGCCCCCAATGCCCTGGTTGCCATAGATTACCCCGATGTTCTTTTCAGAGGCCTGGACAGACCATTGCAGCTTGGTTTGGTCGATGTTGACGGTACAATCCTCGGCCTGGCCCACGATGCCCCCCACCTTGCCCACAGTGCCATTCACCAGGAACTTACGCGCTTTGCCGTTTTCGAAGTTGTCCACGTTGCTGATGTTGAGGATAGCGTGCGTGGCATTCCCCACAATGCCCCCCACCTTTTCGGTGCCGAACACGGTGCAGCGCAGCTCCACATTGCTCACGTTGAGCGTGCCGCTTACAGCACCTATCAATCCTCCGATTTCCGTCTTGGAGACCGAGATGCCGCCTGTGATTTTCACGTTCGATACCGTGACCTTGCCCGATGAGGCACCTGCCAGAGTTCCGCCCTTGTTACGTATGCCTGAGATTTCGGCATTCAGGGTCAGATTCTTCACGCTGGCTCCATCGAGCAGTTCGGTAAACATGCCCACGTAGTCATCCTCAGCATCCTCAGCTGCGCCGGTGAAGGTCACCGTCAGCATATGCCCGTCGCCATCGTAGTTTCCGGCAAAGAGTCCGCCGCGGTGGTATCTCCCCTCTGATACCTCACTGGCCGACGAAGTCTGGATATCGGCCGTCTGCTTGAAGTAGTAATTGACCCCGTGCAAGATGGAATCAAGCTCTAACTCCAGCATAAAGGTGACGAAGTCATCGTCATTCTTAATCTGATAGGGGTTCTCTGCTGTCCCCTTTCCAGCCAGGGAGTATTCGAAGCGCTCGGAGTCGTTGAGGAGCGCGTGGAGCATCTCGTCGCGGAAGGTGACGGAAATGCACCTGTTGAGGCTCTTCCCATTCTCCAGGTAGGCACGCATATCGTAGTCGCTGTCGGGGATGGTGAGTGCCTTCGGTATCTGGATGGTGACCTGAGTGCAGCCGTCGAGGTGCTCGCAGAGGGCCTCAAACCGCAGTTCGCTGTTGTCGGTGTGCGACTCGAGCATGATGGTGAGGCGATTGACTGATTCGGGGATAGTCCACACATCATCGTAGAGCTGGAAGGTGCTCAGGCGGAAACCGCCCTTCTCCGTGAGCTGCGAACCGATGTCGTTGACGCGCCACAGGTCGTCGCTGCAACTGCCGAGCGCCACAATCAGGGCGAGCAGCAGATAGGATAGATATTGCTTACAGTATTTCATTGTCATCATCTTCTTATTCATTAAAGCTTCGTTGCATGGCTGAGCTCCAGGGGGCTGGGTAGTAGGAATCCCATTCCGTCAGGGTCCAGAGCGATTGTTCCTTATTTATATCCCAACCGGTGTAGTTACTCTGGGTACACAGCTCCGTCAACAGGAACCCTTGACCCGATGAAGCAGAACCGTTCTCTTCGTTGCCTGCCGGCTCGGTGGTGTAGTAGTAATTGTGCTGGAAGCGGGTGCTATTCCCAGTCGATACCACGATGGGATGACTCCAGCCGTTGCCCACGTTGAGGCAGTTGGAGACCTCGCAAGCCGAGCTGGCATGGCTCATCACGCCGCCACCCTTGTCGCCGCTGCTCGTGGAGTGCTTACCAGCATTCAAGCAGTTGCTGAAGCAGCAGTTCTGGTGGGCATAGCCAATCAAGCCACCCACATGCTGGGTATTCCGCGTATCGAGGGTGCCGGTGTTGACGCACTGGCTCACCACCACCACATTCTGCGTGTAGTGCTCGGTGCTCTCGATAATGGCATTGGCTCCGCCGATGATGCTGGGGAACGCCCCTCCGATGATGGCTACGATTGGCGCTGTGGCCCCACCCGAAGGCACCAGACCCGCCACGGAGATGACCATGGTAATGCCGCTGACCAGCACACAGACACCAGCCACCACCTTATGCTCAATCTCCTTTCTCCGTTCACGGCGCTGCATCACCTCCAGGCGACTGTCGCGCACCTCGTTCATGTGGTAGTTCACATTCTTTGCAAGCTTAACGTCATCCATCGCTTGACAGTTGGTCTGCAGTTTGTTCCAATAGGCCAAAAGGGGCTCACTGCTAAGCGGTGTGCCAGGCACCCCTGTGAAGGAGGAGCCGCTACGCAGCTTCGTGATTTCATTCTTCACCTGCTCACTCTGGCCATTGACCAAGGCCTTCATATCAGCCTGCTGCGCGGTGCTCTCCTCCTCAGTCAGCATGATGAAGGTGTCCCAGGCCAGGCCTTTGCCGATATCGTATGCAATCAGTCCACCATCGAGAATGCTCTCGCTGATGTGGAGCACATGGAAGAACTTTGCCAGGTACTTGAAGTCGGTCGAGCCATGCAGCACCTCGCCTCCGCAGCTGATGAGGGGGGAGGCCACGCCCAGGGCCACTTCGGCAGCCCCAATCACGCAGAGGGCGATATCATCGGCCGACCACTTGTGTGCGTCACCTATTTCACCAATCAATCCTCCGGCTGAAGTGGCGTTGATTCCTTTCACCATACCCGTGTTGGTACAATAATCCACCACGGTATAGTTGCCTGCCAGTCCGATGATACCTCCCACGTAGCGTCCATCGTTGCTTACTTCAGCCATGTTCTGACAGCCATAGATATTGCCCCAGGTGGCTTTGCCGATGACTCCACCGGCCGAACCTACCGTGCCACTCACCGTGCCTTTGTTCAGCGCGTTGAAGAGCACGGCCACCGAGGCATTGCCCGCAATGCCCCCCACGTGGCCATTCTTGTAGGAGGCCTTGACGGTACCTTTGTTATAGACGGTGTGACACTCCAGCTGTGCCTCGCCCACCAGGCCACCCACGGAGGTGAAGCCGTCGATGCTACCTTCATTGTAGCAGGCCTGCACAGAAATGTCGTTCAGCACCAGACCGTTCTTCACGTTGCCCTTGCTGTCTTCATCGCGGAAGATGCGCGTACTGCCTATAATGCCTCCCACGCCGGTGTGACCCGTGATGGGGGCAGCGTTGCTGCAGGCCACGGCATATCCCGTGCCCGAACCTCCGGCGATGCCGCCGGTGCCCAAGCAGCCCACATCGTCGGGCTGCTGCGCATTGGCATAGGTCTGCGCTCCCAGGATTTCGCCACTGTTGTGGCAAGAGACCGCCATCAGCGAATCTACGGCCCCAACCATGCCGCCGGCCCCCGTATTGAGCGCCGTCACCTTGCCGTTGTTGGTGCATCGGTAGAGAACGGAGCGCGAGGACTTACCGCCAGCGCCCAACAGACCACCTACGCCATAGTCGCCCGACACGGAGGTGGAGAGATTGACGCAGTTATCCAACAGGATGTCGGCTCTGAAGTCCACCAGGCCCACCAGGCCTCCTGCAGCAAAGCCGTCACTCGACGTGGCGATGGTACTGTTCTTGACGACGTTGTTAATCAGCGCCACCTTCGAGCGCCGGTCGCCCACAGCCATGGCGCAGCCGAGCAGCGCCCCCACACCCAGGTTGCCGGTGACCCGTGCCGACTGGATGGTGACCTGCCTGAAGATGGCCTCCTCTGCAAATCCGAAGAGCCCTACGCAGGCATTCTCGCTGAAGACAGGGCGGTTAATCCATAGGTTTTCGAGGAGGTAGCCATTCCCGTCGTAGATACCGCGGAAAGGGCAGTTCGACAGGTTGCCAATCGACACCCATCCCATCTTCTTATCGGCCCGCAAAGAGGCGCGGGAGAGGTCGATGTCGTTGGTCTGGAGGAAGTAGGTTGATGGGGTGAGCAACGCGTTGCTCTCCGCATCGTTCGCCACGTCGCGCAGGGCCCTGAGATTGTCGGCCGAAGCAATCTTGTAGGGGCACTCCTTGGTTCCTTCGCCGTAGAGTCCCATCTTTTCGTCGAAGGGGTCCTCAACCACGGGTTCCTCATCGTTGGCACCCAGCACGATGGCGCATCCCAAGCCATACTCCACCCAGGTGGTGTCATTCGTCTGCTCATCCACCTCGGGGGTGAGCAAACAACGCAGGCGATAGGTACCAGGGCAGAGGCCCACGTCAAAGTGCAACTCTGACACACCCCCGATGCGCACATGCTGTCCCGTGCGGCGCAGCAGTTCACCGTTTTCCGCGCTCAGCTCGCAGATGAAATCAGCATACCTGAATCCCTCCATCCCCTGACTCAGCGTCAGCAGGTCATAGGCTCCGGCATAACGGTCCTCCCCCACGCCGGGCGGCACTTGAGCTTCCATCTCGTCGTCCGAGCAGCTGACCGCGGTCCATGCCGCCAGCACCAGCAGACATCCATAAATCAGTCTGTTCATACCATACTCTTTTGTTGGATTGATAAGGTGTATGTGCGTGCAGTGACTCACTGCTCGATGCCGAACTCAAATCGCTTGTCCCATTCGCGCAAGATAGACATCGTGACGCGTCGCTTCGTCAGGTTGTAGATTTCCGACCACTGGGTGAATCCCGTGGAGAGCTTGCTCTCCGGGCCTTGCGCTACCATGGTCAGCGCCTCCATGCCCTGCTCGAAGGTGGTGTTGTAGTTGAGGTTGCGGAGCACGGTTCTCAAGGTGTCGTAGCGATCCTTGCCATGCTTGGAGATGATGGAGCCGTGCTCGGTAGGTTTCATCGTGGGCGACACGTAGAAGTTGGTCACGTAGCGCAGGGTGTCATGTCCCGTGAGCACCTCCATCGAGTCGGGGTACACCTCGTCGGCCACGACGGGGTTGGTATATTCCACGATGGCATAGTCGCCCGTGGCGTCGGCCATCATGAAGTGGTAGCTGGCCTTGAACTCGTCCATCACCATGTTATACTCTTCGAGCATCTTCGTGGCCTGCTTCACGGTGCTGGCCCGGTCAAGCAGCATACGCATGGCCACGGTGGTAAAGATATTCTTCTTGTCGGGGTCCTTCTGCCAAGTGTGATTGCCGTCGAGCTTCAGCACGCTGATGGCAAAACCATCCTCGTTGATGCCATCGAGCAGCAGGTAGGGGAGGGCCACGAGCATGGAGAGGTCGGTGCTGTCAGCGGTGTAGAATCCGCTCTCATAGCCCACGAACTGCCCATCGACGAAGGATACGGACTTCTTGCCACCCTTAGGAGCGGTATGCACTACAATGGCAGGAATCATGATGCGCTCCTCAGTGACGGGACGGAAGTGTCCGAAGTCGAAGTTGCGTCCCATCAGGTAGTGGCCCGTACTCTTGTCGGGACAGGCAAAGGCGCTGCATCCGGCATCGTAGGTCAGCTTCAATCCCTTGGTCTTGGGCGACTGACGGTCGAAGAGGTGGGTGAAGACAAACTGCTGCAGGGTCCTGGTACTGGTAATCTGGAAGTCCAGCGCCTCGTCCAGCTTGTAGTCGGTGGTGTAGGTCATCTCGTAGAGGCGGCCCTTGTCGCCCTCCAGGTCGCGGAGGGAGTAGATCATGGCCAGCTTCTCCTCATCCTCGATATAGACAGCGTCGTTGTCGGTAGGGGTAGGCTGAGGGGCCGGAGCCTCATCGTCGCTGCAAGCAGCAAACATCAGGGTGAACAACAGGGTGAACAACAAGCCGCAAGTAAGCAACATACGTGTAGCTTTTGCGAAATTCATCGGATTTTTAATAGACGTAAACATAGTTTTCTTATTAAAATTAGGTTTATAAAATTCGGATTAATTAAGCCATAATTTTATGCAAATATAGAAAAACCTATTCACTCCAGTTGCAAATAAAAAAGCCATCCCTTCAGAATTTGAAAGGATGGCAATCAATTTGACGAATACACAGTTCATTCCGTATGCCTGTTCGTCAATTTGGCGAATAGGCATACAGATAACAGGCTGATTTTACCCCAGTTGGTTCTTGCGCCAGCGGGCCGGAGAGCAACTCTCCTTCTCGCTGAACGTACGGATGAAATGGCTCAGCGAGAGGAAGCCCGACTGCTGTGAGATCTCCTGCAGCTTGAGCCCAGGCTCCTGCTTCATGACGCGTTTGGCGTACTCGATACGCAGGGCCGTAATCCAGTCGCGAAAGCTCACCCGATAGACGCTGTTGATGTATTCGGAGAGGTAGGTACGGTTGGTGCAGAGCTGAAGGGACAGCTCGTTCAGCGTGATGCCCGGCTGGCGGTAGCCTTCACGCGCTATCCACTCCTTCACCCGTCGGGCGATGTCTGCATGATAGGGTGGCACTTCACCACCTCCACCCATCGTCTCCTTGGGATCGCCGTACTCCTGCGCTATCATCTCGTTCTCCTCCTGGAAGGCACGCTCCACCTGCTCGTGAAACAGCATGT
>JBJEKS010000222.1:0-2044 GCA_051878755.1 Bacteroides sp. | reverse complement strand
GACCAGGAGGCCCGCGAGATTGCCAACAAGCGCGAACAGCTGCAACGCGAACAGGGTCTGCGCACGCAGAAGATGCTGACCCTCGACGAGGTGGGCCGCCGACTGGCTTTGGGCGATTTCCACGAACTGAACATCATCGTCAAGGGCGACGTGGACGGTTCGGTAGAGGCCCTGAGCGACTCGCTCATCAAGCTCTCTACGGAGCAGATTCAGGTCAACGTCATCCACAAGGGCGTAGGTCAGATTTCGGAGTCAGACGTTTCGTTGGCCGCAGCCAGCGATGCCATCATCGTCGGCTTCCAGGTACGTCCGTCGAGTGCTGCAGCCAAGCAGGCAGAGCAGGAGGGTGTAGATATTCGCAAGTACTCCGTAATCTATGACGCCATCGAGGAGGTGAAGGCTGCCATGGAGGGTATGCTGGCCCCCACGCTGAAGGAGCAGGTGACCGCCACCATCGAGGTGCGCGAGGTGTTCAACATCAGCAAGGTAGGTATGGTGGCTGGTGCCATGGTACGTACCGGCAAGGTAAAGCGCACCGACAAGGCCCGCCTCATCCGCGACGGTATCGTAGTCTTCACCGGCAACATCAACGCCCTGAAGCGCTTCAAGGACGACGTGAAGGAGGTAGGTACCAACTTTGAGTGCGGTATCAGCCTCACAGCCTGCAACGACATCAAGGTGGGCGACATCATCGAGACCTACGAAGAGGTGGAAGTCAAGGCAACGCTGTAAGTATTATAAGTTACAAGCTAAACAACAGCTTGTAACTAAAAAAAATTAAAGCCAAAACATGACTACCATAGATATTGTTATTCTTGTGCTGTTCCTGATTGGTGTAGTGCGGGGGATTATGAAAGGATTCATCAAACAGTTGGCCTCGTTGCTGGGACTGATTGCAGGCCTTCTGGCTGCCAAAGCGCTCTATGCCACGGTGGCTGAGCGTATTGCGCCGATGATGGGCGAGTCACCCACAGTGAGCAAGGTGGTGGCCTTTATCCTGATATGGATAGCCGTTCCCCTGGCCTTCACCCTGATTGCCGCCCTGCTGACCAAGGCCATAGAGGCCGTCCAGCTGGGATGGCTCAACCGCTGGCTGGGCGCCGGACTGGGTGCCATCAAGTACCTGCTTGGGGTGAGCGTGCTGATTTGCGTCATCGAATGGGTGGATGCCGACGGCACCCTGCTCGTCAACAAGGAGCAGAAAGAACAGTCCAAGCTCTACTACCCGATGGAGCAGCTGGCCGGGGTCTTCCTGCCCGCAGCGGCCGAATGGGCCACGATGGAGGAGAATAATTAAGGAGAATTGTTTCATGCAAGAAGAAAAGAACAAGTTTGTCAAACAACTGACGCAAGAGCGCTACAAATACGGCTTCACCACCGACGTGCAGACCGACGTGATAGAGCGTGGACTCAACGAAGAGGTGGTACGGCTCATCTCGCGCAAGAAGGAGGAGCCCGAATGGCTACTGGAGTTCCGTCTGAAGGCATACCGCTACTGGACCACCCTCCAGCCCCCCACATGGGCTCACCTGCGCATCCCGGAGATTGACTTCCAGAGCATCTCCTACTACGCTGACCCCACCCGCAAGCGGGAGGGAGAGGCCAAAAGCGTGGACGACCTGGATCCCGAGCTGATGAAGACCTTTGATAAACTGGGCATCCCCCTGGAGGAGCGGCTGGCCCTGAGCGGCATGGCTGTGGATGCGGTGATGGACTCCGTATCGGTGAAGACCACCTTCAAGGAGACCCTCATGGAGAAGGGCATCATCTTCTGCAGCATCAGCGAGGCGGTGAAGCAGCACCCCGACCTGGTGAAGCAGTACCTGGGCTCGGTGGTGGGCTACCGCGACAACTTCTATGCCGCCCTCAACTCGGCCGTCTTCTCCGACGGTTCGTTTGTCTATATCCCAAAGGGGGTGCGCTGCCCCATGGAGCTGAGCACCTACTTCCGCATCAACGCCCGCGGCACGGGACAGTTTGAACGCACGCTCATCGTGGCCGACGACGATGCCTACGTCTCCTACCTCGAAGGATGTACCGCCCC
>JBJEKS010000221.1:0-11544 GCA_051878755.1 Bacteroides sp. | reverse complement strand
GTGGAACGTGCTGTAGAATTGTTTCAGGATGTTAGTCCACTTGGCATCGCCTTCGGCAATCTCGTCAAATTGTTTTTCGACGCTAGCCGTGAAGTTGTAATCCATGATACCGGGGAAGTACTCTATAAGGAAATCGTTGACCACCATGCCGATGTCGGTGGGTAATAGTTTGTTTTTCTCGGCACCGGTAGCTTCAATGCGTTCCTCGTCTGTTATGCGGCCATTGGTCAAGGTGAGTATGTTGTACTTGCGCTCCTCACCGGGCTTATCGCCCTTGGCCACGTATTCGCGTTGCTGGATGGTGCTGATGGTGGGGGCATAGGTGGAAGGTCTGCCGATGCCAAGTTCCTCGAGTTTGTGCACCAGGCTAGCTTCGGTGTAGCGGGGAGGACGTTGGGTGAAACGTTCTGTGGCGGTTACTTCGCTGTAGGCCAGTGGCTGACCCACGGTGAGTGGAGGCAGTAGACCTCCTTCGTCAGAACTGCTGGTTTGCACCTCGTCCTCATCACGTGACTCGCGATACACACGCAGGAAGCCGTCAAATTTCACTACCTCGCCCGTAGCAATGAATTGGTCACTTTGGTTGCTGATGCTGATGCTCACAGTGGTCTTCTCCAGCTCGGCATCGGCCATCTGTGAAGCCAATGTGCGCTTCCATATCAGTTCGTAGAGACGTCGTTCCTGTGGGTTCCCCTCTATTTGAGCCTTGTCCATGTAAGTGGGGCGGATAGCTTCGTGGGCCTCCTGAGCCCCTTTGCTCTTGGTAGCAAAGTGGCGTGTGTAGGCATACTGTTCGCCCATACGTTGGATGATGGCCTCCCGGCTACTGTTGATCGCTAGTTCACTCAGGTTCACCGAGTCGGTACGCATGTAGGTGATGCGTCCTGATTCGTACAGGTGTTGAGCGACCATCATAGTTTGTGCCACTGTGAAGCCCAACTTGCGGGCGGCCTCCTGTTGGAGGGTGGAAGTGGTGAACGGGGCGGCGGGACTCTTCTTTAACGGCTTAGTTGTAATATCCTGGATGGAGAACGTGGCTCCCTGGCACTTCGATAGGAAGGCTAAGGCTTCGTCCTTGGTCTTGAAGCGGCGGCTCAGCTCAGCTTTAAGGAGCGTCACTTTACCCTTTTCATCCACCACGGGGAAAAGGGATGTCACGCGGTAGGAAGCCTCGCTCTTGAAGCTTTGTACCTCGCGCTCGCGCTCCACGATGAGCCGCACGGCCACCGACTGTACACGGCCAGCTGAGAGGGCAGGTTTTACCTTACGCCACAGGATGGGTGAGAGCTCGAAGCCCACGATGCGGTCGAGCACGCGACGGGCCTGTTGGGCATCCACCAAGTGCAGGTCAATGTCACGCGGATGTTCAATGGCGTAGAGAATGGCGCTTTTGGTAATCTCATGGAAAACAATGCGTCGAGTCGTTTCGGGCTTGAGCTTGAGCACCTCATACAGGTGCCAGGCGATGGCTTCTCCCTCGCGGTCCTCATCGGATGCAAGCCATACCATAGAGGCCTTGGCAGCCTCCTCCTTCAGCTCGGCTACCAGTTTCTTCTTTTCAGCAGGAATTTCATACTGCGGAGAGAACTGGTGTTCCACATCGATACTGAACTCTTTTTTCTTCAGGTCGCGGATATGTCCATAGCTGGAGAGCACTTTAAACTCTTTGCCTAGAAACTTTTCAATTGTTTTAGCTTTTGCCGGTGACTCGACAATAACAAGGTTGTTTTGCATATTTTCGTTGTTTACTGACGGCTGATGCCATTATTTCGGGCGCAAAAGTAGGAATTTTCTTTTGCCTATACCTTATTATATAGCTCTTTTTAGAAAAATTAGCTCAGAAGCGCAGGCTCACGCCTCCTATCAGGCGTAAGCCAAGGGCCGGTACGCATGGGGTAAACTCATACTCCTTGTCGAGCAGGTTGTGGGCTTCAAAGAATACACCAAGTCCGCTCCATACCTGGCTAAGGGTGTAGCTACCCTGCAGGTAGAGGTCGCTTAAGGCCTCGTAGGTGTCGGCGCTGAGGGTGGTGTGGCGGTAGCCAGTGGTGAATTGAAGTCCCTTCAGAGGACGGAAGTCGAGGGCTCCCTCCAGCTCTAGCTCAGGCTTGAAGGCTACCTGCTCCCATTCGTCGAGTGTCCAGTTACGGTAAAGGGCTGAAAGACGTAGGCCGAATAGTTCTCGATAACTGTATCGCAAAGCTGTCCCGCCATAGAGGTTGTGGTTCTTGGTGAACTCGGTTGACTGATACCAGGGATAGCCTGTGCCGCCATCAATATTATCACGTATGGCAATCAGGTCGTTCCTGAGCTGTTGGTAGCCGCCGTAAAGGTGTATCCAGAAGCCGGGTAGGGGGGAGCCCTTCCAACCGGCCGAGACATTCAGCTGCTCGTAAGTGGCATCAGCTTGCTCAAAGGGGAGCTGAGCATAGGGGGCCAGTTGACCGATGCGGTCGAAATCGTTGGCTAGGCGACCTCCTGTGGCGCGGGCGTAGAGCACGTGGCTGCCTGTAGTATAGACGGCCTCCACATCAGGGGCGGCTTGCCATTGCTTGCCAAAGCCGAAGGCGAGGTCTGACTTCAGGCCGAGGCGAATCTTCCAGCTCTCTGTCTCGTAGCGGAAGCTGGGACAGAGGGTGAGGGTGGTTTGATTCTTCAGCGCATCATCGCCGTTGTATAGGTACTGGTTGAGCGTGATGCCTAGGTCAATCCATTGGCTCTCCTTGAGCTGCGTCCATACATGTCCATCCAGGCCGAGAGTCATTTCGCTTAGGTCCTTTTCGCTCGATAGGACGAGCTCCTTACGACCGTGGTAGGTGAACGAAGTGCGGGCATCGTAATGCAGGAGCTGCTGGGCATCAGTGGTGGAGCGGAGGCCAAAGGTTAGGTTACCTGTAGTGAACTGTTGCTTGTCAAGATCCGACGACGGAAGCAGGTCAAATTTGCTCATGCCGAGGTCGCTTCGGGCAGAAAATTCCGAATGCTCAGAGCGGTGGGTATAGAGCGCATTGAATCCCCCGTTCAGGTGTCCCGAGTTCCAGGGGGTGTCTTCACCACTTAGCTTGAAGTTAGTCTTGTCGCCTCGGGCATAGAAGTTGAGACTTAAAGCATCGCGTTCGGATGGTGCAAAGCGGTATGCGGCCTGGGCATCCCATTGACTTAGGTTACCCAGTCCCAAATGCAGGTAACCAGGCCATCCGTTGCTCAGAGGCTGTGGAGCCACATAGGGAGGCATCACTGAGGCAGGTACAGAACAGGCTGGATGTAGTTGTTGGTCGTATTTCACGCTGGGGTGGTTGGCCGAAGGGGGCATTACCTGCGGCACGACATTCACCTTTTGGGCATCCAGTATTTCCGGGGTGTATTCGCGTTCCACCACCACCGTGCGGGTCAGGGTGCTGTCTTTCGATTGGATGGGCTGTTGGGCATTGGCCGTGAGGCTGGCGGCAACAAGAAGAATAGAGAGAATATAGGGTTTCATCTGATGCTATGTTTTACTGATTATCTTTCATTTTTTCTAATCGTTCGCGTATCATGGGCTGCACGTCATCGTCCACTGTATAGTTCTGTTGCAGACTTAGTAGGTACTGACGGGCATCTTCCGGTTTGCCGGTAGCCAGATAAACATCGGCAAGAAGCACAAAACTACGGGCTAGCCAGTAGGCGTGTGGTGTACTTTGGTCGATGAACTGCAAGATTTCCTGCTCCGCCATGTCGTATTGTTTGGCTTTGTAGTGGAGATTGGCTACGAGATACTTAGCTTCCGCTCCATAGGGGGTACGGGTATCTTTGGCCAGTAACTGCAGGTCGCTCAAGGCCTCGGGTGTATGGCCGTTCAGCAGCAGGGCTTTGGCGCGATGGTAGAGGGCTTCGGTCTGTACCTCAGGGGCGAGCTTAGCTTCACTCAGCAGTAGGTTGGCAGAGGCAATGGTCTGACTGGCATCGGAGAGGAGTACATTACATCGTAACATCCCTAGAGCAGCTGTCTGTCGGTTGGAGGCTGTGGAAGCCAGGGCCTGCAGGCGTTGGTAGTCGGCCAGAGCATCAGTATAGGCCTTACGGTTGAAAAGGATAGTGGCTCGCTGGAGTAGCATTTCCTCAGTATAGTCATTGGTGGGGTAGCTCAGAAGGGCACTGGCATGGGAAAGGAAGAGTTCTTCGGTCTTTTGTTCCAGCCCCAGGAGGCAAAGGTAGTAGTGCGACTGGAGTGCAAAGGCACCCTGTGGGTACTGCTGGAGGTAACGCTCCAAACTTCGTTGAGCTACGGCCTTCTCTCCGCGCATGTAGCTCCGTTCAGCTGCTATGTAGGTGAGCGAGTCCTGCTCGCTTACGTTCAGCTGCATCTGTCCAGGCAGCTGGGCTGTGAAGGCGGCATACTCATCCACGCGGTTTCCATCTACATAGATGCCTTTTAGGTCGCGAAGTGCTAAGCGTGCTTCGTCTGTTCCGGGGTAGTTCTTTACCACCAGTTGGTAGCTGTGAATGGCTGCATCTATTTGATCCTGCTGGTTGTAGAGCATACCCATCTCTAGGGCGGATTTTCGGCCCATGGGGTGCTCGGGGTAATGTTGGTACAGGTTGCTGAAAGTCTGTATGGCTGCTTGCGGCTGGTTGAGAAGTACGAGCGAGCGTCCCTTTTCGTATAGCCCGTAGGGTACATAAGCTGACTGTGGGTAGCGTGTGGTGAGCTGGTCTAGCAGCTGAATCTTCTCGTTGTAGGCCTTCTGCAGGCCCTGTACCTGCGCTAATTGGTAGAGGGAGTAGTCTCCTACTGAGGTCTGCTCTTGTTGGGCTATGCGATAGTAGTTGGTGGCTTGTTGGAAGGCACGTTCGCGGAAGGCGCAATCACCCAGACGGTTGTAGGCATCGGCACGAACCATGGCCTCTATTCCGTTGTTATTGTGGAGGAAGGCGTTGAAACGGTTGGCTGCCTCGGTATATGCCTTCTGGTGGAAGGCTATGTAGCCTAGATTGTAGTTGGCCAGTGCGTAGGTTGTGCTCTCGTGTGAGGTTTCCAGTGCAAGATATTTCAGGAAGCTGGCTTGAGCGGCATCATAGGCTCCCTGGCGATACTGGGTCTCACCCAGCCAGTAGTAGGCTTGGGTCAATGTGGGTTGATGGGTGTTGCCCATGGCGAGTGACTGGCTGAAGTAGTCGGCTGCTTCGTCAAAGTGGGCATTGGTAAAGGCCTGGGTGCCGAGTTGGAAGAGAATCTTTTGTTTGGCTTCGAGAACGGTACGCGTGGGGCGGCTGATGCGGCCGATTGACTGAAGGGCTGCCTCGTAGCTGCGCGTGTTGAGATAGACTTCCACCAGGTAACTGCTGATTTTATCAACATAGGTGGATGAGGGAAATTCGTTGAGGAATCGTTCGAAGACTAGAACTGATTCGCCGAAGGCGGAGTAGGAGGTTTCGTGAATACAGAGGGCGTGATTGTAGGCGGCTTGCTCCTTGAGGGTCGCATCGCAACTCATGTTGGCGGCCTGCTCGAAGGCCATACGAGCTTTGTTTTTGTCGCCCGTTTGGAGGTAGGAGAGGCCCAGGTGGAGGTAGGCGTTCTGTGTCAGCAGGTCGTCTGCTTCAGTTGTTACCTTGTTGAGATGATTGATAGCATCTGTATAGACTCCGCAGTCGTAGCTGGCCAGTCCCATCATGTAGTGGACATCGCGTCGGGGAGCTCGTTGGGTTTGGGTGAGGTAGCGGCCGAAACTTTGACGTGCCACGGGGTAGTCGCTCAGGTGATAGGCTGCTGAGGCCTGTATTCGCCACATCTCAGTGGCCTCTTCTCCCTCGGCCTGTCTTGAGAGGTAGCTGTCAGCCTGCTGTCGGGCCTGAGTCCATTGTTGTTGGAGCAGGGCGATTTCTGCCATGTAGCAAGCGGCCCGGTCTGCATATTTTTCGTTCTGGCTGACGGCTTCGAATCCTTGGAGGGCTTCCCTATAGCGTCCTTGTGAGTAGCGCACATAGGCCAGTTGGTAGGTACACTCTTCCTGGTAGCGGGTGGATGAAGACTGAAGGGTTTCTAGCCAGATGGCGGCCTGTTTGAGCTGTCCTACCTGGAGGTGGCTCATAGCCAACCGATAGGTCATCTCGTCGCGTTCTTCGTTGGTCAGTAACTCCAGGCGTGATCCGTTGAAGTGGGCCAGGGCATTGTTGTAGTCGCCTTGCTCATAGTAGCTAGCTGCCATGAGGGCTTGGATGCGGTGAGCATGTGGTGAGTCGGGGTATTGGTCGAGATAGGACTCTAGCTTCAGCAGGCAGTCCGCATCGTGCAGCTCATAGGCAGCTGAGGCCAACATGTAGGCTGCCTCTTGCCTGTAGTCAGCCTCCACAGCTTCTCCCCGGCTTTGTTCCAGGTAGGTGGCCAAAGGTAGGCAAGCGGCTCCATAGGCTTGTTGAATATACAACTTTCGTCCTTCGTCGTAGAGGTCATGGGGTGATGCGACGCGTTGGGCTGTGACACCAAGCGGGCAGGCGCACAGGCATACCAGCATCGTCTTACGTATTGTTTGGATCATAGCTATTTTCTTCATTTAGAATTGAAACATCGAATTTTTTTATCTTTCAGCCCCACCACAGAGGGATATATCTATTGATCGGCAAGTCCTTATTCTTCCTGTACGGGGGGACTTGTGTGTCACCTTGACCGCCTCAATCGGGTGATTACTATTTTATTTCTCGTCAGATTTGTTTCTCGAAAGCAGGAATCGCTCTACTCCATGCCGTATGGATGTCAATCCAAACAATTCGGGATGAATTTGATTCAGCGGGATGAACGTGAGGGCTTCAGCATCGTCCATTGCGTTGTAGTGAGCTGCATCCTCCACTGTGCAGCGGAAAAAGAGGTCCATGGTGTGTACGCAGAAGCCGGAGTACATATATAAATTAGGTATCGAGAATAGGTAGCAGGCCTTCGTGACTTGCAGGCCAGTCTCTTCTTTTACTTCGCGTGCTACACCCTCTTCGGCCGTTTCGAACATGTCAATGAAACCACCTGGGAGATCGAGTGTTCCTTTGGCAGGTTCCTTGGCCCGTCGGGCTACGAGCAGTTCGTCGCGCTCATTGAGGATTAAGGCTACCGTGGCTGCTGAAGGGTTGAAGTAGTAGGTAAACCCACAGACTTCGCAATGTTTTGACTTCCCATTGTGTTCCACGAACTGTTCGGAACCACACTTCGGGCAATAGTGAAACTGGGATAGGGGATGTTCCATAATCATTCTTCTTTATCGTTGGGCTCAATTCGGAAACTGAATTCACAACCGCAATAGCGCTGGTTGTAGAAGGCATATTCCCGGAGTAGCTGGTTTCGGCGCTCCTGCAGGCCCCCCTTCCGCCAGTTCTGTTCCCAAAAGGTGATACCTGGGTAAAGAGAGGCAGCTATTCGTCCAGCTTCATTAATCTGCTCCAGGCTTTTCCATCGTGAAGAGGCCAGGGTAGTGGTGAAGAGGGTGAACCCGTGGGTGGAGGCATAGCGGGCCGTCTCTGTGAGGCGGATGGTGAAGCAACGAAGGCAACGCCGTCCCCGCTCAGGCTCCTGCTCCAACCCCTGCACCTCATTTCGCCAGCGGGCGTAATCATAGTCCGCATCTATGAAGTCTAGCCCTTGGCTCGTCACGAAGCGGATTGCTTCATGCTTTCGCACCTCATATTCCGCCTCGGGATAGATGTTGGGGTTGAAGTAGAAGACTGTGGGCCGGATGCCGTTGGCCATCAGACATTCGATGATGGCCGACGAGCAAGGGGCACAACAGGAGTGGAGCAGCACCTGCGTTTCGCCATGAGGGGGAACGAGTGTGAGCATATCAGCTGTTGCCTTGGCGCTTATGCATCGATATTGGCATAAGTAGCATTCTTCTCGATGAACTCACGGCGTGGGCCTACGTCCTCACCCATAAGCATGGAGAAGATGTAGTCTGCTTCGGCGGCATTGTTGAGGTGTACCTGCTTTAGCATACGGTTTTCGGGGTTCATGGTGGTCTCCCAGAGCTGCTCGGGGTTCATCTCACCCAAACCTTTGTACCGTTGGGTGTGGATGGCGTTTTCTGAGCCTCCGCCATAGGTGTCAATGAAGCGTTGGCGTTGCTGGTCAGTCCAGCAGTACTCCTTCACCTTGCCCTTTGTGCAGAGATAGAGGGGAGGGGTGGCGATGTAGAGGTAGCCTTGTTCGATGACCTGGGGGAAGTAGCGGAAGAAAAGCGTCATGATAAGGGTGTCGATGTGTGAGCCATCGACATCGGCATCGGTCATGATGATTACTTTCTTGTAGCGCAGCTTGTCGATGTTGGCCGCCTTGCTGTCTTCGCTATCTACTCCGAAGCGAATGCCCAGGGCCTGGATGATGTTGTTCACTTCGTCGCTCTCAAAGGCCTTGTGCCACATCGCTTTTTCAACGTTCAGAATTTTACCACGGAGTGGGAGTATGGCCTGGAAGGTGCGGTTTCGGCCCTGTTTGGCTGAACCGCCGGCTGAATCACCCTCAACGAGGAAGAGTTCGCATTCGTCAGGGTCCTTGCTGGAGCAGTCGGCCAGTTTGCCCGGCATACCGCCACCGCTCATAGGCGATTTGCGTTGAACCGACTCGCGTGCCTTGCGTGCGGCCACACGGGCCGTTGCGGCCAGCAAGACCTTATCTACAATCAGCTTGGCTTCCTTGGGGTGTTCCTCCAAATAGTAGCTAAGGGCTTCGCCCACAGCCTGGTTGACGGCTCCGCTTACCTCGTTGTTGCCCAGTTTTGTCTTGGTTTGTCCCTCAAACTGAGGCTCGGCAACTTTGACCGAGATGACAGCTATCAGGCCTTCGCGGAAGTCTTCGCCCGATACCTCGACTTTGGCTTTCTCAAGTGCCTTGGCGCAGTTGTCGTCGGCATATTTCTTGAGTACGCGGGTCAAGGCGGTGCGGAAACCGGCTTCGTGCGTACCGCCCTCCTTGGTGTTGATGTTGTTTACGTAGGAGTGGAGGTTCTCACGATAGCCCGTATTGTACATGATGGCACACTCGATGGGCACGCCACTCTTTTCGGTATTGAGGTAGATGACATCATCAAACAGGGGGGTATTGCCGCTGTTTAGGAAGCGTACAAACTCCTTCACGCCCTCGTCGCTGTGGAAGGTTTCTGTCTTGTAGTTACCCTCCTCATCCTTGCTGCGCAGGTCGGTCAAGGAGATACGTATGCCCTTGTTCAGATAGGCCAGTTCGCGCAGGCGGGCCTGGAGTGTGGAGTACTTGTACTCGGTCGTGGTGAAGATGCTGCCATCTGGCCAGAAGGTCTGTTTGGTGCCTGTGAACCCAGCTTCACAGGTGCCTATTTCCTTGACGGGATAGAGCGGCTTGCCGCAGCTGTACTCTTGCTGGTAGATTTTTCCGTTGCGGAACACCTGGGTTGTCATGTGGGTGGAGAGTGCGTTTACGCAGGATACACCCACGCCATGCAGACCACCAGACACCTTATAGGAACCCTTGTCGAACTTACCGCCGGCATGGAGCACGGTCATCACCACTTCGAGGGCCGATTTCTTCTCTTTCTCATGGAAGTCCACGGGGATACCGCGGCCGTTGTCTTGTACGGTGATGCTGTTGTCCTCGTTGATGGAGACTTCGATATGGTCGCAATAGCCGGCCATGGCCTCGTCGATGGAGTTGTCAACCACCTCATAGACCAGATGGTGCAGACCGTTTTCACTAATGTCGCCAATGTACATGGCCGGGCGCTTGCGCACGGCTTCCAGTCCTTCTAGCACCTGGATGTTGCTTGCAGAATAGTTATTCTCGCCTACTATCTTTTCTTCTTCTGTCATAATGAATCGCTATTTGTAATAACCGAGCAAAAGTAGTGAAAAAAGTTCAGACTACATACAGAAATCATTGATTTTTTGGCTTCTTTGCTCTTTTTAAGGGGTTAGTGGAATTGCTTGTAAAGGGATGTGTATATAACAACAAGGGCCGAACTACCTCGGTAGCTCAGCCTCGCTATTCTTTCCTCTTCGAACTGGAATTGGAATCAAGCCAATTTGTTCACATGGAGGGCCAACTTCGACTTCAGATTGTTAGCCTTGTTCTTGTGGATTACATTCACTTTAGCCAACTTATCCAACATCTTCGTTACGTTCGGCAACAAAGCAACTGCTTCTGCCTTGTCGGTCGTTGCACGAAGCTTACGAACAGCATTTCTCATGGTCTTACCATAATATCTGTTGTGAAGTCTTCTTGTCTTCTCTTGTCTGATTCTTTTCAGTGATGATTTGTGATTTGCCATTTCGACTAATCTGTTTTTATTGTTATTATTAGTAGCCTCTGGGGGAATCGAACCCCCCTTTCAAGAATGAAAATCTTGCGTCCTAACCGATAGACGAAGAGGCCAACACTACCAAGCGTTTCCGCTCTTTGCAAGCGTATTTCTCTCGTTTGCGGTTGCAAAGGTAGAAACTATTTTTGAATTGGCAAACACTTTTTGAGAAAAAAATTAATAGAAATATCAATTATATTCTCTTGTATTGATTTAATAAGCTGAAATACAGTAGAAAATGAAAATGCTGGATTCGTTCCAAATTCTGGAGCTTTTTTGCGTAGCCTACGATTTTTTGGATAAATGATCGCATTTATTAGGCTCTTTCGGCTTTTTTGCTTAGCTTTGAACCCCAAAAGAAATCATGCTGTTATGCTCGAAAAATGTGAAGGTATTGTTTTGCGTTCAATCAAATGTGCCAATGGTACGACGATTCTGGATATCTACTCCTCTTCGATGGGGCGTGCCCAGTTTAGTACCGGACGGGGGGGACGCTCACATAAGTCGGGGGGGGTGCTTTGCATGCCGCTCTCGATGGTGGCCCTGGAGTATGAATACCGCCCCAAGGAGGTAATCCAGCGATTGAAGGAGTGGAAGCTGGATTATGCACCGATCGAGATGCCCTTTCATCCGTTGAAGGGAGCTATTGCGCTTTTTGTCTCTGAGCTGCTTACGCGGGTACTCTTGGAACAGGAGGCCAACAGGGGGCTCTTCGACTACCTCAAGCAGAGTATAGTCACGCTTGACCGTTGCTCGAAGGGGATTGCCAACTTCCATCTGGTATTCATGATGCAGCTGGCCTGCTACCTGGGTATTTTCCCCAATCTCTCAAATTATGAAGAGGGTATCGGCTTCCACTTGCAGGAGGCAGAGTTTCTGCCTCTGCCGTTGACTCCCAACGCCTATCATTTGCATCCTGATGAGGCGAAGGCGCTTCATGAGTTGGCTCGCATGAACTATCAGAATATGGGGCTTTTCTCCATGAACAGGCTTCAGCGTAACCGTTGCTTGGCTCTGATGTTAGAGTACTATCAGCTCCATTTGCCTGGTATGGGAGCGCTCAAGTCGGTGGAGGTGCTTCAACAGCTGTTTGCCGACTGACTCTTTACAGTGAATAGTTCAGCTCTTCCGCACAGGTCCGGACGTTTTTCCGAGTTTGTCCGGACGTTTTTCCGGGTAAGCGCGGACATCTTCATGAGTGAGTATTTTGACGTGTACTGATTTTGGTTGACAGTTTTGTTTGTTAATACTAAAGTTGTTT
>JBJEKS010000220.1:0-2094 GCA_051878755.1 Bacteroides sp. | reverse complement strand
GAGAACGAGTTTTTACAAATTGGCTTCCGAGGCAGAAAAGTGATGACCCTGAATCAACCGAGCCTCTGCATCGCAACAATTTGACTTATAACAAATACCATGTTATAATTCTAAAAACATGTTATATTTCAAAAGGAGGGATATGAATGGTGCAAGAACAGCTTAGTGAATTGCTGCATTTGCCATGTACCAGTGACTTATACTCTGGCGTGAATTACCTGCCCCTCTATCTGCGCAGCAGCTATGAGTTCAATGAGGTTCGTGTGGAGCAGCTGACCTTTTTGGCGGTGCATCCAAAGGAAAAAATACCTCTCAGCACACTCCGAAAGGATTGGGCCGCCCTTCAAAAGAGCACGGGGCTGCCCTGCGCCTTCATTTTCGAGGCACTGAAACCCTACACAAGGGAAAAACTCATGGCAGAGGGAATTCCCTTCACCATCGGGACCAGAGAAGTCTTCCTTCCCTTTTTAGGGGTCATCCTATCCACCCGCCAAAAAAATCTGCCTGACGTGGAGCAGTGTTCCATGATGACGCAAAAGTTCCTTCTGACTGCGATATACCAGCAGTTCCGAAGCGGAAGCGCCGCGCAGCTGGCGGACCTGCTGGGTGTCAGCCGGATGTCCGGTACCCGCTGTATGGATGAAATCGAAGTTCTGTTCCCAACCCTTATCCAGCGGAGGGGCCAACGAAGATTTTTTGCATGGGAGGGCACCTGGAAAGATTATTGGCAGCTCATCAAGCCAAGCCTGCAAAGCCCTGTTATGCAGGAATATCGGCTGGACGCCCCCATGACGCCCTCCCTGCCCCTTGGCGGCATCAGCGCGGTTTGCCATTACTCGATGTTGGATGATGGAAAGATACGAACCTACGCAGTCACCAGAGCCAGAGCCGCCGAGCTAAATCTGCCCGGACTTCCTCAAGTCCCCCGGGACGAGATTCCCGCAGCCATCATCCAAGTCCTTGGCTATGAAATACCGTTCGGAGATAATATCGCCATAGACCCGCTGACCGCCGCGCTTTCTGTCTGTGCAGCAGATCAGCAGGACCCCCGTGTGGAGGGGGGCATTCAAGAGATAGAGGAGAGATATCTTTCATGAAAGGAATTGACGTATTCAGTCAATATTTTCAAGATTTCAAAGACCAGTATGTTTTGATTGGCGGTGCTGCCTGCGACCTGATTTTTGAAGCGCAGGACACGGCCTTCCGCGCCACAAAAGACCTTGACATCGTGCTGCTCGTAGAGGCATTGACACCGGAGTTTGGGCGCAAGTTCTGGGAGTTCATTCGGGATGGTGGCTACGAGCACCGCGCAAGAAGCAACGGCACTCCGCAGTTTTATCGTTTTGACCACCCCAGCCAGCCCGGTTTTCCCTATATGCTGGAGCTTTTTTCCCGAAAGGTCGATATCTTTCAGGATGAGGCCATTGGCCCATGCGTCCCCATTCCGATTGCAGACGAGGTCTCCAGTTTGTCAGCCATTTTGCTGAACGATGACTATTATACGCTGCTCCTTGACGGGCGCAGTGAAATAGATGGGGTCTCGATTCTTCTCCCCCAATATTTGATTCCCTTCAAGGCCAAGGCTTGGCTCGATTTGAGCGCTCGAAAGTCACACGGGGAGCCGGTGGATGAAAAAGATATCCGCAAGCACAAAAACGATATTGCCCGTCTGGCTGCGCTTCTGACTGGAGAAGAACGTTGTGCTCTTCCCCCTTCCATCCGGGATGAAATGGGAACATTTATCTATCAGTTGGAGCAATCCCCGGTCGACACGAAAAATCTACATTTGCGAGGTGTGAAAAACGAGGATATTGTCCAGGTATTGCGAAGTGTTTATCTGGGCACTACATAATAAAATTATTTTTTCATAGTAACAGAGCAGTAGGTCATGTTTTTTATTTGACCTACTGCTCTCTTTTTTTGACAAAAGCATTGATAGTGGGTAAACTTCCGAGCAGAAAATGAAGTCATAACGAATTATAAAGCATAATCCGAAAACAACAGTCTTTTCCCACCCTTGGGAGAGGACTGTTTTTATATATAAACATAATTATTTTAAGGAGGAACTACACATGGCAGCAATCGTTGCAAATT
>JBJEKS010000219.1:0-2098 GCA_051878755.1 Bacteroides sp. | reverse complement strand
CTTCTCTCCCGGTTTATCCAGCTTGATGAACTCGTCAAACTCCAGCACCACCTTTTTCTTCTGGGCGTTGAGGGCCCCAGGTGCCGGTGTACCCTTGAGGAAGAGGGGCGGCGTCTCGTCGTAGGCTCCCCCTTCGATACGTCCCACGCTGGCACACGAGTAGAGTATGCCACCTATCAAGGCCAGCACGAACAGCCGTTGCAGGCCCGATTTTCCATATTTCAGTTTCAAAATATTCATTCTCATGCCGCAAAAGTAGCACTTTTCCTTTAAACTAGCTACAGAAACCACCATAATTTTCAGGCAGTAGAACAAACTATACGACAAAGAGCACAACAAACAGGAGCAACCCACCGTGGCAGCAGGAGGCCCGAAGAGAGAAAAAAGGGGCGAGCCCAACGGCCCGCCCCAGTCGAGTAACAATCTTTTTTACCCTAATAGAAAACCTTGCTACCAATTATTCTTCAGTCACGCGCTCGAAGAGGTAGAACCAGGCGCATCCGTTGACAGCCTGCTCTTCGGCGGTGAGGTTCAGACGATCTTCGTCAGCCTTCACGATGAACATATCCTGGAAGGGCTCGTCGCCACCATTCACGTTGACAGCCATCGGTACGACGTAGGTCGTGCCGGAAGCCTCGAAGTGAATGCAACCCATATCCCAACCCTCTTCTGAGCCGTGGCCATGCTTCAGAGGCAGCACCTTGAAGGCACACTTCGTGCCGTCGCTGTTGGTTGCGATACCGCTGTTGAAGTCGAGCTCAAAGTAAGCGTTGATACCGTTGCGGGCCGTTCCTCCGGGGTGGTTGCCGCCCTGTCCGTCCATCGCATCCAGGTTGTTTGTCCACCAGGCGGGTCCTGCACCCGAAGCCCAAGGACCATTACCCCAAACGGCTGCATTGCCCTGGAACCATTGCCATCTGGATACGCCCGTCTCACCGCTCAGGTATTCGATAATCTCGGGCTTGTTGGTGTAACACTCGATGGTGTAGGTGCCGCAGACATAGGAGTCTTTCGAGCCATCTGCCTTGGTATAATCCATTCTGATTTCATATTCGCCTGCATCGGCGATGACCAGGAGCTTGTCGCTGTTCAGGTTGCTGGAAGCCATCACCTCGTTGGTTGCCTTATCCACGACCTGCCAGTCGGTCAGCACGCCATTGGCGTTCGTTACGGAGAAGACGTTGCCTTTCAAGCCGGTCTCCTTATCCACCTCCTGTTCGATGGAGACCTTGGAGGGGTCAAAGGCGTTGCCGAAACCTTTAGCGCCCACCAGGCGGTCAGAAAGGGCCTTCGTCAGGTAGGTAATCTCCTCTACGTTGACCGTAAAGTCTTTCGTAAACTCACCATTCAGGTTGTAGCACACCATGGTGATGGTGTTGGTACCGGTCTTCGTGACATAGATGGTGTCGTATGCCTTGGCAGAAGAGGTCTGCGCCTCAATCAGCTGGTCGGCCTTCCACTGGCAGGTGATGGGCGAATGGTTCTCCACCACGATTCTGTTGGTATTCTTGCCGTTGACAACCACAGGGGTAGCTGAAGCCTGTACGGTCTCCGCAGTAACTCTATTATCGAAGCCGCTGCTGATGTCGTCAACGCTTGGGTCGCAAGCCACCAACATCAATGCAACAGACGAGAGTGTAAAAAATATCTTTTTCATAATACGTCTAAATTAACTAATGTGATTGAATAATTACCAACCCTGGTATTCTGAGTCAGAGCTTGTCCAACCGGCATTCTGCTTGACTGCCCCCATTGCAATCTGCGTGTCGGGCATCTTGAAGAAGCCAGCCGTTGCCTTATAGCGTGCGCTGTAACCGCCGTTGTGGCTCTTGTTCGTATCGGGGTTGCCATGGAAGTAAGTGGGCTGGTCGAGCTGCTTATCCAGCGCCTTGGCCGCGATGTGCCAGCGACGGATATCGTTCCAGCGCAGGCCTTCGCAAGCCAGCTCCCAACGACGTTCGTTCTGCAAGGCTTCGAGCGAATAGCCGGGAACAGGCGAAAGACCAGCACGGGCACGCACGCGGTTGATGCCCGACATATCCTGCTTCAGCTCGCTCTGCATCAGCAACACGTCGGCAAAGCGGATCAGTACCAGGTC
>JBJEKS010000218.1:0-2099 GCA_051878755.1 Bacteroides sp. | reverse complement strand
GAAGAGGGCAAATATGGTGCCATCTTCTGCCTCGGTAAAGAGGGTGGTCCAATCGTCTTCGGGATATACACCGATGGCATCACCCAGGTCAATCAGCGTCTCAAACGTTACGGAACCGCGGCTCTTGCCGTTGCTCTTCATCAACTTGGCAGTGTATTGCGTCTCGGGAGTCAAGCCTTCGATGGTGGCTGCACCTTCAGCAATCTCTGCTGAAGTCACCTTATGCTCGATGTTGCCCGGGGTAATGACAATCTTTTCAGCCTCTTCACCAGCCGTCCAGCGCAGTACTACACTCTTGGCGGTCAGTTCTTCGGGCAGTACCTCCTGCATGATTTGCTCAGCACTTGTCTTGAAACGCGCTCCGCTCCATTTTGAATCGGTCTTCTCACCCTTGGCCATCACGCGGACAAGGTATTTCGTTTCACTCTCAAAACCCTTCACCACGATGGGCAGCTGCTCGGCCGTCACATCGCTCAGGCTCTTCACAGGCGTTCCGCTGAAGTCGAGCACTTCGCTATCATTGTCTTCACTCTCGGTAGCCTGGTCATTATCCTCGTAGAACTCCACTACATAGCTTGTAGCACCGCTCACAGTACTCCAGTTCAGGCGTACGTTCACCTGATTGGTCACTTTAGCCTCCAGGTTGATGGGAGCAAACAGGCGACTGTAGTCAATCTCTGTCACCAGGTCACTCTGGTCGTCGCAGGCAGTAGTCAGGGCCATGGTTGCCAGCCCCAACATGCAGATATATTTATTCAGTTTCATAATTGCGATATTATTGCGTGTTTAAAGATTAATCGTTGCTCAGCATGCCGTTGCTGCTGTCAATAAAGGTTTGCCAGATGGGCCAGAACTGGTTCTGGTCGGGATCCTGCGTATAGAGGGCCTCCAGATTCTTGTCCTCCAGCTTGCTCTCGGTAATCCAGTCGGTGCTGTCCCAACCGGCCAGTTTAGCACCCTCTTCGTCAGTATCTCCATGATTCAAGCCGTAGAACATCAGCGTCTCACCATCCTCAGCATAGGTGTAGTAGATTTTCTTAGGCAGGTCAGCATAAGCACCCGTGCGGGTACGCAGCGCTCTCATCTTCTCCTTGGCCTCAGCCAGCTTGCTACCCAGCATGTTCCAACGGATAAGGTCAGCCTTACGGAGCATCTCACCAGCCAGCTCCAGGGCACGTTGCTCTACGATGGCGTTGAAGAAGGCACTCTTGCTGGCCGTAGCAGCGCTCATGTAAGCGGTCACCTTGGCAGCGGGCAGGGCACGGTCGAGGATAGGCTTCAGGTAGGGAGCAGCAGCGACTGCACCGTCAAGCTGATTTACAGCCTCAGCAGCCATCAGATAGACATCAGCCAGGCGCAGGTACTGCCAGTTCACACCGTCGTCGTTCGTTGAAGTGACGATACGGTTCATCCACTCGTAGCGCAGCTTACCGAAGCACCATTTATTGAGGCTACGGAGCTCCTGCTTGGCACGGCCGTCAACCAGCTCCTTGCTCCATTCGTAGGGCACGCAAGTGATGTCGCGACGCACGTCATCCACATCATAGTCGTAGAAGAGCGTAGGCAGCGGGCCGTTCACACCGCCCTGAGCCTGCTGCGTATATTGGTCCTTGGCATTGTGCTTTACGCCAAAGGTGTAGAGCACGCGGCCACGGCCATCGCTGAAGGGTACCTCCCAGATAGACTCACCACCAGCGGTAACGATGTCCTTGCAGAGGTTGGTGAAGTTCTCCTTGAAGCTACCCAGCTTGTTGCAGCCCTGGTTGATGATGCTCAGGCACTCGTCCTTCGCAATCTTGTACATGTTGTCAGGAGCCAATTCGGGGTCAGTGCTCAGACGCACACCATCCTTACGCTGGCTGTAACCACCGGCATAGAGGGCGATACGTGCACGCAGACCCTTCACGAAGGCCTTGCTCACGCGCTCCACGCTCTTCGTCACGGCCGTCTCATTAGGCCAAGCGCAGTAGCTTTCTGCCTCGAGCAGGTCGGCCAGCAGCTGCTTGTAGATTTCATCACGGTCGGTACGACCCAGGTACATCGTCTCCGTGGTGATAGGCTCGAAACGGGCAGGCACGTCACCCCAACCCTTCACAAGG
>JBJEKS010000217.1:0-2106 GCA_051878755.1 Bacteroides sp. | reverse complement strand
AAAGTTACAAAGTCTTTTTGAGACGGCAATGACGGACTTCACCGAACAGTTACATCTCGTGACGAAGATGAGGGGTCTGATAGTGCAACAGTTCAAGCCCTGCCATGAGTTCTGCCATGGCTCCTTTGTTGACCAAATCAGCCGCAGAGGCAGTGAGGATATGGGTGGAAAGCTTTGATGCATCAGCCATGGTCATGCTCAATAGACGCAATGTCAGGGCACAGTCCATAGGCAGGATCTTTCTGTAGGATGTGTCCGACCCACTACCCAACGGAAGCCCGTTGGCACTGGTATGGGTGACGGGTATCAGGATGCCGGCAAGGATAAGCATGTCGAGCGCTCGCTTTACATCGGCTGTCTTATAGTCTCCTACTTGAGAATAGACAAATTTACGCGTAGCCTGCTCGGCTGCGGAGTGCAAGGTGTGGCGAAGCAGGGTGGTATCTACTCTTTTGTTATACTTGGGGAAATCATCCTCATAGCTAACGAGGATGTCGTCCTGTATCTCCTGGCAGACCAAGTAGTCGTGAGTGGCTACCCACTGGGCTACGCATTAGGGCATACCACCCACCAACATATAGGTACGAAGCAGGGCGATGAGCTTCTCATGCAGGACTTGTGGCAGTGGGGAAGAAGGAGAAGCTGCTCGGCGTGCTTCGAGGAGTAGGCTCTCGCCATTGGCCAAAAGAAATTCATCGAAGGTCATGGGGTACATGAATACAGAATGGATGCGTCCTACACCAAACGTAGGCAACTCATTGAGGGCAAACTCCGGCTTCGTGTTAGAATCGGTAAACTCAAACTCGGCTGTAATACATATTAATCTCCTCTTTTTGAGGGCAAAGATACACAAAACGAAAAAATCCAAAGATATAATCAAAACATGAACGAAAGAGAAGGAGTAGCTGAGGTTTTTGACACGAGGGATGACGGACTGAGGTGTGTGCGCTTTGAGTCGGGTGCTGTCGGTGTGGTGGATGGTCGTGGCGAGGTCATCTATCGCTATGAGATGTTCAAGCACATGGAGTTTGTGGATTATGACTTCGTGAAGCTGAGGTGCACCAAGATGGAAGCGATGCGCAACCCAGAACTGCGATTCTTGCTCAGGGAGGATGAGTGCTCCTGCCCACATATCTTCTATGTCGATCTGAGGTCGGGGCTGTTGTATGGGAGTATGCCCAAACTGCACCGGTATGGTGGCTTTGAGGTACTCTTCCTGCGCGAATACATGTTCACCAGGACGAAGCCGTGCTATCGTGTGGAGACTCATCCTTCATTCGTTTGGCCATCGGACAACGGGCTGTTCCTGCAGCTGCCCTGTCATGGCATCCCGGAGAACGAGATTCTCCGGAAGATGCTGTATAAACAGACCCTGTATTACAGGTGTCTTATCAAAGGCTGTGAAGAGAAGGTCTATTGGCTGGAGGTGAAGTTTGAAGATGAGTCGGTGGTGGTGATGGATGATGATGGGGAGCATTACTACGTGAGATTGGACAAGAGGAGCGGCAAGGCAGCATGGCGACAGCTGGGGAGGACGAATAATTCTGCCGAGAGAAGTGTGGTGAACATGGCCATCAACGACATCAATGAAGAGGTGAGGGACAGGATGCTGCGCGAAAAGGAAGAGGAGCAGCAGGCTGCTGCCCGGAACCGCCGGAAAAGGTTGAACGGCATGACTGAGGTGGTGCCATTCCAGATAGGAAAGAAATGGGGACTGAAGGATGGGGGACGCATCGTGGTACCACCGATGTTCCGCACCATCCACACGCCCGTGGGGAAGTATTGTGCCGTGGAGGCCTATCCTGGTATCTGGGGGGTGATAGCCGTGGATGGCAAGGTGGAGATTGAACCGAGATATGAAGGTGTGGAGCTACGGCCTGACGGGACGGTGGAGCTGATGGCTTATGGGGGGAAGACTATGATAAGGAAACTGAAATATTGAAATGACTTTTCTGAGAGCGTATCAGAAAGATATTTGCAAAAGTGTGAGGGAGGCATTCGGCAAGCACAGGAGTGTGATGATGCAGATGCCTACGGGTACGGGAAAAACAGTTGTACTTGTTTCGCTGGTACGGCAATATCTTGACCTTGACCTTCGCAATGACC
>JBJEKS010000216.1:0-11796 GCA_051878755.1 Bacteroides sp. | reverse complement strand
AGGAGTTCTTGCTGATAAATTCGGGCACCAAATCTTTCATGGCAGCCACAATCTTCATCTGGTCATAGGAGTAGCTGATGTCTATCAGATGCTGTATACGCTCCTTCACCTCGTCGTAGTCATACTCCCTGACGGTGGCAATCATAATCTTCTCGTGATAGGTGGGTTTGGTCAGCTCCTTCACGTTGAGCAGCTCCTCGTAGAGTTTCTCACCGTGGCGCAGGCCGGTAAACTCAATCTTCACGTCGGTGCGGCCTGAAAGACTGATCATGCGCTTGGCCAAATCGACAATCTTCACGGGCTTGCCCATGTCGAAGATGTAGATTTCGCCGCCGTTGCCCATGCTGCCAGCCTCGAGCACAAGACGACAGGCCTCGGGGATGGTCATGAAGTAGCGGATAATCTCCGGGTGTGTCACCGTGACGGGGCCTCCACGCTGTATCTGGTCGCGGAAACGGGGAATGACCGAGCCGTTGGAACCCAGCACGTTGCCGAAACGGGTGGTGATGAATTGCGTCTTGCCGCCCTCTTTCATGATTTTCTTGGCCAGCGACTGCACGTAGATTTCGCAGATACGCTTCGAGCAGCCCATCACGTTGGTGGGGTTCACAGCCTTATCGGTAGAAATCATCACGAACTTCTCCGCAGCATACTTCACGGCCAAATCAGCCAGGGTGCGCGTGCCGAACACGTTGACCTGTATCGACTCGCTCACGTTGTCTTCCATCATGGGCACATGCTTGTAGGCCGCGGCATGGAAGATGTACTGCGGCTGGAATTGGCGGAAGATAGCCTCCATGCGGGTGGGATTGGAGATATCGGCTATGATGGTCACGGCATCAATGTCGCGCCAGCGGTCCTGGAGCTCCAGGCGGATGTCGTGCAGCGGAGTCTCAGCCTGATCGACGAGAATCAGCTTATAGGGGTTGAAGGAAGCCACCTGCCGCATGATTTCGCTACCGATTGAGCCAGCTGCACCGGTTATCATCACCCGCTTGCCCTCCAGGTGAGAGGCCACCTTGCGGATGTCAATCTGTATGGGGTCACGCTGCAGCAGGTCTTCAATCTGTATCTCCTTAATCTGCTGTGGGTTGAGTTGTCCATTCCATTCGCTGATGGGTGGAGCGGAGAGAAGCTTGATGTTGTGCGACAGCATGCGGTCTGCAAAGTCGCTGTCCTTCAGTTCTCCCATCTTGGCCGGCGAAATGATGATGGTCTGCGTCTCGCGGTCCATGAGTTCGTCGAGCAGCGTGTCGTCGTTGGGGTAAATCTTTACGCCCATCATGATTTTATCGACCAGCTCAGGCTCGTCGGCAATGAATCCGCGCAGGCGGTAATGGTTGCTGAGCGACACACGCATCGCCTTGGCAATATTGACCCCGGCCTCTTTGGCACCATAGATAAAGACATTGGCGCTGTGGGAGCCATCGAAGTTGATGCGCTCAAAAAACATCTTCACCACGATGCGCGAGCAGGCCATCATGGCAAAGCTGATGATATAGCCCATGAAGAGCACGCTGACGGGAGCCACCAGCATACCGAAGAAGGTCTCCAGCACAAAGCTGAGCACAATGAGCAGCGTGAAGGCCACAGAGAGCGAGACGAAAATGCGCATGATATCCACAAACGAGGAGAATCTCAGCACATTGGAGTAGGTCTTGAAGATTCTGAAGCAGAGCAGATTGGCCAAAAGAGCCCAGATAATGGTACGGTCAATCGTAGAAGTTTCCAGGAAGATACTTCTGAAATCATAGCGCAACGCATAGGCCATCAAGCAGGAGAGCACGATGATAAGCAAGTCTATCAGCAGAATAGTCCAAATCGGCAGAACCCTGCTCGACAGGTATCGATGAATTACATTCTTCTTCATTTATTCTTCATTTATAGTTGCAAACGGCTGCAAAGTTAGGCTTTATTTATGAAAGAAAAAAGAAAACTGTCTAGATTCTTTGATTTTTTGTGGAATCTGCGCCTTTTGGAGCCTATTTTCAAGAGAAAACCGTACCTTTGCGCCGTTATTCAATGAAAAAAGGAACGCATCATGAATTATTCAGAGACCATCACATACCTTTATCAGAGCACCCCCCTCTTCCAGCAGGTAGGGGCCGGGGCATACAAGGAGGGACTCACCAACTCCCTCCTCCTCGACGAGCACCTGGGACATCCGCACCGGTTGTTCCGCTCCATCCACGTGGCAGGCACCAACGGCAAAGGCTCCTGCTCCCACACGCTGGCTGCCATCCTGCAGTCGGCCGGCTATCGCGTGGGACTCTACACCTCGCCTCACCTCGTCGATTTCCGCGAGCGCATACGGGTGAATGGCGAGCCAGTCAGCCAGCAGTATGTCATCGACTTCGTGGAGCGTGAGCGCCCCTTCTTCGAGCCGCTCCACCCCTCTTTCTTCGAGCTGACCACGGCCATGGCCTTCCGCTATTTCGCCGACCGGCAGGTGGATGTAGCGGTCATCGAGGTGGGCCTGGGTGGCCGGCTGGATTGCACCAACCTGATTTCGCCCGACCTGAGCCTCATCACCAACATCAGCTTCGACCACACGCAGTTCCTGGGCAGTACGCTCGCTGCCATCGCCCAGGAGAAGGCGGGCATCATCAAGCCTCACACGCCGGTGGTGATTGGCGAGGCAGTGGATGAGACGCGCCCCGTCTTCGAGGCCAAGGCAAAGGCCATGGAGGCCCCCATCTGTTTTGCGGAGGAGCAACCCCTGTCCTACCCCGACGTGGAGATGGAGCTGAAGGGCAGCTATCAGCAGAAGAACCGCGCCACGGTGCTGGCTGCCATCCCCCTGCTGCAGCAAGCCGGCTACCGCATCGGCGAGGCCGAGGTGCGCCAGGGCTTTGCCCACGTGGTGGAGCTTACCGGCCTGCAAGGTCGCTGGCAGCAGCTGCAGGAGTCGCCCCGCCTGGTATGTGACACGGGGCATAATGTGGGCGGCATCCGCTACGTGGCGGAGCAGCTCAGACAGCAGCCGTGCCACACGCTGCGCATGGTGATGGGGATGGTCAACGACAAGGACATCCGGGGCGTACTGGCCCTGCTGCCCCGCGAAGCGGTCTATTACTTCACGCAGGCCAGCGTGAAGCGTGCCCTACCGGTAGAGGAGTTTGCCCGCCTGGCCACGGAGGCCGGCCTGCAGGGGAACTGCTATCCCGATGTGCCGTCGGCGGTGCGGGCTGCACAAAAAGAGAGCCTCCCAGAAGACTTCATCTTCGTGGGAGGCAGTAGCTACATCGTGGCCGACCTGTTAACGTGCCGCGATGCACTCAATCTCCACTAAGGCCTCTTTAGGCAATGCCTTGACGGCCACAGCCGAGCGAGCCGGGCAAGCTCCCTCGAAATAGGTGGCGTACACCTTGTTCATCTCGGCAAAGAGCGACATGTCGGCCAGGAATACGGTGGTCTTTACGATGTTGGCCATCTCCAGGCCGGCAGCACCAAGGATGTGCTTGATGTTCTCCAGCGACTGACGGGCCTGGGCTTCAATGCCCTCGGCCATCAGGCCGGTGGCTGCATCGATGGGCAGCTGACCAGATACAAACACCATGCCATTGGCTTCAATAGCCTGGCTGTAAGGCCCGATCGCACCGGGCGCCTTCTCACTACAAATTACTTTCTTCATTTTAAATTTTAAATTTTTAGTTTTTAGTTTTTAGTTTACTTACAGTGTTTCTCGATGAGGGCTTCGGCGTTGGGGGCACCCAGGGCTTTGGCCTTCTCGAAGCAGCTGCGAGCCTCGGACTTATTCTTCATCTGCACGTAAGCCAGCCCCATCAGGCGGTAGGCCTCAGCATACTTCTCATCGATGGAGAGCGCCTCCTGAAGCAGCTTGATGGCCTCCTCGTTGCGACCGATACGGATGTTGACCACGGCCAGCTCGGCGCGGTAGGTCAGCTCCTTGGGGTTCAGTTCGATGGCCTTGGCATAGTCGTCGAGGGCACGCTGGTACTGGCGCGACTGCAGGGCTGCATCGGCCCGGTAGCTGAAAAACACGTCGTTCACCTGACCGTTGACCGCCTGGAAGTAGGCATCGTAGTCGGCCACGGCTCCCCTGGCCTGCTTCGCCCTCATGCGGACTTGGGCACGTTCGAGCAGGTAGGGGGCTGCATCGACGGTATAGGGCGAGGTGAAGCGGGCCACGCAGCTGTCCATCAGCGCCACCACCTCCTCGGCAGGGGCCTCCATCAGCTCCTTGGTCTTGGCGGCATTGAAGAAGCTGACGTGCGACGCCATGGACGAGGCATTGACCGCCTCATAGGCCGCGAGCGCTTCGGCATAGTGCTTCAAGGCAAACTGCAGGTCGCCCTCCAGCTGCTTGAAGAGGGGCAGCGGATTGATGGCAGCGGCCTGCTGCACCTCGCTGAGTGCCTTCTCGAACGACCAGTCGCTGTAGCTCTTGCCGCCACTAATCAGGTAGTTGTAAATCAGTTTGGCCCGTTCGTGACGCACCTCTTCCTGCTTGGTGCCCACGCTCAGCGCCTTGTCCATATCCACCTCGGCCAGCTTCAACGCCTCCTCATCGGCATCGACGGTCATGCGTAGCGCTGCCCGGCGCAGGTAGCCCTCGGGACTGTTGGGGTATTGGGCCACGAAGGTGTTGAGTATCTCCAGGTACTCCTCCGGCTTGAGCTGCGTGGAGGCCATGTAGAGGCTCACCAGGGCCTGCTCCTCGGTGTCGGGCAGGGCCTTGCGGATGCCTACCCCCTGCAGGGCGACGTCCATCAAGGAGAAGGAGGTTATCTGCAGGTCCATGGCGAAGTGGGCATCCATGGCGTAGCTGATGGTGGCGGTATCAGGACCGCTAGCCCGTTGCGCGAGGCCGAACACCTCGCCTTCGGCGGTCATCAGCGGACAGCTCACCATCTTCTCCTTCAGCGGGAGAGCCAGGGTGAAGTAGCCGTAGTTGCCCTGCGCCTTGTCCTCGGCCTGGAGGGTGCCCTGCGTGAAGGTGCGGCTCTTCTGCGTGGAGTATGGCAGGAGATAGACCGTGCTCCCCACGGCAGGCTTCTGCGCTGCCAGGGTGAGAGGAGTCACCTTCTTGGGAAGCTGCACCTTGAACTTGATGACATCAAAGAGCTCGTTGGCACCGAGGATGCACTCCACGGGCATCTGCACCCCTTGCGTATTGATGGCCACGGCGCGTGAGGCACCGCGGAACAGCGCATAGTCAGAGAGCGCCACCCCCTCCTCGCTGACGAAGAAGGCGTTACCCGTGCCCTTGATGTGTCCATCGGCATCGTAGGTGATGACAGAGACGACCGCCTGGCGTGCCTTCTCCATCCACTTCGGAGCCTGAGCCTGTAGTTGAGAAGCCGACAGCATCCATGCAAAGACAACCATCAGCTGAAAAAAACGATGTTTCATTCTTATTCTATTTACTTATTTTATATTAATAACAAATCAAATAATTCCTCCCCCTTTAAGGGGGAATGAGGGGGTCTTTATTGAGGGGGTCTATTCTTTTATCGCCTCATAAATCAAGATGCCAGCGGCTACGCTGACGTTGAGCGACTCGATGGTGCCACGCATCGGAATCTTGACCCACTCGTCGCAGAGGGCCAGGTTGTCGTACGACACGCCCTTATCCTCTGCCCCCATGATGATGCAGAGGGGGCCGGTGTAGTCGGCTTGGGTGTAGTCGTAGTCACCCTTCTCGGTGGCCGCAATCAGGCGGAAGCCGCTCTCCTTGAGGAAGCGCAACGTGTTGGTGAGGTTCAGCTCGCGACATACGGGCAGCTTGTGAAGCGCACCAGCCGAGGTCTTGATGGCATCGGCGTTGACCGACACACTGTCGCGGCTAGGGATGAGGATGGCATCCACACCGGCACACTCGCAGGTGCGGGCAATGGCACCGAAGTTGCGCACGTCGGTCACCCCGTCGAGGGCGATGAAGAAGGGGTTCTTGCCCTGCTCGAAGAGGAAGGGCACCAGCTGCTCTGCCTGCTGGTAGGTGACGGGCGAGATGAAGGCCACCACCCCTTGGTGGTTCTTCTTCGTGATGCGGTTGAGCCGCTCCACGGGCACGCGCTGCACGGGGATGGTCGTCCCCTTGAGCGCAGCAAAAAGCTCCTTCGAGAGCTCGCTCTGGATGTCCCGCTTCACCAAAATCTTATCAATCTCTTTTCCTGCCTGCAGGGCCTCAATCACGGCCCGCACGCCAAATATCATTTCGTTCATTCCAATTCTTATATTAATGTACATACAACACCTAATCCCTTATCCCTGATCCCTATCTCACTCCCGCTGCAGCAGCGCCTTCGCATTGGCCAGGGCAGCTTCGGTCAGGGTGGCGCCACTCAGCATGTGGGCAATCTCCCCTACCCGTTCCTCAGGAGTGAGACAGCGGATGTGGCTGTTGGTCTCGGTGTCGTTGTCCTCCTTATATACCTTATAATGTACAGCACCCCGGGCGGCAATCTGCGGCAGGTGGGTGATGCTGATGACCTGGCGGTCGTTGTTGCCCATCTCCTGCATGATGTCGGCCATGCGGTCGGCAATCTCGCCCGACACGCCGGTGTCAATCTCATCGAAGATGATGGTGGGAAGCTTCACGGCGCCGGCAATCATCGCCTTGAGCGAGAGCATGACGCGGGCCGTCTCACCCCCTGAGGCTACGTTGGAGATGTTCTGCAGGTGGGCGTTCTTGTTGGCCGAGAAGAGGAAGTTGACGGTGTCCATGCCGTGGGAGCCAGGCTCCTTGCGGCGACCCATCTCGACGGCGAAGCGCACGTTGGGCATCCCCAGCAGGGCCAGCCGTTTCACAATCTCCTGCTCCACCCGGCTGGCTGCCTGGCGGCGCACCTGGCTGAGCTGTTCGGCCTGCTCCATCACCTGCTGGCGGCTCTGCTCCACCTCGGCCGTCAGCTCCTCCAGGTGGTCATCGCCCTGCGAGAGGAGCGACAGCTTGCGCTCGAAGCCCTCCATCAGCTCGATGAGCGCACCCACGCTCTCCACGCGGTGCTTCTTCTGGAGTGTATAGATCAGGTTGAGCCGCTCGTTCACCTCGTCCATGCGCTGCGGGTTATACTCCACCTGCTCCTCCTGCGTGGAGGCCTCCTGGGCGATGTCCTTCAGCTCGATGTAGCTGCTCTCCATGCGTGAGGCCAGCTCCTCGGCCGGGGGATAGACACCAGCGATGGCCGTGAGCGTGTGCATCACCTCCTTGAGTTGGGCTATCACGCCCCCGTCTTCGCCTTCGAGCAGCTGCGCCGACTTGTAGAGCCCCGCCTTGATCTCCTCGGCATGGCTCAGCATCTCGGCCTCCTGCTCCAGCTCCTCCTGCTCGCCGTCGGCGAGGTGGGCTTCGCTGAGCTGCTCCCACTGGAAGCGGAGGTAGTCCTCCTCGGTGCGATCGCGCTGCAGGGCGGCCTGCAGTTCGTCAAGCTCAGCGCGGAGCTTGCGCCAGCGGTTGTAGCGCAGGGTATATTCCTCGAGCGCCTTGTCGTTGTGACCCAGCAGGTCGAGCACGTTGAGCTGGAACCCCTCCTTGTCGAGCAGCAGGTTCTGGTGCTGCGAGTGGATGTCGATGAGCTGTTCGCCCAGCTCCTTCATCAGGGCGAGGGGTGCAGGCGTGTCGTTGATGAATCCGCGGCTCTTGCCCGAGGCGTAGAGCTCACGACGCAGGATGCACTCCTCGTCGTACTCCAGGCCGTTCTCCTCGAAAAAGGGTTTCATGCCGTAGGCCCCCACGGCGAAGTGGGCCTCGATGATGCACTTCGAGGCTCCGCGGCGGATGGCCTTCACGTCGGCCCGCTGTCCGAGCAGCAGGCCGATGGCCCCCAGGAGGATGGACTTTCCCGCACCGGTCTCGCCGGTGATGACGGAGAATCCCCCCTGGAAGTTGATGTCGAGCTGCTCGATGAGGGCGTAATTCTGTATGTATAGGGTTGTGAGCATAACGATTCAGTTAGTTAGTCATCCGGCGGGCCATCTCGTCCACGATGTCGCGGGCCACCTCCTCCTTGCTCTTGAGCGGGAAGTCGCGCTGGCTCTGGGCATCAATCAGGGTAATCTTGTTGGTATCGCAGCGGAAGCCGGCCCCCTTGTCCTGCAGGGAGTTGAGCACGATGAAGTCGAGCCGCTTGCGGGTCAGCTTCTCCAGGGCGTGCTCGCAGGCGTTGCAGGTCTCCAGGGCGAAGCCTACGAGCAGCTGTCCGGTGGCCTTGATGCGCCCCAGGGCGGCGGCAATGTCCTGCGTGGGCTTCAGCTGGAGGGCCATCTCGCCCGTGCGTTCGCGCTTGATTTTCTCGTCGGCCACGGCCTCGGGGGTATAGTCGGCCACGGCGGCCGAGAGGATGGCGACCTGGCAGCGGGGGAACCACTCCATGGCGGCCTCGTACATCTGCTGCGCGCTCTCCACGTTGATGCGGCGCGTGGGCGGGAGGTAGGTCTGCCGCTCCACGGGACCTGCGATGAGGGTCACCTCAGCGCCACGGGCGGTACATTCGTCGGCCAGGGCAAAGCCCATCTTGCCCGACGAGTAGTTGCCGATGAAGCGCACGGGGTCCATCTTCTCGAAGGTGGGTCCGGCGGTGATGAGCACGTGCTGTCCGCGCAGGTCGCCGTCGCGCCGGGCGAAGAAGAGCTCCAGGTGGCGCACAATCTCCTCCGGCTCCTCCATGCGTCCCTTGCCCACCAGATGGCTGGCCAGTTCGCCCTCGGCCGGCTCGATGATGTGGTTGCCATACGAACGCAGCAGGTCGAGGTTGGCCTGCGTGGAGGGGTGGGCAAACATGTCGAGGTCCATGGCGGGCGCTACGAAGACGGGTGCCTTGGCCGAGAGGTAGGTGGTGATGAGCATGTTGTCGGCCACGCCGTGGGCCATCTTGCCGATGGTAGCGGCCGTGGCGGGTGCGATGAGCATGGCGTCGGCCCAGAGGCCGAGATCCACGTGGCTGTGCCAGGAGCCGTCGCGTCCGGAGAAGAACTCTGAGATGACGGGCTTGCCGGTCAGCGCCGAGAGGGTGACGGGCGTGATGAACTCCTTGCCTGCAGGGGTGATGACCACCTGCACCTCGGCACCGCGCTTCACGAGCGCGCGGATGATGAGGCAGGCCTTGTAGGCGGCGATGCTGCCCGTGATGCCCAGTACGATTTTCTTGCCTTTCAGTACGTTTACCATTGTCAGTCTCCTTCCGTCGGGTTATTTGATGCGCGTGGGTTGCCCCAGCTTAATCTTGGTGAGCATGTTCTTGGTGTTGAGCGTGAAGTCGTTGTCCATGATCCAGGCGTAGTAGGAGGGGTCTTGCTGCAGCACCTCGCTGACGAGGCGTCCCTTGTACTTGCCGAAGTTGAAGAGTTCGCGGCCCTGCTCGTCGTAGATCATGCGTCCGGCGAAATCGACGTTCTTGTTGAAGGAGGAGAACTCCGCGAGGAACTTGATGTCGTTCTGCAGTTCGGGGTAGCGGTCGAGCTGTGCCATGAGCACCTCGTAGGTGGCATGGGTGTCGGCGGCGGCGGTGTGGGCGGCGGTCAGGTCCTTGCCGCAATAGAACTTGTAGGCGGCCGAGAGGGTGCGCTGCTCCATCTTGTGGAAGATGGTCTGCACATCGACGAACTTCCGCCGGGTGAGGTCAATCTCCACGCCGGCGCGCAGAAACTCCTCCACGAGCAGGGGCACGTCGAAGCGGTTGGAGTTGAAGCCGGCGATGTCGCACCCCTCAAAGTCGCGCGCCACCATCTGAGCCACCTCCTTGAACTTGGGGCAGTCCTTCACGTCGTCGTCGTAGATGCCGTGGATGGCCGACGACTCCTCAGGGATGTGTCGTTCGGGGTTGATACGCAGGGTCTTGCTCTCCTCGTTGCCGTTAGTGTGCACCTTGAGGTAGCTGATTTCCACGATGCGGTCGGTGATGATATTGATGCCCGTGGTCTCCAGATCGAAGAAGACCACGGGATTCTTGAGGTTCAGTTTCATGTCTATATCCTATTCCAGTTGTATCCAGTTGTTATTCCGTGTGACGGGGTTTATTCGTTGAGCATCATGGGCATGAGCAGCATGAGCAGCTCCTCGCCTTCGCGCTGCTCCTCGGGCAGGAAGACACCGGCACGCGAGGGGTCGGCCAGCTCGATGGTCACCTCGCTGGAGGTCATGTTGCTGAGGATGTCGATGAGGAACGAGCCTTTGAAGCCGATGCTGATGGGGTCGCCGTCGTACTGGCAATCCAGCGTCTCGATGGCCGAGGTGGAGTAGTCGATGTCCTGTGCCGACACCTCCATCTTGTTGCCTCCCACGCTCAGCTTGATGAGGCTGCTGGCTTGCGAGGAGAAGACGGCCACGCGCTTCAGGGCGCCGAGCAGCGAGGAGCGGTCGGCCGTGGCGCGGTGGGGGTTGTTCTTGGGGATGACGCTGTTGTAGTTGGGGTAGCGACCCTCGATGAGGCGGCAGGCCATGCGGTAGTTCTCCATGGTGAAGAGGGCGCCGCGCTGGTCGAAGGCGATCTCCACGTCGCCCGTCTCCTTGGGCAGGAGGTTGCGCAGCTGCATGGAGGGCTTCTTGGGGAGGATGAAGGCCGAGCGCTCATTCTCCTGTGCGGCGAACGAGCGGCAGCGCACCAGCTTATGTCCGTCGCTGGCCACCATCACGATCTCCGTCGGGCTGATGTCGAAGTAGATACCGTTCATCACGGGGCGCAGCTCGTCGTCGGCCACGGCGAAGGAGCAGCGATTCACGCCGGCCAGCAGCACGTCGGCAGGCATCGAGAGGCGTGCGGCGTTCTCGCTCAGGGCGGGCACGCCCGGGTATTCGTCGGCATTCTCGGCCATCATCTTATACTGTCCGTTGAGGTAAGAGATGGTCACCTCGCAGGTCTCCGGGTTGACATCGAAGGTCAGCGAGAGCTCGGGCAGCTCCTTGAGGGCATCAATCACGGTCTTGGCGGTGAGGGCAAAGCGTCCGTCGGCATCGCAGTCGCTCACCTCGAGCGAGGTGGTCAGCGTGGTTTCGCTGTCGGAGGCGGTGACGGTGAGCGTCCCCTCGTTCACCTCGAAGAGGAAGCTGTCGAGGATGGGGAGTGCGTTCTTCGAGTTAATTACTCGGCTGATGGCTTGCAGGCGTCCGGAGAGCGCTGCACTGGAAATGTAGAATCTCATAATTGTCTTATTTATATTTTTAGTTTTTATTCATACGCTAATACCCGACAAAGTTAGTAAAAAAATTGCAGATAAAAGCATTTTCTACGAAAAAAGCGCGAAACTTTGTGTGATTTCAGCAAAAAAGCGTATCTTCGCACCCAACAAAAGAAAAAACAGTATGGAATTTACAGGAAAAATCATCGCCGTACTTGCTCCACGGGGCGGCGTGTCGAAGAACGGCAACGAGTGGAAAGTGCAGGAGTACGTCATCGAGGATCACGGTCAGTATCCGCGCAAGATGTGCTTCGATGTGTTTGGTGCAGAGAAGATTGAGCAATTCAACATACAGATGGGTGAAGAGCTGACCATCTCGTTCGACGTGGATGCCCGCGAATACCAGGGCCGCTGGTACAATTCCATCCGCGCCTGGAAGGTGGACCGCGTGGCTGCCCAGCCGGCCGTAGCTGCTCCCGCAGCAGCCCCCGCACAGCCCGTAGCGCCCGCTCCGGCTCCCGACTTCGCCGCCGGCAACACGGCCGACGACCTCCCCTTCTGAACCATTCATCTCGGCTCACGACCGACCTACACAGCCCGATGGCCACACGGCCCTCGGGCTTTTTTTCGCCCCAAAGCCGCCCTGTCTTAGTACTGGCACAGGAAGTTCGGTCTGCATTTCAGTTGAAGCATCATCGCCTTAACCGAAACATCATC
>JBJEKS010000215.1:0-2114 GCA_051878755.1 Bacteroides sp. | reverse complement strand
ACTTTCATCTGCACCTTGATGGGCATGTCAGCATAGAGCACGGTCTCGGTCGAAGCGTCAGAAACCACCTCTACTACCTGCCCTTCGAGCAGGAAATTCACACCGTTGATCAGGTCGTGAGCGATGGGAATCTGGTCGAAAGTCTCCTGGTTCATGAACATGTAGTCCTCACCCTCCTGGTAGAGGTACTGGTAGGGGCGACGCTCCACGCGAACGTCTTCCAGCTTCTCACCGATGTTGAAGCGGCGCTCCAGCACGTAGCCGTTCACCACGTCTTTCAGCTTGGTGCGCATGAAGGTGTTACCTTTTCCCGGCTTTACATGCAGGAAATCGATGCAGAAATAGAGTTTGCCATCCATGCGGATGCAAGTTCCGATTTTAATGTCTTGGGCATTAATCATACTTATTGTTCTTTATATATAATAATAATGTAATAAAAGGCATGTCATCATGTGTCCATCCACATGCTTTCAGCCCCTAAAGGGCCTCTTTTCGGGCGCAAAATTAATGCAAATCAGTAAAAATAGCAAAAACTTTTGAGAGAAAATGAGTTATCATTTGGTTTATTTGAAAAAAGTCTCTATTTTTGCAGCCCGAATTCGTGAGAATAATAACATAAAACATAGATACGAAGATGAAAAGAACATTTCAACCCTCTAACAGAAAGAGAAAAAACAAGCACGGTTTCCGTGAGAGAATGGCTACCGCCAATGGTCGCCGAGTACTGGCTGCACGTCGCGCCAAGGGCAGAAAGAAACTCACCGTTTCTGACGAGTACAATGGCGTGAAGGCATAAGCCGCGCTGTTTTTTGAAAGATTTATAGGTGCCGCAAGGACTCTTGAAAAGGAGACTTTGCGGCATTTTTTCTGCCCCTAGCCATGGAGCTAATGAAAAAAACGTTATATTTGTGCCCTGCAAAGTGAAACCAACTGTAATCATACCGGAAAAACGTCATGAGAAAACAATCGAGACTTGGGAACCTGCTTCTCCTATGCGGATGTCTGCTGCTTGTGGCCTGTACCAGGCAGGAGCGGCCATTCCTCATAGGTGTGTCACAATGCAGCCAGGATGAGTGGCGCTCCAAGCAGAATGAGGAGATGCAGCGCGAGGCATCACTCCAGCAAAATGTAGCGCTTGAAGTACGCTCTGTGCGCGATGACAATGAGCAACAGATTGCAGATATAGCTTATTTCATCGAAAAACAGGTCGATCTGTTGGTGGTTAGCCCCAACGAGGCTCATGCCGTAACGCCTGTGGTGGAGCGTGCCTATCGTGCTGGCATTCCAGTTGTTGTCATCGACCGTAAGATAGAGAGTGACCAATATACCGCTTTTGTTGGTGCAGACAATGTGCAGATAGGACAGGCCATGGGTAACTATGTGCGTTCCATTAGGCAGCGCCCCTTGCGTCTCTTTGAGATAGGAGGACTGGCAGGTTCAACGCCAGCCATGGAGCGTACCAGAGGACTTCACAGCGTATTAGATAGCCTGGAGGATGTTACGATGGTGGGACACATTGATGCCTCGTGGCGCATGGAGGAGGCTGAGCGTCTCATGGACAGCGTCTTCAGCCGACATCCCGACATCGACCTGGTGGTGGCACAAAACGACCGCATGGCGCTCGGGGCACGCAAGGCTGCTATCCGTCACGGAGTGAAGCCCCGTTTCGGATTCATTGGCGTGGATGCCTTGACAGCTCCAGACATGGGGGTAGAGCAGGTGATGAAGGGACATCTGAGCGCTACCTTTATCTACCCCACGGGAGGTGACAAGGTGATTCAGACGACTTTACAGATTCTGCGGGGTGAGCCTTACGAAAGGGAGACTATACTCTTCTCAGCCCAGGTGGATGATACCAACGCCCGTATCATGAAGATGCAGGGGCAGATGCTGAGTGAGCAGACGGCCACGGTCAACCGCTTGGTGGGCAAACTCGACCGTTTCCTGGAGCAGTATAATACTCAAAAGCTCTTGCTTTGGGCCGTACTGGTTATCTTGCTCCTGTTGATAGCGGTTTGTGCCTTCATTGTCAATGCCTACTGGAGCAAGGTGCGTATCAATACGTTGATGAAGCAGGCCACACAGGCCAAGCTGGCCTTCTTCACCAACGTGAG
>JBJEKS010000214.1:0-2122 GCA_051878755.1 Bacteroides sp. | reverse complement strand
GGAGGTTGCCCAGCTCCTCATCTGCGCGGATGGCATTCATGTCCGTATAGATGCCATACCCGGGCTCTATGTGGTAGTCAGCCAGGGTCAGTCGCTTCCATTTAGCCAGCGAATGCACCACCTCCGCCTTGGCATCGCCCAGGTCCTTGATGGGGAAGGTCACTGCACGCTCCACGCCGTTGAGGTCATCGTTGATACCCATGCCCTTGAGGACGAAGAGCGGAGCCGTGACGCGTCGCAGTCTCAGTTCCGAGGAGAGATTCATCTGGAAGAACTCCTTGATTTGCTTGATGCCCAGCTCCGTCTGTTTCAGATCGAGCAGGGGCTTGTATGCTTTAGGTATGATCAGATAGCTCATTTCTGCTTCAATTTAAAATTAAAAATGTAAAATTTAAAATTTTGCTGTTTGGCTGTTGCTCAAAATTTCGCGCAAAGATAATAAAAATAATGATACGTGTCAGCAAAAAGCCTAAAAATATAGCAAAATGCAGCTTATTTTTTCACATTTTCTGCATTTTATCCGAAGGTCGGGGCTCTTCTTTGCGCAATTTCGTCAAAAAAAAGTGGATAAAGTTAGGCAGAATGAAATAAAACCACTACTTTTGCAGCGGTTTATGGCTCCGTAGCTTAGTGAATAGAGCGTCGGATTCCGGTTCCGAAGGTCGTGAGTTTGAATCTCACCGGAGTCACTATCCCTTCCCTTCCCCTGAGGCTGTACGTCGGAGCTCCCCCTCTGTGTGCAGCCTCACTTTTTTTCTTTTTTAATATTTTATCGCCCCTCCCCCTCGCAAGGGATTAAATCCATAAAAGTTATAACTTTTGCGGAATAGAATCCTTAAAAGTTATGACTTTTGCGGAATAGAATCCTTAAAAGTTATGTTTTTGCTTGGATTTCTGCTGTAGAGTACCTATTTTTGCGGAGTGAAATCAGAAGAAAGTATATGATACAAAGGCAATTGAAATCCATCATTGGAGATAGGCTGTGGCAAGGTAAGGCCATTATCTTGTTTGGTGCGCGTCAGGTAGGCAAGACTACGCTGCTCAGGGAACTGCTTTCGTCCCGACAGGACGTGTTATGGCTTAACGGCGATGAGCAGGACGTCCGCAGCTTGCTGGAGAAGGCATCATCGACCCTGTTGAGGGCTGTCATTGGCAAGAATAGTCTCGTCGTTATTGATGAGGCTCAGCGCATTACGGACATAGGAATAGCCATCAAGTTGATTACTGACCAGATACCTGGAGTTCAGGTATTGGCCACCGGAAGTTCCTCCTTTGACCTCTCCAATCAGATCAACGAGCCGCTTACCGGACGCAAGCTCGAGTACCGGATGTATCCGTTGTCGTTTGGCGAACTGGTGGCGCATCATGGTTTGCTGGAGGAGAAGCGCATGTTGCTGCACCGCCTGGTCTATGGCAGCTATCCCGACGTGGTCACTCGGGTGGGTGACGAGAGAGTTATCCTGACAGAGTTGGCTGACAGCTACTTATACAAGGACATCCTGACGTTTGATAAGATAAAGAAGAGCGAGAGGTTGGTGAAGTTGCTTCAGGCCTTGGCTTTTCAGGTGGGGTCGGAAGTTTCCTACAATGAGCTGGCCCAGACCTGTGGGCTTGATGCCAAGACGGTGGAGCGCTACATCACGCTGCTTGAGCAGTCCTACATCATCTTTCGGTTGGGCTCGTTCAGTCGTAACTTGCGCAATGAGCTGAAGTTCTCCAGGAAGATCTATTTTTGGGATTGCGGCATCCGCAATGCTGTTTTGGGCAATTATCAGCTATCGGAGCATCGGTTGGACATTGGGGCCCTGTTTGAGAACTACATGGTGTCTGAGCGCTTGAAGAAGCTGAGTTATGACAAGTCCCATGCCCAGAGTTACTTCTGGCGTTCGAAGCAGAAGCAGGAGATAGACTATATCGAGGAGATAGACGGACAGCTTTCCGCCGTAGAGTTCAAGTGGAACCCCACCAAGCGTGCCTCAGTACCCTTGTCCTTTGCGCGCTCCTATCCCGATGCTGCCTTCCAGGTCCTCACGAGCGATCACTACGAGGACTTTCTGCTGTAGGCCTCACCTCACTGCACCTTCCACTGGGCGATGGTGCGGGTCTCTGAAGAGAAGTTCAT
>JBJEKS010000213.1:0-2129 GCA_051878755.1 Bacteroides sp. | reverse complement strand
AGTAGGCTCTTTTGTCGATGCCGAAGAGGGCGGCGAGCAGGTTCTTGGGGAAACGGCGGATGGTGGTGTTGAGCTCCTGGGCAGTCTTGTTGAACTCGATGCGGGCCACGTTGATGCGGTTCTCCGTGCCTTCGAGCTGGGCCTGCAGTTCGAGGAAGTTCTGGTTGGCCTTCAGGTCAGGGTAGTTCTCGGTGATAGCCAGGAGCTTACCCAGGGCTGAGGTGACATCGCCCTGTGCCTTCTGAAACTCGGCCAGCTTCTCGGGGGTGAGGTTGTCGGCATCCACCTTGATGCTGGTGGCCTTGCTGCGGGCCTCGATGACGCCCTGCAGGGTCTCCTTCTCGTGGCTGGCGTACCCCTTGACCGTGCTTACCAGGTTGGGAATCAGGTCGGCGCGACGCTGATACTGCGTCTCGACGTTGCTCCAAGAGGTGCTCACCTTCTCATCCAAGGTTACCAGACCGTTGTACCCGCTGATAGCCCAAATCACTACAATTGCCACTACAGCAATAATTCCTAATGTTGACTTCTTCATATTGATATAAGTTTGAAATTTATAATTTTAAATTTTTAGTTGGTTCTTCTACGATTTGGTCGAAAGCCTTCTTCTTTCACTGTAGGGGCAGACCTATGTGTCTGCCCGAATACATGCAGCTGATCATGCCTTGCTGGGGTTTTAGGGCGGACACACAGGTCCGCCCCTACAAGCGGTGACATGCTAAAAGATTCTTCAAGTAAATTGAAGAAGTACCTATTTTTACTTTATCAGAATCTCGTTCCTGCACCACCACCGGCGCTGAAGCCGCCGCCGAAGCTGCCTCCACCGAAGCCTCCACCTCCTCTGAAGCCTCCGCCACCCATGCCTCCGAAGATGATGGGACCGTGGCCTCCGCCATTGCCGCGGTAGTTCTCGTCGTAGGAGCTTTGCTGACGGCGCACCACGTGGCCGCAATGCAGACAGGTATAGATGACCTCCTCCTTCTTGACCCCGCCCCGGCGATAAAGCAGACGGGTGGAGGTGCGTTGCAGCTTGTGCTTGCCGCAATGGGGACACTTGGTGGCTGCGTAAAGCCCCCAGATGATGCAGAAAAGGGAGACACCCATGATGCAAGCCACGAGGATAAGTATCGAGGTGAGGTCTTCCTCTTCCTCAGGGTCGGCCTCCATCGAGCCGTCGAGGGTGGCACAGACGGCCTTCATGCCGGCCACCATGCCGCTGTCCCAGTCGCCCGCCTTGAAGGGGGTGAACATATACTTCATCTGGATGCGCTTACAGAGGGCATCGGGCAGGTCGCCCTCCAGCCCCATGCCGGTGACAAACTGGATGTAGCGTTGGTCGAGCACGAGCAAGACCACCAGGCCGTTGTTGTTCTTCTTTTTACCTACGCCCCACTCGTTAAAGAGCTTATGGGCAAACTGGAAGCAATCCTCCTGCCCGATGCTGCCCACCACGGCCACCACGGTCTCGATGCCTGTCTTCTCCTCCAGGGCGAAGAGCATGCGGTCGATGCTGTCGCAGGCAGCCTCGGAGAGGATGCCGTCGGGGTTGCAGGTGTAGCGGCTGCGGTCCTGCAGATGCACCTTGGGGATGTTGTCGGTGGTATAGACCTTGCCAGTTGCTGCTGCATGAAGCGTGAGCTGGACCACAAGCAGGAGGGCAAGCGTAAAGAGACGAAAGGTATTTGACTTCTTTATCATAATTTCAATGGTTTACTAGTTTATCAGTCGCTGCCAAAGGCTTTTTGTCACACTATCATGGAATATATTCTTCCACGAAGGCCTTGACACGGGCGGTATATTCCTCGGGATGGTCGTGGTATGAGAGGGCGTGAGCTGAGCCGGGGGCTATCCAGAGTGCCTTGGGCTCGGGCTTGGCCTCGTAGAGGGGATAGACCATCTCCGTAGGCACAAAGGAGTCGCTCTCGCCATGGATGAAGAGCATGGGCAACCGGCAACGGGCCACCTGCTGCAAGGCGGAGGCCTCGCGGAAGCTCCAGCCATACTCCAGCTTACACAACAGACTGGCTACATGCAACAGCGGGAAGGCAGGAAGCCCGAACTGCCCCTTCAGCTCGCCACGGAACTCGTCCCATACGCTCGTGTAGCCGCAATCCTCCACAAAACACTTG
>JBJEKS010000212.1:0-2136 GCA_051878755.1 Bacteroides sp. | reverse complement strand
GAACCTCTCCATCGTAGGTGCAGGGGGCGGGGGCACACGCACCTTCCGCAACGGCTCGGCTTCGGTCGATCTCAATTACCAGAACCTGGAGCTATATCAACGGCTGTTCCCCGACCGTAAGTCCTACGACAAGCCTTATACCATGGCCTCGGCAGCCACGCAGCTGCGCCTCTCCCTGCATCCACATACCCTGCTCAAGCTCTATGCGCAGTACGACCGCACCGACCTTATCTCACGTGAAGGGGAGGTGCTTCGTCGCTTCGACCTGGGCGAGGACAATGTCTATCTGAATGTCACCCTGCGCCATGAGTCGCCGGAGAAGGCCTGGAAGCAGTATGCCGGTGTGGCTTACTCCTGGCATCAGCAGGGCATCGGCGGTGCTGCGGAAGGCGGCGACCACTGGAGCCTGCGCGAGAGCGAATGGCACCTGAAGATGAAGACGGAGCGGAGTTGGGCGGAGGGGCGCCTGGGGATGCAGGCCGGTGGTGAGGGCTACCTGCGCCGCTATGCCACTACCTATCAGTGGAGCGAAGTGAACGGCGGAGAGCCTTTTCACCGGCAGCTCCATCCGAATATCGCAGCAACCTTCCTCTCCTTTAAGGCCTTTCCGCTACTTTGGCTCAAGACGGAGCTCTCCCTGCGTGGGGAGTATGCTTCGCCGGCTGAGGAGTGGAACCTCTCGCCCCGTTTGGCGCTCAACACCTATGCCGGAGCGGTGATGCTCAGTGCGGTGGTGGGGCACTATACGCAGCTGCCACTGGCTGAGCGCATGGCCGAGGCGCATCACCTGGGGATGGAGCACTGCACGCACTATAACCTTGGGGCGCAGTATAAGGTGGGGCGCCGCTATGCCAAGGTGGAGCTGTATGATAAGGAGTATGCCCATCTGGCTTGGTATGATGGCACGGCATGGGGCAACGAGGGCGATGGCTACAGCCGTGGGGTGGATCTCTTCTTCTCCGACCCCGAGAGCCTGCGCAACCTGGAGTATCAGCTCTCCTATACCTATAATGTGGGTAAGCGCAAGGCGGGTACTGACCCTATGCGCTCCACGCCCCAGTATGCCACGCGCCACAACGCCTCACTCGTGCTGAAATATACCATCCCCAGCTGTCATCTCATCCTGGGCATGACCAACAGCGTGGCTTCGGGTCGTCCCTATCACGATGATGCGCTCCCAGGCTGGATGAACCGCGAGTGTAAGCCTTATCATAGTATGGACCTGGCATTGACCTACCTCCCGACGAAGCGGATCATCATCCACTGCTCCGCCACCAATGTCCTGGACCGTACCAATGAGTTCGGACGGGTGAATGGTAAGCCCGTCCTGGCCTCCAGCAATAGCTTCTTCTACGTCGGCCTCTTCCTGACCCTGGGGAAGAAGGCGGCCTATGATGTGTCGAACTTTTAGGGATTAGGGATTAGGTATTAGGGATTAGGTTTTTTTACAATTATAAATCAAAACGTTATGAAAACATTTATTTTAGCTTTGATGCTGGCAGCGGGATGCTGCGGCATCGTGTGTGGGCAGCAGCTGACCCTCAAGGTGACCAACATCAGCGAGTCGAAAGGACATATCCGGGTCGCTATCTTCAACAGCGAAGCCGACTTCCTGCAGAAGCCTGTGGCGGCCTTTGCCGTGGAGGCTACGCAGGGTGAGGTGGTGATTCCCTGTAATGGATTGCCCCAGGGTACTTATGCCATCACGCTCTTCCACGACCTCAACGACAACGGCTACATGGACACCGGCAACATGGGCATCCCCACGGAGGATTATGGCTTCTCCAACAATGCCAAACCCGTCATGGGGCCCCCTTCATTTGAGAAGTGCTGCTTCACGCTGGAGGAGGAGCTGACGCTGGAGATTAAGCTGACCCGCTGACGGAAAACTGGTTTTTCTGCAGGAAATCTTGTGTATATGGAAAATATATGCTTAATTTGCAGCACATTCTGTAGAAACAAGATAAATGAAAGGAAGATTATTGAGGTTTAGCTTATGCCTCTGCGTTCTCACGCTGAGTGCCTGTCTGGATGGTCCGAACCTTCATGGAGACAGGGATGAGGAGATAGATGAGGAGAACGTGGAGTATCGCACCATCACGGTCAGCATTACGTCCGACCGTGATGGTGTGCTCT
>JBJEKS010000211.1:0-2148 GCA_051878755.1 Bacteroides sp. | reverse complement strand
GTGCCGGCTCCCCTGCGTGGACTGGGTATCACGTTCATCACCGTAGGTCTGATGGCCATGGCCTTTATGTGTTTCTCTGGTTTGAACATCTAATAAAGAAAGGAATATACAATGGATATGAATTTGATATTAGCAAGCATTGGAGTATTCCTCGTGGTAATTCTTCTGCTTGTGGTGATTCTGCTGGTGGCCAAGAAATTCCTGGTTCCCTCTGGCAACGTGAATGTGACCATTAATGAAAAAGATACGGTCTCTGTAGGGCAGGGCGGAAGCCTGCTCGGTACGCTGGCTGAAAAGGGTATCTTCCTGCCTTCGGCCTGTGGTGGTAAGGGCTCGTGCGGACAGTGCAAATGCCAGGTCGTAGAAGGCGGCGGTGAAATCCTGGACTCTGAGAAGGGTCACTTCACCCGCAAGCAGATCAAGGACCACTGGCGTCTGGCTTGCCAATGCAAGGTGAAGGGTGATCTGGGTATCAAGGTGCCCGACTCTGTGATGGGTGTCAAGGAGTACGAATGTACGGTAATAAGCAACAAGAATGTGGCTACCTTCATCAAGGAGTTCAAGGTGCAGCTGCCTAAGGGTGCTCACATGGACTTCCTCCCGGGTTCTTACGCTCAGATTAAGATTCCTGCATTCTCCATGGATTATGATAAGGATATCGACAAGAGCCTGATTGGTGATGAGTACCTGCCTGCTTGGCAAAAGTTCGGCCTCTTCCCCTTGAAGTGTGTCAATCCCGAACCGACCATCCGTGCCTACTCTATGGCCAACTATCCTGCCGAAGGTGACGTGTTCATGCTGACGGTGCGTATCGCTACGCCTCCCTTCAAGCCCGACCGTAGCGGCTTCATGGATGTGAATCCGGGTATCGCTTCGTCGTACATCTTCACCCTGAAACCGGGTGATAAGGTGATGATGAGTGGTCCTTACGGTGACTTCCATCCACACTTCGACTCGAAGCGTGAGATGATTTGGGTTGGTGGTGGTGCCGGTATGGCTCCGCTGCGTGCACAGATTATGCACATGACCAAGACGCTCCATACGACTGACCGTGAGATGCACTACTTCTATGGTGCCCGTGCCCTCAACGAAGTGTTCTATCTCGATGACTTCCTCGGACTGGAGAAGGAATATCCCAACTTCCACTTCCATCTGGCGCTCGACCGTCCCGATCCCGCTGCCGATGCGAAGGGCGTGAAATATACCGCAGGCTTCGTTCATCAGGTGATGCTCAACACCTACCTGAAGGATCACGAGGCTCCCGAGGATATCGAGTACTACATGTGCGGTCCTGGCCCGATGTCGAAGGCTGTAGTCGCTATGCTTACCGACCTTGGTGTAGAGGAAAGCTCAATCATGTACGATAACTTTGGAGGTTAATCACTTCATGATGAAGGATTGATTATCCAACGATAACTTCAACGGATTACACGCGGTTTGTGACGTTCACCTACGGGTGGGCACCACAATGCGTGTAATCCGTTTCTTTTTGCAATGTATATATATAATAAGGTATAGGAGATGGTGCGTATGAACAGCGAAGAACTTTTTAAAAACTTGAAGATTGAGAAGCTAACGCCGATGCAGGAGGCGACGGCTGTGGCTTTTAATAAGAAGGAGGATGTGGTATTGCTCTCGCCTACGGGCTCGGGTAAGACGCTGGCTTACCTGTTGCCGTTGGTGGAGTGGCTGGACGCATTCCCGGATGAGAAACGGAGTGAGGTCAAGGCGGTAGTGCTGGTGCCCTCACGCGAGTTGGCGCTCCAGACGGAGCAGGTGATGAAACAGATGAAAAGTAAGCATCACGTGATGAATTGCTATGGTGGCAGACCTGCTATGGAGGAACATCGCACCATGAGGCAGCTGCTACCCGAGGTCATCGTGGCCACGCCGGGACGCATGAACGACCATCTGTATAAACAGAACTTTGATGCTACTAAGGTAGAACTGCTGGTGATTGATGAGTTTGACAAGTCGCTGGAGCTGGGCTTCCAGGAGGAGATGGCTGAGGTGATCACTCAGTTGCCTTCGTTGAAGAAGCGGGTATTGCTCTCGGCTACGGATGCGGAGGCTATTCCTGACTTTGTGGGACATAGCTTGGCAGAACAGCACTATATCCGTTTGGACTTCCTCACGGAGGATAAGGTA
>JBJEKS010000210.1:0-12048 GCA_051878755.1 Bacteroides sp. | reverse complement strand
TTTAGAAATCAAGTTCTTGTCGAACGTATACGCTAACTGTACGTTGCGGATACGGAAGAATTTGCCGTCCTCAATGTAATAGTCAGAGTTGAGGTTGTTGATGGAATGTTTGGTGTTCAGCAACGGTTGGGTGTTGGACGTACCTTCTCCGTGCCAGCGGTCCAGGCGTTGCTCCAGGTAGTTGAACTGGGCAAAATTGTAGTTATCCCATGTACGGAAAATTTTGTTTCCGCCTTGTCCCATCATGTCGATGCCTAACGACCAATTCTTATAGTCTACTCCAAGAGAAAAACCGTAAGTGACCTTTGGAGTCGGGTTACCTATCATGGTACGGTCTTCCGGGGTGATTTCGCCGTCACCGTTCACATCGGCGAATTTCAAGTCACCGGGGGTAACGGTAGCCAGTGTGTTTTTGGGTGATGCGTCAATATCCGTTTGTGACTGATAAACACCTGCCACCTTGTAACCATAGAAATATCCGATAGGATAACCTGCCATTGTATAGCTTTGCTGCTTATCTCCGGCAATGATGGAATATCCTTCCTGAACAAGACTTTTGACCTCATTTTTGATAGTAGTCAGGTTGGCACTGACGGAATATCCCCAATCGCCAATCTGATCGCGCCAGGTTACAGCCATTTCCACTCCTTTATTCTGAATCTCTCCCAAGTTACCGATACCGGGGATCGTTCCGGAAATCCCGGGAACTTCGGCTAATAAATCTTTGGTATTCTTCTTATAGTAAACACCCTCAAAATGCAAGCGGTTGCGAAGCAGGTTTGTTTCAAATCCTGCTTCCCAGGCTTCTACTTTTTCCCAACGCAGGTTAGGATTAGGAAGATAGGCAAGCTGGTATCCAGGATAAATGATGGACGGTTTACCGAATACGGCCGAATAAGCATTGGTCAATAAAGGTTCGGCAGGATAAGCTTTATCTAGGTTCTGGTTTCCTAACGTACCGTAAGATGCTTTGATTTTCAACATATCCAGCCATTTGATGTCTTTCATAAATTCTTCTTCAGACATCAGCCAACCTCCACCCAGTGAGAAGAAGTTCTGCCATTCATTTCCTGTATAGGAGAAAGCGGAAGAACCATCCCGGCGGAAAGAACCGTTGAACAAGTATTTACCTTTATAGTTGTAGATCACACGTGCAAGTACAGATAATGTACTGCGTTCCCATTGAGTACTTCCATTGGTAGCAGTAGCCGCATCACCGATGCTGACAAACCATTTGTCCGGATCATCCGGAATAACCAGTCCGACTCCCTGCTTGCGTGCTCCGTCCAACCGGTTCAACGAATTGTAATAAGTAGTAAAACCGGCGGTGGCTGTCAGGTTATGGTTGCCGTTGTCAAAGCTGTTGGTATATGTCAGCAGGTAGTCACTCTGGACTTTTGTTTCATTCTCTTTAAACTGGCTGACCTCGGTCTTGCCTGTTCCCAAAGTAGAGATTCCTCCATTGACAGTGGCATCGTATACTTTTACGATTGGTGTATACGTCCGTCCGTTGTTCGATGCATAATCCATGGAGAACATCGCTTTGAATGTGAAATGTTTCAGGAAGTCTACCTCACCATAAATGTTACCGGATGCCCGGTAGTTCTCCGCTTTGGTAGTATTCGCTTTCAATTCGACGTCTACCATCGGGTTGTTGATCTGTGCTTTCTGGAATTCGGGCAGAGCTGTATATAATCCGTATTCATTGTTATATACCGGAGCGATAGGAGTTGCACGCAGGGCATTCAACACCTGTTTGGAATCTGCAGGAAGCATACGTGCTCCGTTAAATTGGAAACCGACTTTCAAAAAGTCCGTGATCTTATAATCATTACTTGCGTTGATGGTTACCTTACTGAATTTCTCATGTTCGATGTTTCCTTGTTCGTAAGAGTAACCTACGCCCAGATAGAAACTATGTTTGGGGGAGGCCCCTGTAATACTGATATTGTTATTTGTAATGAAAGCAGTCTGGAAAATTTCATCCTGCCAGTCGGTATTGGCATCCCAACCGGTATAATCGAAAGGGTCATCTTTCTGATTGGCAAGCTGTTCGCTGTATAGTTCTCTGAATTGTGAACCATTCACCAATTTCACTTTATCTACCACTTTCTTGAAACCGAAAGAAGTATTGATATTAACCAACGTTTGTCCTTCTTTGGCTTTCTTTGTGGTAATGATGATAACACCATTCGCACCGCGAACACCGAAGATAGCCAGAGATGACGGGTCTTTCAGAATCTCCATAGATTCGATGTCCTCCGGATTCAGGAAATTGATGTTGTCATTGAATAATCCGTCGACAATGTACAGCGGTTTATATCCGTTGATGGAGTTTGTTCCACGAATACGGATTTCCGGGTCTGATCCGGCCCGTCCGGAGTTAACAATCTGTACACCTGCCACTTTCCCCTGAAGGGAAGACAGCGGATTCATTGCCGGTTTGTTGGCTAACTCTTCTCCTTTGACATTGGTGATAGAACCTGTCAAGTCTCTTTTCTTTGCACTACCGTATCCGATAACGACTGTTTCGGCTAGTACTTGTGAATCTTCTTTTAAAGTGACATTGATGACATTTTGTGCCCCCACTTTAACGGTTTGCGAAGTCATTCCCACGTATGAAAATGCCAGTACGTCCTCCGGAGTGACAGAGATTGAATATTTACCGTCCATGTCCGTGATGGTTCCGGTGGAAGTTCCTTGTACGAGTACCGATGCACCGATCAATGGTTCATTGGCAGCGTCCGTCACGGTTCCTGTCACCGTCTTTGTCTGTGCAAAGACTGATGCAGAGGCCAGTAGCAGGCAAACAAGCGTCATGATGCCCCTTGACCTGATGGCTTTTTTCTGAAGATGTTGTAAAAGTCTAGTCCTCATTGCATTAAATTTTTCCATTTGTTATTATTTAGGTTGAAGTCTTTTTTCTGCCGTCTTTTGGCGAGAGTAACAAAGGAAACAAACGAAATTCAAAAAAGATTTTGGAAAAAAGAGGGAATGGTTGATTTTAACACTAAAAGGAAGGTGACTGTTGAAAAAAGTTCAGGCACGAACAACATCGGTTCGTGCCTGAATAATGGGATGAGGATTACCTGTCGGGGATATGTCCTATGTATACGCTGTTCGTTCTATGATTACCTGTTTTAAAACATCTGTTCCGCAGTGGTCATACATTGAATGACATCTTCTTTGTTGCCATTGAAAGGACCTGATTTCTCTATTTTTAAAGTTGACATGGCGGCTGCAAAACGTCCTGCTTCTTCAATGTCGGCTCCTGATACCCGTTGGTATAGATACCCGATGGTATATGTGTCTCCACACCCTGTTGCATCTACCACTTCTTTGGGTTTATATGCTGGAATACGATAGAAGTCTTTTCCATCGAAAATGAGTGATCCCATACTTCCCAATGTGACCAGCACTTCTTTCACGCCCCATTCATATAATTGACGGGCAGCTTCATGCGGATCGGAAAGTCCGGTCAGCACTTCCATTTCATGCTCGTTGACTTTCAGGAAATGGATATATTGCAAAGCCTCCCGCTTATCTGTCCAGTCCACAGGATAGACGTGGGTGTCACGCACTTCACGTAAATAGCCTTGTGAGTCTACTGCAATCAATCCTTTTTGAGATAGTTCTTTGATTACTTCCAATGAAAAGTCATCAGCCAGCAGAGAGCCGAGATGGTAGATTTGCGCATCTATATCTTTCAGTTGACCGACAGTGAACGGATCGGCTTTCGCTAATACCCGTTGAGTACGGTCGTCCGGATTGGCGCCATAGATATTTTCGAAGTATACGGAATATTTGCTTGGCAGGGCGGTTACATGAATACCCATCTTACGTAGTTGCTCCACAACGTTCATTTCAGTGGCACCGACGGCTGTTACTAAAGCGTAATCGATGTCGTTAAAATGGCGGATGGCATGTGAACAATAAAAAGCCGTTCCTCCCGGCATATAGACAGTGTTTTGGGGAGTGACTACTTTGTCTAATGTGATGTGACCGATGCAGCAAAGTTGATGTTTCTTCATGTCTAACCAATTAAAAAGCCTCCAAGATTAGTATCTTGAAGGCTTCTAGTTTATTTTTAGTGCGGATGATAGGACTCGAACCTACACGCCTTACGGCACCAGATCCTAAGTCTGGCGCGGCTGCCAATTACGCCACACGCGCTGGATGATTGCTTAAGTTTGCGCCGCAAAGGTAGCAAGTTTTTTTGTTCCTGCAAACTCTGAGGCGTAGAAATCTGTTTTTTTACTCGTTTTTGAGTAGCTTGCGGGCCGTTTCGATGATGGTATCTAGCCCCTTTGCCTCATCCTCTGCCTGCATATCTACCTTCACATCGGGGTCAATGCCAAACTCAATCTGCTCCTGCTGCGCATTGAGGTGGGGACTGGCGGAAAAACGGACGCCCCAACCATTGGGTAGCTCAGAGGAGAAGGGCAAGCCGCTGCCTCCACCGGTCTTGTCGCCCACGAGCGTTACCTGAGGAAAGCAACTCATGGCATTCACGAAGTCGTTGGTGGCGCTGTAGCTGTGGCGGTTGGTGAGCAGCATCACGGGCTTCTGCCAGCGTATGCCATCGCTTGGCTCCACGTAGATGGGTTCGGGTGCAGAGAAGTCGTTGTGGCCGGGACCGGTCTTGTGCAGGATGTAGCTGGTTAGTACCCGTTCGTTGGTGAAGTGCTCGGCCATCAGCGTGGCGTAGGTCAGTGCTCCGCCGCCGTTGTTGCGTACGTCGATGATGAGGCCGTTGCATATCGAGAGGTAGGAGAGAATCTCGTTCATGTTGCCGTTGCCGATGCCGCTGCTGAAGTCGCCGTAATAGACGTAGCCAATGTTATCGTCCAGGATGCGGTATTTGGCCCCTCCGGCAATGCGGTAGTCACGCCCCAGGTACTGCTCTACGAGGCTTTCTGAGAAGTTGCGAGGGTAGTCGAGGTACCAGTCCCAATAGCGGGCCATGTTGCTGGTGCTGTAGAGGTTGACATGGCCGTCCTTCAGCTCTGCCAGCATGTTGCCCAGTACCTCGAATAGACCTGCTGAGCTCATGTCATCGGTGATGAGCGGTGCATAACGGCGGTGGACGTCATCCCAGTCGATGTGCTTGTAGTCCAGGAAGCAGTATTGTTCGTCGATGATTTTCCAAAGGGCTTCGAAGTTTCCCGTGGGGGTGTTGTCAAACTCCTCCTCACCGATGCAACCGCAGGGCAGTAGCAGCAGCAGGGTGGCGATGAGGGCTTGCAGAAAGGGGTAGCTAGGATGGTGATGAGAGCGATTCATGATGTTCAGTTTTTAGTTGGGCTTCGTTCAACAGGAGTTTTCTTACTTCAACAGGTAGAAGGACTTCACCACCCCTACAAGAAAGCAGTGGGAGTAGGTATGCCACTTGATGTGGTTCAGCTTGCCTTGCTGCAGGTCGGCCAGGTAAGCCAGGCGCAGTGTGGCCTTGCCCACGGGCAGGTCGGCTGAAAGCAGCTGGCGTAGGGAGGGCTGGTTGTGGAGCGAGGTGAAGCGCACCACGCCGCTGGCATGGCCCAAGGAGAATATCTCGTAGTATGACGCGCCATATTCGGGCATGAACTGTATGCCGGCCAGAGGAACGGTGAGCTGGTAGCGCAGGGTGAGGGGCAGACGACGGATGCGGGTCTTGTAGATGGCCATGCCTGTGGCATCCATACTGACGTAGGCACGTGCCTGGGCAGGGTTGTTGCCGTTGCGCAGGTTATAGACGAAGCCGCCGTTGAGGTCGGCTGCTGCACCGGCGGTGAGGGTGAGCTGCGGCGAGAGGCGGAAGAGGTAGTGGAGGGCATAGTTCCAGTTGGCCAGTGAGGAGGACGTATTGTTGTTATCCACGCGGTTATGGGTATAGCCTGCATAGGCCTGGAAGAGGGTCTGCCGCATGACGTTGCCCCCCATCAGGTGGGTCATGCGCTGGCTCTCGCGGGTGATGCGCAGCTCAATGCCTTTATACTCCTGTGGAGAGAGGTAGGTGTCGAACACGTTGGTGTAGCCTGCGCCATACATCGTAGCACGGGTCACGTGGCGCGTTGAGTCGTTGACGGGCAAGGCGCACTTCTCCTCTCCCCGTAGCCTCAGGGGGAGGAGGAGAAGGAAAAGTATAGATGATATATATATATAAGGTAAGCCTATTCTCATCTGCGTATGATGGGGGTTAATCAAACAGTTTCATCTGTCCCGTCAGTTCATCAATGATGTCGCTCTGGCTCTTGTCGCGGTCAGGGTCCAGGTTCTCGGGCTCCGGTTCAGCGGGTGCTTCTTCCGGGATAGGGTCAGGCTTGCGCGTAGGCTCCAGCTCGTTGATGGTCTCGATGGTGTAGTTGGTAAGGCGCTTGCCCTTGGCCTTGAAGCCTTTCACGGCAATGAACTCATCGGCTTCTACCACCAAGGGTTCGCGTTGCAGCTCCTTGCTGTTGCTGAACACCACCTCCAGGCGCGGATAGGCTTCGTCGGTAAGGAGCAGGAGCTGGCTGTTGCGGTTTTCCCCCAGGAAGTTCTGCTTGCGGGCTGTGGCCTCCATGCAGAAACGTTTCAGATAGGGGTAGTTTTGCTGGTCGGCATCATAGAGGGCAGCGGTCCACACCTTGTCGGGCACGTACTTCTCGATGATGCGGATATCGGGCTCGTAGTGGTTGTTGAGGTCGAAAGTGGTGATGTAGAAGTCGCCGTTGTTCATTACGACCAGGATGCGGTCGTCACTCTGGAACTCGCCCAGGTATTCACCCCGTTCGTCGTAGTTGAGGCGCATCACGTCGCGGTCGTACCACACCTTGCGTCCGCCCAGTGTCGAGCCGCCTCGCTGTTTCAGGGCAATCTTGTGCAAGGGGTTGCGGGTCAGGATGTTTCCCATCGCCTGGCGTCCCTTGATGCTGATTTTGCTGAAGTCCTCTTCGAAGATGATGCGGCGGATGCGTGGGTTAGGCTTGAGGGTCACCTTGATGATTTCAGCCTCTCCGTTGGGGTTGGCCGTGAAATAGACGATGCGTGAGTCGGGCGTGCCCTGTGTGAGGTCATACTCCCTGTCGCGCACGATGCCCGTCACGGCAAAGCGCTTGATGTAGCAGGTGCCCTCCTTGCCGTCACGATAGACCACATTGTAGATGGTGCGCTTATCGTTCTTCTTGAAGATGTTGATGTAGAGCACGTTCTTACCCACGAATTTCTTCTCGGCCACGGGCGTGATGATGTAGCGGCCGTCGCGGTAGAAGATGATGACATCGTCGATGGTCGAGCAGTTGGCCACGAACTCATCCTTCTTGAGCGAGGTGCCGATGAAGCCCTCCTCGCGGTTGATGTAGAGCTTCTCGTTGGCCTCGATCACCTTGGTGGCCTCGATGGTGTCGAAGTTGCGTAGCTCCGTGCGGCGGGGGAACTGCTTGCCGTACTTCTGCTGCAGCATGCGGAACCACTCCACGGTGTATTCCACGATGTTGGCCAGGTGGCGGTCGGTCTCCTCCACGTCGGCATGCATCCGGGCGATGAGCTCTTCGGCCTTCTCGCTGTTGAACTTCAGGATGCGGGCCATCTTGATTTCCATCAGGCGGAGGATATCCTCTTTGGTCACCTCGCGGATGAAGGTGGGGTAGTAGGGGGTGAGCCGGAGGTCAATGTGCTCGCAGGCGGCATCCATCGTCTTGGCCTCTTCAAATTCGCGGTCTTTGTAGATGCGCTCTTCGATGAAGATTTTCTCCAGCGAGGCGAAGTGAAGCGCTTCGAGCACCTCGGCTTTATGGATTTCCAGCTCACGGCGTAGCAGCCCCAGGGTGTTATCGACAGACTTGCGCAGGACATCGCTCACGGTGAGGAAGTGGGGTTTTTGGTTATCAATGACACAGCAGTTGGGTGAGATGCTCACCTCGCAGTCGGTGAAGGCGTAGAGCGCATCGATGGTCTTGTCACTCGAAGCGCCTGGGGCGAGATGGACCAATATCTCCACATTGCCTGAGGTAAGGTCTTCCACCTTGCGTATCTTGATTTTCCCTTTCTCGCTGGCTTTCACGATGGAGTCGCAGACGTTGGCTACGGTCTTGCCGAAAGGTATCTCTTTGATGGCAAGGGTCTTGTTGTCAATCTTCTCGATGCACGAGCGGACCCTTACGCTGCCGCCGCGCTCACCGTCATTGTACTTGCTCACGTCGATGCTGCCGCCTGTCTGGAAGTCGGGGTAGAGGTGGAACTCCTCGCCGTGGAGGTAGCTGACGGCCGCTTCGCAAAGCTCGTTGAAGTTGTGGGGCAGGATTTTCGAGGAGAGGCCTACGGCAATGCCTTCCACTCCCTGTGCCAGCAGGAGAGGGAATTTTACGGGCAGCGTGACAGGCTCCCGGTTGCGGCCATCGTACGACTGCTTCCACTCCGTGGTCTTGGGGTTGAAGACCACGTCGAGCGCAAACTTGGTGAGGCGTGCTTCGATGTAACGGGCAGCTGCGGCATCATCACCCGTGAGAATATTGCCCCAGTTACCTTGGCAGTCGATGAGCATCTCCTTTTGTCCCAGCTGCACCAGGGCATCCTTGATGCTGGCATCGCCGTGGGGGTGGAACTTCATGGCCTCGCCCACGATGTTGGCCACCTTGTTGTAGCGGCCGTCCTCCATGCGGCGCATGGTGTGGAGGATGCGGCGCTGTACCGGCTTGAGGCCGTCCATGATGTGGGGTACGGCACGTTCCAGGATTACGTACGAGGCATAATCCAGGAACCAGTTCTGATACATGCCGCTCAGCTGGTGCTTGACTTGTGCATCGGTGGCATCAGCCGGCTTGTAGTCGGAGTGGCTTTCTGCTTCGGGGACCTTTTTTTCATCGTCCAGGTCGTCTTTCGGGGTATTGTTCTCTTCGCTCATGGTCGTTCAGGATTGTCAGTTTCAGGCTCTCGGCAGTTGCCTGCTCAGCCTTTCACGGCAAAAATAGGCATTTATTTTCTAAATCTCCCGTTTTTTTCAAAAAAACTTGCTTTTTGCCTCTTATTCGGTAGGCAAATGGAGGATGGAGCGGTAGGTTGAGGGGGAGGCCAGGATGGCTACGGCTGCCTTCAGCTCTTCGTCCTCCTTCAGCTGCTCGATGATGGCCCCGCGCTGGTAGAAGTAGCGTTTCACGATTTCTATGGCAATCATGCTGCGGATGTCGGCAGCGAAGTAGTCGAGGTCGTGGTCGAGGTTGTGCTGAAGCTTCTTCTCCAGCGCGTCAAACTCGGCGGAGGCATCCTTCAGGTAGCCTTCAAAGCGGGCCATCTCCTTGAGGTTCTTGAGCAGCTTCTCGGTTTGCTGGTCATATTTGAAGTCGGATGACTTGACCTGTGTCTTGAAGTCGGCATAGTCGGCATCGGTCAGCTGGAAGGCTTCTGCAGAGGGGATGGTGGGGTGCTTTAGGGCATACTGGGTGGCGTAGTCGAAGATCTGGTTGTCGTTCACCAGGTAGTAGAGGATGTTGGGCAGTTGCTTGGCCTTGATGACCGAGTCGGGGGTCACGCCACCGCCGTCGCGCACCTCGCGGCCAATGGCGGTATGGAACACGTGGGTCAGGCTGTCGGGGATGCGGCCCACGCTACCGTCCTCATTGCGGTGGGTATAGTCGATGGCCTGCACGCAGCGTCCGCTGGGGATGTAATACTTCGAGGTGGTGATTTTGATGGTGCCGCCATAGGGCAGGGGGCGTGTGGTTTGTACGAGCCCCTTGCCGAAGGTGCGGTTGCCTACGATGACGGCTCGGTCGAGGTCCTGCATCGAGCCGGCCAGGATTTCCGACGAGGAGGCCGTGCCGCTGTTCACCAGGATGGCGATGGGCATCTCCGTGTCGAGTGGCTCGCGCAAGGTCTTGTAGGTCTCGATGGTCTCACCCGATTTGCCACGTGTGGTGACCAGCGTCTTGCCACGGGGTATGAAGAAGTTGGCTATCTCCACGGCCTCGTCCAGCAATCCGCCGCCATTGCCACGCAGGTCGATGACCAGGGCCGTGATACCCTGCTTCTTCAGGTCGAGGAAGGCTTGCTTAAACTCCTTCGAGGGGTTGCCGGAGAAGGAGCTGAGGTTGATGTAGCCCACCTGACCGCTGAGCGTGCCATAGCGTTCGCCTTCCAGTTTGGCATAGTAGGGTATGAGGGGCATCTGAATGGCTTGCCGCGTCAGCTTGATTTCCAGCGGAGCCTCTGTGCCGGGGCGCTTTACCTTCAGCGTCAGTTCGGTGCCGATCTGTCCACGCAGCAGCTTGCTGCAGTCGGTCACACCCGTCAGGTCCTTACCGTCCATCTCCAGCAGCATGTCGCCCGCTTTGAGTCCCGAGGTGGCTGCGGGCATCCCTTCGTATGGCTCGATGATGAGCGTGTGCTTCAGCTCCGGCTCGTAGCGGATGATGGAGCCGATGCCACCGTAGGAGTTGTTGAGCATCATGTCGAGTTCATCGCGGTCCTCTTCGGGGTAATAGACCGTGTAGGGGTCGAGTGCATAGAGCATGGCGTCAATCCCTTCGCGTACGCTCTTCTCCGGTTGGATGGTATCCACATAGAAGAGATCCAGTTCGCGCACGATGGAGTTGAAGATGTCCAGGCTCTTGGCCATTTTGAAACTGTGGCTGTCGCCGCTCTCAAATCCTGCAATCAGCGCACCGGTCAGTATCGCCGATGTCCCCAGGACGAGGCAGCCTTTTTTGATTCTGTTCATTGTCTATATACTTAATGTTATCTCTATATTATTATTGTAATCCCTAATCCTTAATTACCCCTCTTTGATTTCATTGATGCCGCGGCGGATCTTCTCCCAGCGGTTGGGGGTAAGCGTGGTACCTACAATTTGGATGACGTGGCCAGCCAGGAGCGAACCCATGCGGCCACACTTGTCGAGCGAGAGTCCGCAGGTCAAGCCGTGGAGGAAGCCTGCTGCAAAGAAGTCGCCTGCACCTGTCGTGTCCGTGGGATGCTTCACGTCGCTGGCCGGCACGTGCATCATCTCGGTGCCTTTGCGGATGTAGGTGCCTCTCGCTCCCACTTTCACCACGGCGATGCTGCAGAGCTTACCCAGTACCTCGAGTGCCTCCTCGGGTTCCAGACCGGTAAAGGCGCGTGCCTCGTGCTCGTTGGCGAACACCACATCTACATACTTGCTCAGCAGCATCTTGAAGAAATCCAGGTTCTCCTCCACGATGTTGTAGCTGGCCATGTCGAGACAGACCTGCAGTCCTGCTGCTTTGGCCTGTTCGATGGCCTGCAGGATGAGGTCGTGGTCTTGCACCAGATAGCCCTCTATAAATAAATAGGTATAGTCCTTAAACATCTCCTGCGTGAGCTCTTCGGGTTGCAAAGTGGCCGCTGCCCCCAGGAAAGTAGCGAAAGTCCGCTCCCCTCCATCGGAGATAAAAGTGGAGGCCACGCCCGACGGGCGCTCTGCCGAGACGAGCATTTTATCCTCGATACCCAATTTTTTCAGCTCCTTGCGGAAAAAATTGCCGTAAAGGTCATTTCCCACCTTTCCAATGAATCCCGTGGCCGATTCCAGGTGCGCAAGGGCCCGGATGGCATTCCCGGCCGACCCTCCATTGGAGAGCTTGGTATTCTGTTGCAGTAGGTACTCGTTGATTTTAAGGAACTTATCGTCGTTAATCAACGTCATGCTACCCTTCGGCAACTCCATTGTTTCCAGTATCTCATCGTTGTCAACGCGGGCCAAAACATCGACCAGCGCATTGCCTAATCCAATTATTTTTTCCATTTTCACAAAATTTTTTGCAAAGATATTGCATATTTCAATAATTCCTATTACTTTTGCACCGCAATTCAGAAAAAAACACTCTTCGTTAGCTCAGTCGGTTAGAGCATCTGACTGTTAATCAGAGGGTCCTTGGTTCAAGTCCAAGACGAAGAGCTCCTTTAAGTGAATTGCTTATTCTTCGTTAGCTCAGTCGGTTAGAGCATCTGACTGTTAATCAGAGGGTCCTTGGTTCAAGTCCAAGACGAAGAGCTCCTTTAAGTGAATTGCTTATTCTTCGTTAGCTCAGTCGGTTAGAGCATCTGACTGTTAATCAGAGGGTCCTTGGTTCAAGT
>JBJEKS010000209.1:0-2170 GCA_051878755.1 Bacteroides sp. | reverse complement strand
CCCCTCTCCTTAGGCAAGGAGAGGGGACGGGGAGAGGTTGTGAAGCCCGCGGCCAGGCGAAAAAGGCCTTTGCGAAAGGCAGTGGTGAGCAACTCACCAGTGCCTTTCGGGATAGAGCTCATCCCACCACTCCGGGCTATCCTGCAGGTAGCGGGCAAACCAGGCCATGATGGCTTTGTGCCACTGGGCACGCTTCTCCAAATCACTGATGTAGTGGTCCTCGCCATCCACCAGGATGAACTCCACGGGCTTGCCCAGAATCTTCAGGGCGTTGTAGAGCTGGATGCTCTCGCCTGTGGGCACGTTGGTGTCTGATGAACCGTGGAGCAGCAGCAGCGGGGTGTTGATCTTGTCGGCGTTGAAGAGCGACCCGTGCTTCGTGAAGAGGTCGGGATGACTCCAGGGGTAGCTGTTGGCGGCGGCCACGGAGTTGTAGGAGTAGCCCCAGTAGCCTTCACCCCAGTAGCTGGTCACGTTGCTGATGCCGGCGTGCGACACGGCGGCTGCAAACAGGTCGGTCTTGGTCTGCAGGTACTGCGTCATGAAGCCGCCATACGATGCACCGATGCAGCCCACGCGCTTGCCATCCACGAAGGAGTGGGCATCGAGGAACTTACGCGTACCTTCTATGATATCGTCGGCCGTGTAGTCACCCCAGGCGTTGACGTGGCGTGCCGAGAACTCCTGCCCGTAGCCGATGGTGCCGCTGGGCTGGATGACATAGACCACGTAGTCGCGCGAGGCGAACACCTGCGGGCTGTAGGGCGAGAGGATGCCGCGCGTGGTGGGGGTGGTACCGCCGTAGTAATAGACGATGAGGGGGTATTTCTTCGACGCGTCGAACGAGGGAGGCAGGCAGATGAGGCCGTCAATCAGGGTGCCGTCCTTGGCCGTGAACTGCCAGGGCTTGACCTCACCCAGCTCAATCTCGTCGAGCATCTCCTTCATCGGGTTGGCTACGAGGCTGGAGGTGCGCTTGCGGGCATCGTAGGTATAGGCCACGTAGGCACTCGTGTAGCCGCTGCCGATGTAGGCGGCCACGTTGGGGTTGCCGTCGGGGATGGAGAAGCGGGAGATAACCTCTTCAGCCAGGGGGAGCTGCTCAAACCGGCGTGTCTTGGGCGAGTAGGTGTAGATGTGCTCGCAGTCGGCATCCGTCGTGTTGAAGTAAATCAGCCCGTTGGTGGGGTTCCAGCTGATGGGCTCTACCGTGGGGTTGAACTCTTTCGTGATGGGGTCCACCTGGCGGGTGGCCAGGTCGAGGATGAAGGCCTGTGTATCAAAGTCGTTGGCGATGGGCAGCTTGCCGCAGTTCTTGCCAATGCCGTCGAATGCCGAGGGACTACCTGAAACGAGCAGCTGACGGCCGTCGGGCGAGTAGGAGCCGCTGCGCACGTAGGCATCCCATGCCACGATGGTATCTACCTTCATCGTCTGCAGGTCAATCTCGAAGAGCGCGTTCAGGTCGTAGGGGCATACGGTGATGTTGGGCTTCGAGGTGGAGCAGAGCAGGCGTTGACCGTCGGCCGAGATATCGTTCAGATAGACGCTGTGGCTGCCGTAGGTGAGGCGCTCCATGGCTCCTGTGGCCAGGTCGTAGCGTGCGATGTGCGAGCGTCCGCGGGCACCCGGGATGCGGTCGTCGGGGTGGAAGAGGCGCTTCAGCGGGCCATCCACCTTCTCCCCTTCATCGTAGAGCGAGCAGATGAGGTAGTCCTCCGTGGGTGCCCAGGTGAAGCGCTCCTCGGGCAGGCCCTGAGCGATGAGCTCCTGCTGCTGTGTGGCAGGGTCGAGGGTGAAGAGGTCGTAGCCGTTGGCCCCTTTGAGGGTGCGGTAGAGCTTGATGCTGCGAGGCATCCAGCGCCACTTGCCGTCCAGGTCGGGGTTGATGACGCGGCCCGTCTTCACCTCCGTCAGCTCGTTGCGGCTGCGGCTGTTCTTGGTGTCGAAGCTCTCCGAGATGGAGGTGATGAGGTAGCGGCCGTCGTAGGAGAGGGAGACGTTGCGGGCCAGGTTGCGGAAGTTGGTGTTGTGGAGGGCGTAGCGGCGCTTCATGGTGGCGTCGAGTCGTACTCCCACGGCAGCAAACTCCTTGTCGGGGCGGAACTCACACTTCACCTGCGGGGCCACCTTGTCCTCGGGCATGGCGAGCAGACGGATGATGATCTCC
>JBJEKS010000208.1:0-12229 GCA_051878755.1 Bacteroides sp. | reverse complement strand
ACCCTCATCATAGCCCACGTAGCCCGGAGGCGCTCCGACGAGTCGCGACACGCTGTGCTTCTCCTGATACTCACTCATGTCGATACGCGTCATCATCGTCTCGTCATCGAAGAGGAACTCCGCCAAGGCCTTGGCCAGCTCCGTCTTACCTACACCCGTCGTACCCAGGAAGAGGAACGAACCGATAGGTCGCTTCGGGTCTTGCAACCCGGCACGGCTGCGGCGCACGGCATCGGCTACGGCCTCGATGGCCTCGTCCTGTCCGATGACCCGCTTGTGGAGCTCCTCCTCCAGGTGGAGCAGTTTCTCCTTCTCGCTCTGCATCATCTTGCTCACCGGTATGCCCGTCCAGCGCGATACTACGTCGGCAATGTCCTCAGCATCCACCTCCTCCTTGATCATGGCGTTGTCGCCCTGCATCTGGTGCAGCTTCTGCTGTGTCTCCTCAATCTCCTTGTTCAGGGCCTGCAGCTTGCCGTAGCGTATCTCGGCCACGCGGCCGTAGTCGCCTTCGCGCTCCGCCTTGTCAGCCTCAAACTTCAGGTTCTCAATCTCCACCTTGTTCTGCTGGATTTTGTTGACCAGCGTCTTCTCGCTCTGCCACTTGGCTTTGTAGGCACTCTCCTGCTCCTTCAGCTCGGCCAGCTCCTTGCCAATCTGCTCCAGCTTCTGCGTGTCGTTCTCGCGCTTGATGGCCTCACGCTCAATCTCCAGTTGCTTGATTTTACGCGTAATCTCATCCAGCTCCTCGGGCACGCTATCCACCTCCATACGCAGCTTGGCAGCAGCCTCATCCATCAGGTCGATGGCCTTATCCGGCAGGAAACGGTCGGTGATGTAACGGTTACTCAGCTCCACGGCAGCGATGATGGCATCATCCTTGATACGCACGTGGTGGTGGTTCTCGTAGCGCTCCTTCAGTCCACGCAGGATGGAGATGGTGCTCAGCGTATCCGGCTCGTTGACCATTACAATCTGGAATCGACGCTCCAGCGCCTTGTCCTTCTCGAAGTACTTCTGGTACTCATCCAGCGTAGTGGCACCGATGCTGCGCAGCTCGCCACGAGCCAGGGCAGGCTTCAGGATGTTGGCTGCATCCATGGCCCCTTCGCCCTTGCCGGCACCCACCAGGGTGTGGATTTCATCGATGAAGAGGATGATGTCGCCCTCGCTCTTCTTCACCTCGTTGATGACGGCTTTCAGTCGCTCCTCAAATTCACCCTTGTACTTGGCTCCGGCCACCAGGGCACCCATGTCGAGCGAATAGACCTGCTTGTTCTTCAGGTTCTCAGGCACATCGCCGCGAAGGATACGGTGGGCAAGCCCCTCTACGATAGCCGTCTTACCCGTACCCGGCTCACCAATCAGAATAGGGTTGTTCTTGGTGCGTCGGCTCAATATCTGCAGCACGCGGCGAATCTCTTCATCACGTCCGATGACAGGGTCGAGTTTGCCGCTACGGGCCGCCTCGCAGAGGTTGACGGCATACTTCTCCAGCGACTGATAGGTATCTTCGCTGGATTGTGAGGTTACCTTCTCGCCCTTGCGCAGTTCGCTGATGGCTGCACGCAGCTCCTTCTCCGTCATGCCCGCATCCTTCAGGATGGTCGAGGCCGTACTCTTCACGCGCAGCAGGGCCAGCAGCAGCGGCTCGAGCGATACAAATTCATCGCCCAGCTCCTTGCTCAGCTGCACGGCCTGTTGCAGCACCTCGTTGCATTCACGGCTCAGGTAGGGCTCACCTCCCTGCACGCGGGGCAGCGATTCAATCTGTTTGTCGAGCACGAGGGCTATCTGCTGGCCGTTCATGCCCAACTTCTGGAATATGAAGTTGGTGACCTGTTCACCAACCTTCAGCACACCTTGCAGCAGATGCACCGGCTCGATGGCTTGCTGACCGTGGCTTTGCGCCAGGTTGACCGCCTGTTGCACCGCTTCTTGTGCTTTGATTGTGTAGTCGTTGAAATTCATACTCGTTATCTCCTTTCTTCCTTTAGTTATTCTTTGAATTGAAAAATCACTCACGAGGGTGCAAATGCTTTGCCAAGCCGTTTTTGCTGACAATTTTACAGGTATGTAGTTGATAGAATGTCAAAAAGACAGGATTTTTACGATATGAGAGTGCCAAATTGCCATGATTCAGTACCAAATTGACGATGAGTACCAAATTAATCCGCTTTTATTTGGTAATCTGACAGGTTTGTGCTACCTTTGTTTCCGATATGGCCCTGCCACTGGAATGGCGCAGGGACTCTCTATATTATAAATAATGTATATAAGCCTGTGATATGTCAATGATGATGGACGATAAGATAGCTTTTGCTGAGCATGTGTTGCTGCTCGATGTGGATTTTTTGAATGGGGTGGTGGAGCCTATCCGTTCGCCTCAAGACGCCGGGGGTGCCGAGGAGCTGCCACGGCTGGATTGGGGAACCTGGCTCTCCTTCCTGGCCCTGGATGCAGGCATCAAGCCGGGGAAGCACGAGTTGCAGGTGCTGCTACTCCATCGTGAGGGTGTAGATGAGGTGGCTTGCTGCAGGCCCGGCAAGCTGGCCGAGCTCAACGGACAGGCTTGCCAGACACCCGTAGGCGAGATGCAGTTTGCAGCCGTGCCCACGGCAGGGATGACCACAACCGAAGAGCTCTTCGTCAACCTGCTGCAGCTGGCCCTTGACGCCAAGGAGACGGGCAGGCTCCTGCTGTTGCCCCATCCGGCCCTTGGAGGCAGGGTGGTGGAGGAGCTGACGGAGTTCTTCCACGACAAGCCCGCACTGGCTGCCAAGGTGGCTTACTTCGCTCTGAAGCCCGACGAAGTGACCCTGCCTTGCAAAGTCGATACAGCATTTTTCTCCCTTGCCAAAGCTTTTGGCCTCTAAGAGGGGCCTCTTGCCGTTGTGAGTGCGTAAAAATGGGACTGATATGTTGTCGTTTCCGGATTTTTCGCTAACTTTGCCACGGAAATTAAAAACCATAGAGAGATTAACTGAACACCTTTAATAGATAAATAAAATGACTAAAAGTGCATTGCAAATCGCAAGGGCTGCCTATCAGCCCAAACTTCCGAAAGCGCTCAAGGGCCACGTGAAGGCCGTTGATGGCGCTGCTACACAGTCTGTAGCCGATCAGGAAGAAATTAAGAAATTGTTCCCTAACACCTATGGCATGCCCCTGGTGAAGTTTGAAGTGGCCGATGAGGCTGCTACCTTCCCTGCCATCAACGTGGGTGTCATCCTCTCCGGCGGACAGGCTCCTGGCGGTCACAACGTCATCTCCGGCCTCTTCGACGGCATCAAGAAGCTCAACAAGGATAGCCGACTCTATGGCTTTATCCTCGGCCCCGGCGGATTGGTGGACCACAACTACATCGAACTGACAGCCGACATCATCGACGAGTACCGTAACACCGGCGGTTTCGACATCATCGGCTCTGGCCGTACCAAACTGGAGAAAGAGGAGCAGTTTGAGAAGGGTTACGAAATCATCAAGGAACTGGGCATCAAGGCGCTGGTCATCATCGGTGGTGACGACTCCAACACCAATGCCTGTGTGCTGGCCGAATACTATGCTGCAAAGAACTATGGCGTACAGGTTATCGGCTGCCCCAAGACAATCGACGGCGACCTGAAGAACGATATGATTGAGACCTCTTTCGGTTTCGACACGGCTTGCAAGACCTACTCAGAAGTTATCGGCAACATCCAGCGCGACTGCAACTCTGCACGCAAATACTGGCACTTCATCAAGCTCATGGGCCGTTCGGCTTCACACATCGCCCTGGAGTGCGCTCTGCAGGTACAACCCAACGTCTGCATCATCAGTGAAGAGGTAGAAGCCAAAGACCAGTCGCTCGACGACATCGTGACGAGCATCGCCAAGGTGGTGGCTGACCGTGCTGCCCAAGGCAACAACTTCGGTACCGTGCTCATCCCCGAAGGCCTCGTTGAATTCATCCCTGCCATGAAGCGACTGATTGCTGAGCTCAACGACTTCCTGGCTCACAACGCCGAAGAGTTTGCTCAGATCAAGAAGTCTGCACAGCGCGACTACATCATCCGCAAGCTGTCACCGGCCAACTCAGCCATCTACGCTAGCCTGCCCGAAGGCGTGGCTCGTCAGCTCTCTCTCGACCGTGACCCCCACGGCAACGTACAGGTATCGCTCATCGAGACCGAGAAGCTGCTCTCAGAGATGGTAGGCACCAAGCTGGCTCAGTGGAAGGAAGAGGGCAAGTATGTGGGCAAGTTTGCTGCACAGCACCACTTCTTCGGCTACGAAGGCCGCTGCGCTGCTCCCTCTAACTTTGATGCTGACTACTGCTACTCGCTCGGTTTCGCTGCATCGGCCCTTATCGCCAATGGCAAGACCGGCTACATGTCGTCCGTTCGCAATACCACGGCTCCTGCTGAAGAATGGATTGCCGGTGGCGTGCCCATCACGATGATGATGAACATGGAGCGTCGTCACGGCGAGATGAAGCCCGTTATCCAGAAGGCCCTCGTGAAGCTCGATGGCAAGCCCTTCCAGGCCTTCGCTGCCAACCGCGACCGCTGGGCCATGGAGACTGACTACGTCTATCCCGGTCCCATCCAGTACTTCGGTCCCACGGAGGTTTGCGACCAGCCGACCAAGACCCTGCAACTGGAGCAGAGCAAATAAAAAACTGAAACAGTTTTTGGACTGAAAAATTGTAAGACGAAGGGCAGATGAATTTTCTTTGGAAAGGAGTCTGCCCTTTCTCTAGTTTTTATTCGTTACAAGCTGAAAGCTGATTCCTACGAGCTGAAAGTGCCAAAAAGGCTCTACGTCAATGTAGAATGATTGTTTAAATGGTTAAGAAAGAGACTACAAGAAAACCACCGACTGCTACGAATTCTTCGCGTACTTCGCGTACTTCGACGACTTCGCCAACGAAAGGCCGCAAGGGGCGCGTTTCCCGAAGAGGAGGACAAGCCAGGGTGCAGAAGCCTGTAGCCGTGACCACACGACCGATGCCGCTTTGGCAGCGGATATTGGTCTCTCTGGTCATTGTGGTCGCCTTCGGATTCCTCTTCTACTGGTTTGCGGTGAGACCCTATGCTTACCGTTGGAGGCCTTGCTACGGTTTTCAGGAGTATGGAGTCTGTCTGCCTTCGCGCTATACCATCCATGGACTAGACCTGTCTCACCATCAAGGCACAGTGGATTGGGACGAGCTGGCTTATCACCATAACCCCATTTTCCCCCTGCGCTTTGTCTTCATGAAGGCCACTGAGGGAAGTGACCTGGCTGATGAGACCTTCGATGTCAACTTCCGTTCGGCGCGTGAGCATGGCATGATACGCGGGGCATATCACTACTTCAACCCCAAGAGCGATGTCAACCGCCAGGCCGACTTCTTCATCCAGCATGTGGCCCTAGAGCAGGGTGACCTTCCCCCTGTACTCGATGTGGAGGAGCGAGGTAGTCTCTCGAAGGAGGAACTGAAGCGGCGCGTACACCAATGGCTTGACCGCGTAGAGGCTCACTATCATGTAAAGCCCATCATCTACTCCGGCTTCAAGTTCCGAACGAAGTACCTCAGTGACAGTCTCTTCAACCGATACCCTTACTGGATAGCCCACTACTACGTGGACAGTGTCAGCTACGATGGTCCCTGGCATTTCTGGCAACACACCGACAAGGGCCGTGTACCCGGAGTCAGCAAACGGGTGGACTTGAACATCTTCCGAGGCACAGAAGAGGAGCTGGATTCCCTAAGAATAAAGAATTAATCACTATTACTTGTAGCTCGTAGCTTGTAGCTAAATAACAACAACAATGAATGAACATCAGAATTTCATCGTAAACGTCGGTCGTCAGTTGGGTAGTGGAGGACATGAGATTGCCGAAAAACTGGCAGCCCGGCTTCACATTGCTTTTTATGACAAGGAACTTATCCGATTGGCCTCTGAAGAGAGTGGCCTCTGTCCTGAGTTCTTTGAGAAGGCCGACGAACAGGCCTCGCAGAGTGCATTGAGTAACTTCTGGGGGATGCGCTTCCCCTTCATAGGTGACGGTGCCGTGGCTTCGAAGAATTGCCTCAGTAACGATGCGCTTTTCAAGGTGCAGAGTGATGTCATTCGGCACCTGGCTGAAATGCAATCAGCCCTGTTTGTGGGACGTTGTGCTGACTACATCCTTCGTGACTACCCACGCTGTGTCAACATATTCATCTCTTCCTCCATGAATGAACGCATCAAGCGCTTATGTGCCACTCATGGTATCAGCGAGGATAAGGCCGAGGAGTGGATTGAAAAAGCGGACACTAAGCGAGCCGACTACTACAACTATTACACCTTCAAGCAATGGGGTGCTGCTGCCTCTTATCACCTCTGTATCGACTCCTCACAGCTGGGATTGGACGAAACGGTGACCTTTATTGAAGGCTTTATTCGCCGCAGATTCGCTCTTTAAATCGCTAGCAGTAAGTGTGATAAAGCGAAACATGCTGCAAAACATAGTTTTGTAACACACGGGGTTTTGTTGTCTGGTTGAAAAATAATGAGTACTTTGCGCCCAAATTAATGAGGCTATGCCTCGCAGTATGTACTTTAAATCTTCAGTAAACATGAAAGTATATCAGACAAGTGAAATTAAGAACATTGCCCTGCTTGGCAATGATGGCTCAGGTAAAACCACTCTCACTGAGGCCCTGCTCTATGAGAGTGGTATTATAAAACGTCGCGGAAGAATCACCGCCAAGAACACCGTGAGCGACTATTTCCCCGTAGAACAGGAGTATGGTTACTCAGTGTTCTCTACCGTTTATCACGTAGAGTGGAACGGCAAGAAGCTGAACATCATCGACTGCCCGGGAAGTGATGACTTTGTAGGTGCTGCCATCACAGCACTCAACGTGACCGATACCGCTATCCTGCTGCTCAACGGACAGTATGGTCCTGAGGTCGGTACACAAAACCATTTCCGCTACACCGAGAAGCTGGGAAAACCTGTGATCTTCCTTGTCAATCAGCTGGATAATGATAAATGCGACTACGATATGGTGCTTGAGCAGCTTCGCTCCATCTATGGCTCAAAAGTAGTCCCTGTTCAGTATCCGCTGGCTACAGGTCCTAACTTCAACTCATTGATTGATGTACTTCTGATGAAGAAATACTCCTGGGGTCCTGAAGGTGGTGCTCCCACGATTGAGGATGTGCCCGCCGAGGAGATGGAGAAGGCCACTGAATGGCACAAGGCGTTGGTGGAAGCTGCCGCTGAACATGACGAGGGACTGATGGAGAAATTCTTTGAACAGGAGTCGCTCACGGAAGACGAGATGCGCGAAGGCATCCGTAAGGGACTGGCTTGCCGCGGCATGTTCCCCGTATTCTGCGTCTGCGCAGGTAAGGACATGGGCGTACGTCGCTTGATGGAGTTCCTGGGTAACGTAGTACCCTTCGTAGATGAAATGCCTCCTGTTCACAATACGCGAGGTGAGGTTATTAACCCCGATTCTAACGGACCCACTTCGCTCTATTTCTTCAAGACAGCTGTTGAACCCCACATTGGCGACGTGCAGTACTTCAAGGTAATGAGCGGTCGCGTGCATGAGGGTGATGATTTCACCAATGCCGACCGAGGCTCTAAGGAGCGTATCGCACAAATCTACGCTTGCGCCGGTGCTAACCGCATCAAGGTAGAGGAGATGGTTGCCGGTGACATAGGTTGCACCGTGAAACTGAAGGATGTGCACACCGGTAATACGCTCAACGGCAAAGGCTCGGAGAGTCGCTTCAACTTCATTAAGTACCCCAACTCAAAGTATTCACGTGCCATCAAGCCTGTCAATGAGGCTGAAACAGAGAAGATGATGGCTGTGCTCAACCGCATGCGTGAAGAGGATCCCACATGGGTTGTCGATCAGTCGAAGGAACTTCGTCAGACCATCGTGCATGGACAGGGTGAGTTCCACCTGCGCACGTTGAAGTGGCGTTTGGAGAACAATGAGAAAATCATGATTAAGTTTGAGGAACCCCGCATTCCTTATCGCGAAACCATCACGAAGGCTGCCCGTGCGGACTATCGTCATAAGAAGCAGTCGGGTGGTGCCGGTCAGTTTGGTGAGGTACACTTGATTGTGGAGCCTTATTACGAGGGTATGCCTGCACCTGATACCTATAAGTTCGGCAACCAGGAGTTCAAGATGAACGTGAAGGGTACCGAAGAGATTCCTCTGGAGTGGGGCGGCAAGTTGGTGTTTGTCAACTGCGTAGTAGGTGGTGCTATTGATGCACGCTTTATGCCGGCTATCCTGAAGGGTGTGATGTCGCGTATGGAGCAGGGACCGTTGACAGGTTCATATGCTCGTGACGTGCGCGTTATCGTCTATGACGGTAAGATGCACCCGGTTGATTCCAATGAAATCTCCTTCATGCTGGCAGGACGCAATGCCTTCAGCGAGGCCTTCAAGAATGCAGGCCCGAAGATTCTTGAGCCGATTTATGACGTAGAGGTATTTGTACCGAGCGACAAGATGGGTGACGTGATGAGCGACTTGCAGGGACGCCGTGCCATGATTATGGGTATGAGCAGTGAGGCTGGTTACGAGAAGCTGGCAGCCAAGGTGCCTCTGAAGGAGATGTCTTCCTACTCTACGGCGCTGAGCTCGCTGACTGGTGGACGTGCTTCGTTTATCATGAAGTTTGCAAGCTACGAATTGGTTCCTGGCGATGTACAGGATAAGCTGATTAAGGAGTTCGAAGCTAAGCAGACAGAAGAGTAATCAATTATTGTTTCTATAAAAAAAAAGCCCAGGGTCAAGGCCTTTGGGCTTTTTTTTATAGCGAAATGATTTCTACGACCAGTGGAAGGTGGTCGCTGGGACCTCCTAGATAATTGACGCCATAGTAGGTGCGGAATGGGCACTGTCCGCCATGCAGGCGGTCGTCGGTAAGCAAGAAGGGGAGGGGAGCCACTTCCGCTGTCTCAGGGAGGAGGTAAAGGTGATTTTCTTTTGCTTGAAGCAACGTGCCGCTGGCCAGCAGGTGATCGATAAGTTCCCAATGGCCACGATATTTGTAACTGCCCTTGATGGCACGAAGTGATGAGGGGGAGCGCTGGTCAAGCAGGTTATAGAGGGCGGTGTCAGTTGGCTTGCTATTTTGGGGAAGTGGCTTAACTTGCAGCACCTCGGTAAGAGCCTTGCCTTCAGGCCCTTCGTTGAAGTCGCCCATGAGCAGGATGCAGGGATGCTGACGCACAAGGTAAAGGGAGTCGATGGCTTGACGGACTCTCTGGGTAATATGGCAGCGGTAAGGCTCCGTCTCATGGTTTCCGCTCATGCGCGAGGGAAGGTGAAGGAGGAACAGGTCAAGCGTATCGCGCGTGGCAGCAAAGAAGGTGCCGCTGACATGGAGGATATCTCGTGTAGGACGTTGGCCGGGGAGGTTAGCCCGGATGGATTGTGAGGAGAGCAGATGAAAGCAATCTGGACGGTAGAGCAGGGCAATGTCGATGCCGCGTACGTCGTCCGAGGTGGTTATCAGGTAGCGGTAGCGAACGCTTCGCAACGGTGTCTGTCGCGTCAATGCCTTCATGACCTGCTCGTTCTCTACCTCATAGAGCCCTACAAGGACCGGTGCTTCATCCTCATGACCGAGTGCTAGTAGTGTCTTGGCTATTTCATTCAGTTTGTGGCGGTAGCGTTTGGGAGTCCAGTGACGGTAGCCTTCCGGCAGGTATTCGTCATCGGCCTTGAGTGAATCGTCCGAGCAGTCAAAAAGGTTCTCCACATTGTAGCTCACCATGCGAAAAGAATGCTGCTGTGCCCATCCCTCGGGCAGAAGGAGAAGGCACAGCAGCAATATGTTCAGTCGAAGGTGCATCAGTCCACCATCTTGTCGAGGAAGTAGGGGGCCTGCTGGCGCCAGAAAGGCCAGTCGTGGTCCACATCGTATCCCCAGTAGTCGAACCAGGCGTTGTTCACACCCTTTTCCTTGAGGATGCGGTCCATCTCACGCGTGCTCCAGAGAAGGTCCTCTTCCCAACGGCCCTGACCAACGCAGAAGATGATTTTGCGTTCACGGTACTGCTGCATCCAGGGATGATCGGATGGCATCTGCTGCAGGAAATCCTGCGGAGAGTTGGCATAGACCAGGTCGTCCATGTAGCCCTCAAATCCGTAGGAGGCGTGGTAGAGACCGCTCATGGCCAACATGCCGTTGAAGAGGTCGGGGCGACGGAAGAAGAAGTTGGCGGCATGGAATCCACCCATCGAGCAACCTGTGGTGATGAACTGTTGCCAATCGTTGACACGCAGGTTGGGGAGTAGCTCATCTACCACATAGTGGAACCAGCGTTCGTGCTGCTCAATGCGCCAGCGCTTATCGGCCCCACGGTTCGACCAGGTCTCCCAGTCGATGCCATCCACGCAGATGATGCGGATACGTCCTGCGTCAATCATCGGAGCCAGTACGCCAATCATGCCGTAGTTCTCCCAGTCGTAGAAGCGGCCATCCTGGCAGGGAAAGGCCAGTACGGCTTGTCCGTCGTGGCCAAAAATCTTATATTCCATTTCGCGGCAGAGGTTGTAGCTCCACCATTTATGATATTCTATGTGCATTAGTGATTAGTGCTTTAGTGATTAATGATTAGTGATTAGGGGGCTTACTTCCGGTTGCAGGCATCGTAGAGGAAAGCATCGCGCTCTTCAGCAGTGCGGAAGCGTGCGATGTAGGCCTGATCGCCCATGGCACCAGACAATGCTTTGGCAATGTGGGGACTCATCATGATGGCACCACGGTACTTGTCGAGCATGGCTTGATGGTCGAGCACGTAGCTGCAGTTGTCGCGGCGGCCAGCAAAGACGCAGAAATAGTCGTCGTGCGGGTCGGGAGTGGTACGATAGTCGAAGGCAATCATGTCAGCCCAGATTTTGAACATCGAGATGTTGTGGGCGTAGTTGATCATATCGGGTGTATAGCCTCCGCCTGGGCGCATGTTCACCTCCAGTGCCACGAAGTCACCCACTTCACCCAGTCCGCGGTGGGCCTTATTGAGGCGGAAGAATTCCAGATGGACAAAACGTGACTTTACGCCAAAGGCCTCCACGGTGCGGCGACCCCAAAAGCGCAGGTTCTCCGACATGTGCTTTTCCACGTAGTAAGTTGAGTCCAGGTTATAGTTGACAATATCAGCAATGCTTGGGGGGCAGACACACATGGATTCCACCAACGGTTCGCCCTTGGAGTTGATGACGGCATCGTAGGTACAGATGTCACCCGTGACGTACTCTTCAATGACGTAGTACTCCACCTGTGGGGTTTCGTGGAAGAAGCGCTCCAAGGCAGCCACATCGTCAATCTTGTGTGCACCGCCTGCGCCTACGCCCACATCGGGCTTGGCAAACAACGGGAATCCGGCATCTACCGAGAAACGCTTCGCGGCTTCAAGTCCCTCAGATGCTTTCACCTGGCGAGCTGTGCGGATACCTCCCTTGGCATAGTACTTCTTCATCTCAGATTTCTCCTTGAAGGCCTCTATGCCATCCAGCTTTACACCCGTAGTCACATTGAAATCGGTGCGCAGGCGTGCGTCCATCTCCAACCAGAATTCGTTGTTCGACTCAATCCAGTCGATATGGCCATAACGCCAGGCATAATAGCCCACGGCACGATACATCTGGTTGTAATCACCGAGGTCGCTTACTGGGTAATATTCAGTAAGCGAACGCTTTAGCTCCTCGCTAAGTGACTCCTTCGGCGCATCGCCGATACCCAATACACGTACTCCGTTTTTCTGCAGTTCGTCACAAAACTGCCAGTATTTCTCAGGGAAATTGGGCGAAATGAATACAAAATTTATCATAATGTTTCCTATTAATCCGTGTTTAGTTGCAAAAAGACTTTGCAAAACTAAGAATAAAAACTAACTTTGCAAAAAAATATAAGAAAAAAAACAAATGAAATATTTTCTCACGAGTAGTCCGAGTGTGGCGATGGATGGCGCCATCAATCCGGCTAATGGCTTTTTGGATAATTTACGACAGGCCATGATTCATCCGATACGGGCAGTTTTTGTTACTACTCACCCCGATGACGTGGATTTCAGCGAGCATTGCTCCAACTGCATGCGTCAAGCCTTCGAGGAGGTGGGCTTTGAGTTTGAATGGTATGAGCTGCTTGACCGACGGTCGGCTCCCTATGTGGAGGAGATGATGGCTGAGTGTAATTTTCTTATCCTTGGCGGCGGTCATGTGCCTACGCAGAAT
>JBJEKS010000207.1:0-2222 GCA_051878755.1 Bacteroides sp. | reverse complement strand
TGGTGATGGTCTGCGGGTCGAAGGAGACGAAGTAAGCATACTCCTTGCGGTTGGGGCCTCCCGAGGGACGCACGCAGATGTAGAGGCGCTGGGTACTCTTTTCGCGTACCAGACTGCCGATGCCGTAGTAGGGCTTGCCGTCATACTTGGCGTTGGTGGGCACCTCGCTTTCGGGCACTAAGCGAATCTCTGTCAGCGTGGGCATCTGCGACAGGTTCACCGTCACCACGCCAAAGCAGGTGGCTGTAGCTGTGCGCTGGTAGGTGAGCGTGCCGAAGCCATTCACCACGAGCTGATAGCCGTTGGCGGTCTCCTCGCGGAGTTCATCGGGGGTGATGTTGGGGAAATACTGGTCGGCAGCTTCCTGACTCTCTACGATGACGTAGCGCACGCCCGGGGTGGCTTCATCCACTACCACGCCCTCTGTGGGGGCAAAGGTGGTGTTTTCCCAGTTGTCGGGCAGTTCGTCCAAACCGGCAAAGGCACGGATGATGTAATTAGCCGCCTCCAGTCGGTCGGCAGCAGCCAGTTCGGCCAGCTCCTCTTCACTCAGTTGGGGGTCATCACCCCCTTCCGCCGGCGTATCATCATCGCTGCATGCGGAGGAGCAGAGGGCCATGGCTGCCATCAGCAGCCACGCCCAAAAGCTAAGATAATATCTGTTCATCATGTGATGCGTAAGATGAGTTATTCAATGGGTTGCACAAAGCGCACGCTGAAGCAGTATTCTATGGTATTGACCATGAAATCACGATAGGTGATTCCCTCCGTATCAAATTTGTAGCCGCAACGTTGTAGATTGCCCTTGCGTTTATCATAAACCGCCAGGTACCCGGCCTTATCTATATCCTCGTAGGTGAAAGCAGATGAACTCATATAGTTGTAGGTATATGCACGTCCGTTGAAGGGAATGTCTATGCCCAATACCCCACCGTCAAGGAAGGCTGCGGTCTTGTCAATCTCGTACTTGTTCAGCTCCTCCATGATGTGCTCCATATCCTCGTAATTCATAGAATTCCAGTTGGGCGGTGCCAGTGTAGACTGACCGACTGCAAAGTAAACCTTATAGAGCATGATATCCGTATTGGATGGACGGCAATAGACAGGATACGAATAGATATCGCTCATATATTTGCTATCCCCTCCTGTTCTTGAACCGCTGAAGTTCTCGCGCATCCAGATGTTGTTGAACACCTTCACTACGGGGTAGTTGCCCAATCTGTCGCCCAGCTCTTTGTCGCCGCCCTCATCGAATTTATAGGTGCGGAGGAAGAAGTCTTGGGCCGAGGCTTCTACAATCTCCGTTTCGCCGTCAATTTCCTTAGCCGTGATACTGGCTCCACGCAGATAGATTTCGCGCGGACAGCCTTTCTCTTCGTCAGTACGGGTCACCACCTTGATTTCGCCGCCATAGTTCGAGATACGGGCCGGTTTGAGGTATTCATTGCCGGGGAAGTAGCCTAAGTTCCACTTGACAGCGCCATTCAGCACAGGGTAGAACACCAATATGCGGCCTTTCTTGTTCAGCTCCGGGATGAATTCGCTGCAGAGCTTGGCGATGGTCTTGTTGCCCTCCTTACCGATGTTGATGTCGCGTATCAGGGTACCCTTGTAGTTGGGATCGTTCATCTCTTCTTCGAGGGCATCTACATCTGTCAGGTGACCAATCACGCCGAGGTCATAGGAGGTTGTGCTCTCTAAATAGCGCTTCTCTTCAATGAATGTCTGCAGCGAGTCTCTACGTGATTTGCGTGCACAAAGCTCCCAGATGGGAATCAGGTCGAGTTTGTCAGCCGGACCGATGTACTCCCAGGATGGCTCGTTGTCGTTGAGGTCATTGATCCATGCCTTCACTGCATTGTTGATTTCCTCATCACCACGGGCAAAGGCCACTTCGGTAGCCAGCGAACGGGATCCGCCCCAGGCGGTCACCGTGGTGCTGCAAGCGCTCTTGTTCTGCTCGTATGAACTCTTGTAGCTCTCTTCCACACTGGCCGAGGCATCCACGATGCCACTGTACGACATCTTGGCGAAGGCATCGAGGTCGTACTCCTTGGTCACCTTCGACACGTCGATGGTGGTGCTTGAGCGCAGACGGCCGCCCAGCGTGGCCGAAGCAATCACGTGCGTACCAAATTTCTTCACTAAGTTTCTAAATCCTTCGTCGGTGGAGTGGTAGTCGTTGATTTTCACCTTGCTGTCTTCGTAGTCGTCGTTGATGG
>JBJEKS010000206.1:0-2224 GCA_051878755.1 Bacteroides sp. | reverse complement strand
GGGCTGCAGTCGTTTCGGTTATCTGCGTCGTGCCAACATGATTATTGAGAATGTGGAGGCCTCCACAACCTTGACTGAAGATGCCAAAAAGCAGTTGACGGCTCATGGTCACCTGTTGCGTGGTATGATTTTCTTCAAGCAGGCTCGTCTGATGGGGCGTTTTGTTCCCGTGACGCAGGTATTCGATTCTTCTGACTCGTTGACTTGTACCATCCCCTTGACCAAGAGTGTGGAGGAGAGCTACAAGTACGTCATCGATGACTTGAAGTATGCTGCTGACAATATGGAGGACAGCCAGCCTTACGGTGTGCCTACCAAGTGGGCTGCTAAGGTCATCCTGAGTAGAGCTGCACTGCAGGCATACGCTTATACCAAGAACAATGAATACTTAGACATTGCGCTCAATGCAGCCAAGGAGGTGGTGGATAATAAAGGCAACCTGCTGACTACCTCTACGGGTATGTTCAATGAAACGGATATGTATAATCCTGAGATTCTTTGGGCTTACTACCGTGAGGACAAGAATACATACTTTGAAAGTTTCTATGAAACTATGCGTACATTCCCGAACGTAAAGCCGGGTGATGTAGGTAATAATCCCTATGCTACTTTGCTGAAAGACCAGAATGGCCTTACCTTTGAAGCTTGGGGTGTATTCTGGCCTACGCAGGACTTGGTTGACCAGTTCTTGGTGAACGACGATGCTACTGGCGAAGCAGTGCCTTGGTATGAGGCTTCACAATGGGTCAACAACACGGATGATCTGGATCCCTCTACGGTGACGGCTGATAATCCCGTGGATACTTACCAGAATAAAGCTTTCGGTGACCGCAGAATGCCTTGCCCGATGGACTTCCAGAATGCGAATGAAAACTATCCTATCATTACGCGTTATGCTACGTTGAAGGATGGTGCTAAGAAGAACATCAGTCAACTCATGTATGAGAACCGCGACAAGCGCTTCTATACAGCCGTAGTTTATGACGGTTGCAAGTGGTTCAACGAAGATGTTGAGTTGTTCCACGGTGGTAACATGTATCGTGGTTTCCGCGATAAGGAAGAGGGTGGCTGGTACACCACGACGACCAACTATTACTGGCGTAAGAGCAGTATCGAGTCTTTCCCGCGTGCATACTACAACCTGAACATGGCCATCCACTTCAACCTGGCTCGTGTGGGCGAAGCTTACATGAACCTGGCCGAGGCTTACCTGCTGAAGGGTCAGATTGCCAATGCTGTAGCTGCACTCAACGAGACCCGCACCGTACACGGTGGTCTGGCTCCTTCGACGGCTTCTACCGAAGAGGAGGCTTGGAAGGACTACATCCGCGAGCGTAACTGCGAAATGGTGAACGAAGGCGGTGATCTCTACTGGAGCTACCTGCGTTGGGGTAAGTACGGTAACTATGCCAACGAAGGTGAACAGCCCGGTGGCATCGTACAGGCTTTGAACCGCCCCGTACACATGATTCAGATTGACCACGAGCGTAAGACCATTCTGGTTAATCAGGTTACTATCAATCGTGCTGCCGAGCGTCAGTTCTCAGAGCGTCGCTACCTGTTGCCCATCAACCAGAGCTTCCTGGATCTGCGCAAAACGTACGGCATTGAAGACAATTATACACAAGAGTGGTAATTCTTAAAGATATACGATTATGAAAAAGTTCTTAAATATTTTCGCTGCCCTGCTTGTGGCAGTAGTTGCAACCTCCTGTCTGGAACACGACCTGGAAACGCTGGAAGTGTTCGACGGATGCGACATCACCCGTGTGGATTGCGAGTATCGCTGGAAGACCGGTGAGATTCATCCGGGTACTGGAGCAGAGAAAGTCAATCAGGTTTATATCTCTGCTTACAGCAGAACCTATGTAACTGATGAGGCGGATCCTTCCAAGGGCGTTTGCACTATCCGTTACTCAAAGTATAACATTCCTGCTGCTTATAAGGAAGTCGCTGAGAAAGACATGGTGGTTTACGTGACGATTTCATCCGCAGCTACCATTAAGCCTATCGGCGATGCTCCTCAGCTGGGTATTCCCGCAGACTGGACTGCAGACCATCAGTATGAGGTTACCGCAGCCAATGGTAACAAGAAGACTTGGACCATTGTTGTCGAAGCAGGTGATTAATCGCCTTCTGCTGCTGACACAGACATTTATCCTCAAAAACAATAACTGCTTTGTGTTCTAGCACAAATATTTGCATATTATGTAGATAGATTGAG
>JBJEKS010000205.1:0-2240 GCA_051878755.1 Bacteroides sp. | reverse complement strand
GCATGGTTCTGGGCAGACACATAGGTCTGCCCCTACAGTGACAATGACTGCGACAATGACAGGGACAATGACAGGGACTGTGACAATGACAGAGGCAGACCATCAACTAAATTGCACTAGAACCCCTTGAACCGCACGCAGTCACAGCGCCTTGAGCAGCGACATCATCACGGCACCTTGAGCTCCAACATCGTTAAAGCTCCTTGAGCAATACGTCGTTCACCTGCTCAAAGTAGGCCTTGCGGGCCTGCATCAGCACGCTCCATTCGTGGCTGTAGGTCTGCTCGGTGTCAATCTTGAAGTCCTCGCTGCCGTGGCTATCCAGGCGGTTGAGCAGCAAGCCCACGCTGAGCTGCCCTACGTCCATCGAGGGCTGATAGGCTATCTCCTCGCTCTTCTCGTCGGTGGAGACCTCGTGAATCAGCTTGATTTCCTGCAGCTTGAATAGCGTATGGTTGACCAGCCTCAGCGGTATCTGATACTGCTGGCTCAGCTCCGAGGCCGTATAGGGCGGCTCGTTCCGACAGAAGCGTTTCACGATGCGCGAGGTGATGAGTATGGCGATGAAGTCGCGGTAGCGGCGGCTGATGTTGCGCGTGTCCTTGTCGAAGCTGAAGTTGCCGATGTTCTGACAGGCGTAGGTGAGCTGTGCCCCGAAGAGGCAGATGGTCCACGACACCTGCAGCCAGAGCAAGAACAGGGGCAAGGCGGCAAAGCTACCGTAGATGGCGTTGTAGCGCGACACCCACATCTGACTACCGATATAGAGATACTGGAAGAGCTGATAGGCCGTACCGGCCAGGATGCCCGAGATGAGCGCATGGCGGAACATCACCTTCGTATTGGGCATGAAGATATAGAGCGCCGTGAACATGCACCAGGTGAGCAGATAGGGTATGCTGCGAATCAGAAACTTGCCCAGCGGAGCCAACAGGGCATAGTCGCTGAAATTCTTCACCATCGTGCCGATGAAGATGGAAAGACCGCCCGACACCACAATCAGGATGGGCATGAGCAGCAGCATCGACAGGTAGTCGGTGGTCTTGCGATAGACGCTGCGGGCCTTCTTCACCTGCCAGATGTTGTTGAAGGTAGCCTCCATGTTGTTGATCAGCACCAGCACCGACCAGAGCAGCATCACCAGGCCTACGCCGATGAAGATGCCATTTTTCGTCTCCGCCAGGTAGGAGTTAACGAAGCGCAGGATGTACTGCACGGTCTCCGTATTGCCGCCGAATCCCTCCATGATCTGGCTCTCCATTAGGTGGTCGAAGCCGAACCCGCGGGCAATGGCAAAGACGATGGCCAGTATGGGCACGATGGCCAGCAGCGTGCTGTAGGTCAGCGCCGAGGCCTTATTGGGCAGTCGGTCCTTGGTGAAATTGTTGATGCAGAGGTAGATGGTCTTGACTACGGTGAGCAGCGAGAAGGTGGTGCGCGTCACTTCATCCTCGGTGATTCGCCAGATGTCGTAGGTGAGGAACTTCCAGAGTTGGCTGATGCGTCTGTTCATTGGCTGTGGAGTTGGTGTATGCTTAATAATAAAAAAGAGAAGAGGGCAGTTGGCCTATAAGCCGGGTTCTGTACCTCCACGCGTGGCGGAGGTGCCTGTCATTTATCTGCGTGGCATGTCGCCATGCTCACTTTAGCGGTCCACCCTCCGGCTTGGGCGAGCAACCCTCATAACGCCGGTTTACATGACCTTACAACTCCCAAGACGCACGGCCTCTGTGTCACCACAGAGCCGGTGGGCTCTTACCCCACCTTCTCACCCTTACCACGGCACGAGGCCGGGGCGGTTATTTTCTTCTGCGTTACTTTGCCCTCGCGGACAACTTTCTGTTAGGAAGTGGGATGCTCTGCGTTGCCCGGACTTTCCTCATACATCACCAGGATGCAAGCGACAGACCGGCCCACTGCACTCTTCTCGGGCGGCAAAGGTACAACAATTTTTCATTTCTTTCGGCAAAATGATAAAGAAATACCGAAACCACCCATCGCCAGAAGCAAATTCCTGCGTATTTCTCCCGATTGGACGATAAGTGATGTCATCTTGGACGCTTCTTACCCCCTGATTGGACAACTTTCCCTACCTTTGCGGCCGTTATAACAGATAAACGTTAACTATCGCATGATGAAAATCGGACGCTATCTGCTCATTGCCTCCTCGCGCCAAGGTGCTCCCCCCGCTCACCTGCAAGGGGCATGGAACGCCTTCGACTACGCCCCCTGGTCGGGCG
>JBJEKS010000204.1:0-2243 GCA_051878755.1 Bacteroides sp. | reverse complement strand
GTGATTGGAGGTAAGCAGGTTGTAGGGGATGTCGGGACATTGGTCCACCTTGGGGTACATGCCCACGGGCGAGGCATTCACAATCACGTGGTATTGCGCCATCACCTCGGGGGTCAGGTCGTTATAGCAGAGGATGTTCTCCCGCTTGGTGCGCGACACATAGACGGGCGCTACGCCAAGGCTCTTCAAGCCGTGGAAGACGGCTTTCGACGCGCCACCGGTACCCAATACCAACGCATGGGTGTGGCTGGAGGTGAGGAGCGGCTCGATGCTCTGGCTGAAGCCGATGACGTCGGAGTTATACCCCACGAGCTTCACCTTCCCCTTGGGCTGACGAATCACCTTGATGACGTTGACCGCCCCGATGGCGGCTGCCGTCTTGTCAAGCTCATCCAGGTAAGGAATGACCTGTTGCTTATAGGGGATGGTGACGTTCAATCCGCACAGATTGGGATGTTGCTCCACCACCTCCATGAAGTTGTCGATGCTGGGTATCTCGAAGTTAAGATACTCGGCATCAATCTGCTCCGCCTTGAATTTCTCATTAAAGTACCCCACGGAGAACGAGTGTCCCAAGGGATAACCAATCAGTCCGTATTGCTTCATTTTTTTCTAGTTACAAGCTATTTTTTTCTATTTTATTTGGCTCTTCTGCAATTTAGTTGAAAGCCTGCCTCTGTCACTACCACCGTCACGGTCACCGTTAGTATCACTGTAGGGGCAGACCTATGTGTCTGCCCAGAACCATGCACTTGAAAATGCACCGTTGCGGTTTTCAGGGCGGACACATAGGTCCGCCCCTACATGCTATAACATTATTTTTCTGCGATGTAGAGGGTGCATACGCCGAAGGTCAGGCGCTGGAAGGTGACCTTGGTGAAGCCTGCCTTGCGGATTACCTCCTGCATCACTTCGCCTTGGGGAAAGGCCTGGATGCTCTCGGGCAGATAGGTGTAGGCTCCCTTGTCGCGCGAAATCAACCGACCTACGGCGGGGATGAAGTATCCGGCATAAAGGCGGTAGAGCTGCTTCATGGGGAAACGCTCGGGGGCGGAGAGCTCGAGTATGACCAGATGGCCTCCACGCCGCAGCACGCGACACATCTCCGAGAGCCCAAGGTCCAGGTGCTCGAAGTTGCGTATGCCAAAGGCTACGGTCACGGCATCAAACGTCTCGTCGGCAAAGGTGAGCTGCGTGCAGTCCTGCTTCTCGAAGCGGATGGTCTGCTCGAGGCCGGCTGCCCTCACCTTCTCGCGCCCCACCTCCATCATGCCTTCGGAGATGTCGATGCCCGTGAGCTGCGCGGGATGGAGCAAGCTGCAGGCCTGCAGGGCAAAGTCGCCCGTGCCCGTGGCCACGTCGAGCAGCTGCTGTGGGGCATAGGGCATGAGGGCGCGGATGGCCTGCTTGCGCCAACGGCGGTCGATACCCATCGACATGGTGTGGTTCAAGCGGTCGTAGGTGGGAGCGATGTGGTCAAACATCTGCTCCACCTGCTCGCGCTTGCTCCCGTCGCCATAGCCTTGCGGCCTTACTTTCTCTTGGGGATATTCCATGCTTTCCGTACTTTCCGCTGAGGGATTACTTCAGGTAGTCGGTCACGTTCTTCTCGATGCGTGCGGCGATGTCGCCGGCATCCTCCTTCACGAAGGTCTCACCCGTGATGTGCTCGTAAAGCTCGATGTAGCGGTCGCTGATGCTTTTAACAATCTCGTCGGTCATCTCGGGCACCTGCTGTCCGGCCTTGCCCTGGAAGCCGTTCTCCATCAGCCACTCGCGCACAAACTCCTTGGAGAGCTGCTTCTGAGGTTCGCCCTTGGCAAAGCGCTCCTCGTAGCCTTCGCTGTAGAAGTAGCGGCTGGAGTCGGGGGTGTGGATTTCGTCCATCAGGTAAATCTGACCGTTGTGCTTACCAAACTCATACTTGGTATCCACGAGAATCAGTCCGCGCTGGGCAGCAATCTCCGTACCACGTTGGAAGAGAGCCAGGGTATATTTCTCCAGCAGGGCATACTCCTCGGGGGTAGCCAGTCCGCGAGCCAGGATTTCCTCCTTCGAGATATCGGCATCATGCTCGCCAATCTCGGCCTTTGTGGTGGGGGTGATGATGGGCGTGGGGAACTTCTCGTTCTCCTTCATGCCTTCGGGCAGACGGACGCCACAGATTTCGCGCACGCCACTCTTATAAGCACGCCAAGCAGAGCCACAGAGGTAACCACGTACGATCATCTCCACGGGGAAGC
>JBJEKS010000203.1:0-2256 GCA_051878755.1 Bacteroides sp. | reverse complement strand
AGCGTATCGCGCAGCAGCTCGATTCTTTCCTTTATATCATTCATACCTTTTTTATACTCATCGTTAGTGATGGACGGATGCAAAAATACATCATTTCCGCCAAACTACCATGTCTTGGAGCAAATAAGTATGAGAAAAATTGTATTGCATTTGTTTATCATCGCAAGTTGTACTATTTTTGCGCTTGAAACGTAAACAAACAAATGATTAAACCTATGCGAATAGATATTATTACTGTGTTGCCCGAGATGATTGAAGGCTTCTTCAATTGCTCCATCATGAAGCGTGCCCAGACCAAGGGGCTGGCCGAAATCCACATCCATAATCTGCGTGACTATACCGAGGATAAGTATCGTCGAGTGGATGACTATCCTTTCGGTGGCTTTGCCGGTATGGTGATGAAGATTGAGCCTATTGAACGCTGCATAAACAGCTTGAAGGCCGAGCGTGACTATGATGAAGTAATCTTTACAACTCCCGATGGCGAGCAGTTCAACCAACAGATAGCAAACTCTCTCTCGTTGGCTGGCAACTTGATTATACTTTGTGGGCATTTCAAAGGGATTGACTACCGTATCCGTGAGCATCTCATCACACGTGAAATCAGCATCGGCGACTATGTGCTGACCGGTGGCGAACTGGCCGCAGCTGTCATGGCCGATGCGATAGTGCGTATCATTCCGGGCGTAATCAGTGATGAACAATCGGCCCTGTCTGACTCGTTCCAGGATAATCTGCTGGCCGCTCCTGTCTATACTCGTCCTGCTGACTACAAGGGATGGAAAGTTCCGGATATTTTACTCTCAGGTCATGAGGCGAAAATTAAGGAGTGGGAGCTCCAACAGTCGATGGAAAGGACAAAAAGATTGCGTCCTGACCTGCTGGAGAAATAAATTCTTGTTGTCAAGAAAAAGGAGCACGGCTGTACTGAAATAACCGTGCTCCTTTTTCATTTCATTGCGCCCTTAGGGAGACTTTACTTGTTGGGTGATTCCAGCGCACCAACCAGGTCGGCAGCTGAGGCGAAACCATGGCGTTCCAGGTAGTCGTTGATGCCATCTACCACCTTCAGCGTTACTGTAGGATCGATAAAGTTGGCCGTGCCAATCTGAATAGCCGTAGCACCAGCCAGCATAAACTCTACGGCATCTTTCCAGTTCATGATACCTCCCAGTCCGATGACGGGTATCTTCACTGCCTGAGCCACTTGCCAGACCATGCGTAGCGCGATAGGCTTAACAGCGGCACCTGACATGCCTCCGGTGACAGTGGAAAGTAGCGGTTGGCGTTTTTCGGCATCGATTGCCATGCCGAGCAGCGTATTTATAAGTGATACGCTGTCTGCTCCGCCCTGTTCGGCGGCTTTGGCTATGTCTGCTATGCTAGTCACGTTGGGTGATAGCTTTACGATCAGGGTCTTATGATACACCTCACGCACAGCGCGTGTCACCTCCTCAGCTCCTTTCGTGGTCACACCGAATGCCATGCCGCCCTGCTTGACGTTGGGGCATGAGATATTCAGCTCGATGGCAGGAATGTGTTCCAACTCATTGATGCGTGCTGCGGTAGCTACATAGTCTTCAATGGCCGAGCCTGATACGTTTACAATCATTTGCGTATCAATGTCTTTGATGCGTGGATAGATGTGTTCTACAAAGTAATCCACTCCCTTGTTTTGCAGGCCTACGGCATTGAGCATCCCCGACGGGGTTTCGGCCATGCGTGGATAGGGATTCCCTTCACGTTTGTGCAGCGTAGTGCCCTTTACGATAATACCGCCAATCTTCGATATATCAATGAAATCAGCATATTCCTCACCGTAGCCAAATGTACCAGAGGCCGTCATTACAGGATTCTTCATCTGTAATTGGCCAATCTTTACGCTTAAATCTGCCATAATAACTTCTCTATATTAAATACAGGACCTTCTTTACAAACACACAGATTGCCTTCGTTCGTATTCTCCACGCAACAGAGGCATGCACCTATGCCACAGGCCATTTTATTCTCCAATGAGACCTCGCAATCCACACCTTGGGCTTTGGCATAACGTGCTACAGCCATCATCATCGGCTTAGGGCCACAGCTGTAGATTCGGTCAAACGACTGCTTCTGAAGCAGGGAATGTTGCGTCAAATAGCCCTTCTCGCCTTGTGAGCCATCTTCGGTGGTAACATACACTTCGCCATATTGCGAGAGCAGATCCAGTTGCATCAAGTCGCCTGCAGAGCGTGCTCCGATAAGGATGAATGGTTT
>JBJEKS010000202.1:0-12686 GCA_051878755.1 Bacteroides sp. | reverse complement strand
CTCCTTCTCTAAATCCCGGCGGTCGAGTTGGATAGGAGCAGAGGTGAAGTCGGGTACATTATAGGAATAGATGTTTTCGTCTTCATACTCCCAGGGACTCTTTTGCGGCATCAGGAAGGGCTTGGAAAAATGGCCTTGCGCATCGATGTGGGTGAAGTAAAGTCGGGTGTAAAGCCCTCCATGCCGGCGGCTGCTGAAGACCATCCAGCGCGAGTCGGCACTCCAGTTGTGGAAGCTCTCGGTGTCGTCGCTGTTCACTTCGCTGAGCGGACGGGTGGTGCCTTGCTCGAGGTCGAGCAGCCAGAGGTCGGCCTCCTTGTGCCAGATGGAGAAGTTTCCATAGTTGGAGAGGGTATAGACGAGGTATCGCCCGTCGTAGGAGGGACGGGGAAAGGAGATGCTCTTGCCCTGAGTAGATACCTTCAGCAACGTATCCACCTGTTGGCCAAACTCGCCCGTTGCAGGATTGAAGTCGATGCTGCAAAGGTCGTAGTGGATGTCTTGATAGCCGGAGGGAATCTCCTGGGCCTTGGAGGAGCAGAAATAGAGCTTACTACCGTCGGCAGAGAAGACGGGGAAGGTCTCGAACGACTCGCTTCGCTGCAGCAGGGGGGAGCGGAGCAGGCGGTGGGTCGCTGGATGATAGATTACCACGTCGGAGGCGAGGTCGAACACCTCGATGCGCTCTTCGCGTACGGTATGGAATGACTGGCGGGTGTTGTTGACCGAGTAGGCTATGTACTCGCCTGATGGATGCCAATAGGGATAGACGCAAGCCGACAGGGTGGAGTCGGTCTTGGTGTTGAGCAGCTCATGCTCGCCGTCGCGTTGCATTAAGGTAGCTCCATGTTTGCCGCGGATATGCAGGCTTAGCTTGGAGGGGTCTGTACGATGCAGCGTATGGCAGTTGAGGCACATGCCGGGTACCTGTGTGTTCTCCAACAACGGGCGTTCGTGGTAATCGGCCAACGTGCGCTCATAGATGCCCATGTGGCTATACACCTCATAGCCAGGGGCTATCTTCCGGTAGGCTACTCCGTAGGGGATGGAATCGGCCGTAACGGCCATGGGGAAGGCATCATATTGTGTCCATCCCTCTTTGTCCTTGATGCAGACGGTGAAATGGATCGTATCCCCAACATTCTCTGCGAGCAACGTCTGCCACTTTGCTCTATTGAATATCACCTGTTTCCCTCTGACGTGCAGCGAACCGCTACGCCCTCCTTCCACCTGTACATCCACTTTCTTCCACTCGCCTTTCAAGGAAAAGTTCATCGGGGCAATATTGCAGGGGATGGTTACGCCACAGTAATCGGGATAGATAGGAGGATATCCAGATTGATGCTTGGGGTTCTCGATGGTATCATCCAGTGAGAGCCAGAACCATACGGACAATCCGATGACTAAAGGGGGCAGGAGGTATTGGTGCCACAGTTTACGCGATAGCTTATTCTTTTTCATGGTCATGTCGTTTTTTTAACGTGAGGGATAGAGTAAATAATACCAATAGGTGTGGCCGAAGCGGGCTTGTAGCATAGCTTGTCTATCAGGCTTCTTGGAGAGGTAGATGCGGGCAAATTCACCCACTTCGTTCATTACCTCAGAAGAGAGGCTCCAGGGTACACCCTGGAAATTGCTGTGCTCTTGTGTCCAGACAAAAGCCAGCAGCTCCTGGTAGTGGCGGGGGATGTGCTTATAACCTACTTCGCGTCCCAGGGGGTAGTAGTGCATGAAGCGCTCTACGTCGCGTTGCTCCATGACGTAGGCCATCATATACTCGTAAGCCAGGCGGTTCTGCTTGTTGTGCATGAAGAGCAGGCCCAACATATCCACCAGTTCGTCCTCGCTGAAGAGGTAGTCATCGGTATATCTCACCTGCCGCAGCCACCCCCATTCGGGATGGGCATTGATTCTCTTCTCCTGGTAGAGGCAAGCCATTGCCTGATCGGCCCAACGGTCGTAGAACATCGTCTTCTGCAGCATTCGCAGGTATTTGGCAGCCACCTCATACTGCCCGTTAATCAGGTTGGTTTCGGCCAGCCGTTTGATGGCGCGTGCGCTCTTTTTATAATTAGGTATAGCCTCCATCGCTTCGAAGGCTACCCGTTGGGCACTGTTGATCATGCCGATATGATAGAATGCTTCGCCCAGCGGGAGCGGAGAGATGTAGTCACGCTCAAAGGTGGGCAGCAACCCCTCCGTGCCGTTTTGATAATAGGCGAACATTCGCTCTGCAAGTAAGCCTTGTTTAGCCAATGCCAGGTTTAGGCAGGTGACCCCAAAGGGTGAGGTCGGTGCCTTCTCGTTGGCTTGAGCAATCACCTTGCTCCATTGCCTGTTGCGTACGAAGTAGTCGTAGCGCATCAGTTCCTCTTTCTCCGTGTCGCAACGTTCAGCAAGCAGGAAACCACCTCCGGCCACCAGGAGAAGCGCCTCCATTCCTCTCATCCAGCGGCAGGTGCTTTTTGGCAGCCAAGCCATGAGCTGTGGCATCAGGGCAAAGAGGGGAAGCAGGGCTAGCTGTGCCCAGGGCACCACCTCGGGATAGCGGTAGTAATCTATCCCACACAGCAAACGGTAAGCTGGATAGGGGGCAAATAGAACGGCAAGCAGAGGAACAGCCACGGCCAGCACCCCTACGCCCCAGACGATACCTATGCCCGACCAAAGGTCTTTGCGGCCGATGTTGCGCAGCAGCTCATAAAGCATAAGCCATCCTGCAAACACGAAGTGGGCACTACCGATGGCCCAGTAGAGTAGAGGGGTGACTATCAACACATAGGCGGTGCGATGCCATTTCCCCTGGGTAGTCAAGTAGCCCCAGGCGGCTACAAGTGAAAGGAGCAGGGCGACTGCATAGCAAGGCATCACGCTCTCATCCATCAGGTGTGCCCAGAGCAATAGCGTGGGGATGAAGGAACAGAGATAGTGGTTGTCGGAGGCACCCAGCTCACGAGCCAGCTGCCACGCCATCTGTTGGATGGCCATCAGCAGTAAGGCCATCACAGCTGCCCCCAACCAGGGGAAGAGGAAGAACTGGGTAAGAAATTCGGCCAGGTAGTCGGCCACACCTCCTGGAACGCTCCAGGCGGCCCACCAGTAGTCGGCATCCCACAGAAAGAGCTGTAACTGCTCGTGATAGGTGAGGTGGTGGGGATAGATTAGGGCCCAAAACAGGAAGCACACCAAGCCAAACAGTAGGGTGAGGTTCAGTTTCCAATATCTCGTTAATACTATTGCTTTCATGGCGTTAATTATCTCTTCTTTTCGTCGTGCTGAATGATTTCTTGCTATTCATGCGCTTTATGGTGCGCAAAGATAAATCAACTTTCTGAAGCTAGAAAATAAATGGGCAAAATATTGGGCATAAAAAAAGGGAAGTCTCACGACTTCCACATTTCTTCTAACCTTAAATCTAAATCTCTATGAAAAAAACGTGGTGCAAAGGTAAGGGCTTTTTAAGAAATATCCTAGTAATAATCCATATATTATGGAAAATATGGCTAAAGATTTCCTAAATGAGCCACTTTACCTACAGCATTGCGCTTGTTATTGCATCACAGTTATGGCCTATTTTTCCGATTATTGCATGTTTTTCAACGCCACGATGCTCTCCTTCAGTGAGCGGATGATGCTCTCTGCATCGGCCTGTTTCTTGCGTTCCAACTCGATGACGGCAGCAGGAGCGTTGTTGACAAACTTTTCGTTGCTCAGTTTCTTCATCACGCCGGCCAGGAAGCCCTCTTTGTGCTTCAGCTCTGCCTCCATGCGGGCGATTTCAGCCTCCACATCCACCAGGTTGCCCAGGGGGACAGCATACTCCGTGGTGCCTACCATAAAGGCAGCTGCCCCTTCGGCCTTGCTCTCAACGACGCGGATGTCGCTCAGGTTGCACATCTTCACGAGGATGGCGTTGTAGGCAGCTACTGGGTTGCTGCCCACCACTTGCAGTTCGAGTGTCTCCTTTTGGGCGATGTTCTTCTGCAGGCGGATGGCGCGGATGTTGCTGACCACCTCCTTCACGGTTTCAAACTCAGCCAACAGCGTGGTGTCGAAGGCCGATGCCGACTGCATGGGGCTGACCATCAGGCTTTCGCCATCGTGGCGCTCGGTCAGGTGCTGCCAGAGCTCTTCGGTGATGAAGGGCATGAAGGGGTGCAGCTGGTGCAGCAGGCTGTCGAAGAAGCGGATGGTGGCATCATAGATTTCGCGGGCAATGGGTTGACCGTAAGCGGGCTTTACCATCTCCAGGTACCATGCCGAGAATTCGTCCCAGAAGAGCTTATAGACAGCCATCAAGGCTTCGCTCAGGCGGTACTTGCTAAAGAGGTCGGCCACCTCGGCTGCCACAGCGTTCTGTTTGGCTTCAAACCACTTCACGGCCAGTTGAGCCGATTCAGGTGCGGCCACCTCGTCGCTCACCTGCCAGCCGCTTACCAGACGGAAGGCATTCCATATCTTGTTGTTGAAGTTACGTCCCTGTTCGCAGAGGCTCTCGTCGAAGAGAATGTCGTTGCCGGCCGGTGCAGAGAGCATCATGCCCATGCGCACACCGTCGGCACCATACTCCTCAATCAGCTTGAGGGGATCGGGTGAATTGCCGAGCGACTTCGACATCTTGCGTCCCAGCTTGTCGCGTACGATACCGGTGAAATAGACGCTGCGGAAGGGCACGTCCTTCAGATACTCCTCGCCGGCCATGATCATGCGGGCCACCCAGAAGAAGATGATGTCGGGACCTGTCACGAGGTCGGTCGTGGGGTAGTAATACTTTATCTCCTCGTTGCCGGGGTTGTTGATGCCGTCGAAGAGGGAGATGGGCCAAAGCCAGGATGAGAACCAGGTGTCGAGGGCATCCTCGTCGTGCGTCAGCTGGTCAGCCGTGATATTCTCGTAACCAGGCATCTTGCGGGCCTCTTCGAGGGCCTCCTCCACGGTGAGGGCTACGACGTACTTCTCCTCTTCACCTTCGGGAGTGGGGAGGAAATAGGCGGGTATGCGGTGACCCCACCAGAGCTGGCGCGAGATGCACCAATCCTGTATGTTCTCCAGCCAGTTGCGGTAGGTCGTGACATATTTGGTGGGATAGAATTTGAGCTTTCCTTCGAGCACGGGGGGCAGGGCGATGTCGGCAAAGTGCTGCATGGAGAGGAACCACTGCTTGCAGAGGCGCGGCTCTACGGCCGTGTCCTGGTTGCGCTCGGAGTACCCCACCTTGTTGTCGTAGTTCTCCACCTTCTCCATCAAGCCGGCTTGCTGCAGGTCGGTGGCAATCTGTTTGCGCACCTCCATGCGATCCATGCCTACATAGAGGCCTGCTGCCTCAGAAATGGTGCCGTCAGGATTGAAGATGTCGATGGTCTCCAGGTTGTGGGTCTTACCGAGGGCGTAGTCGTTCACGTCGTGGGCGGGAGTCACCTTCAAGCAACCGGTACCGAACTCCACATCCACATAGCGGTCTTCGATGACGGGGATGACGCGACCTACCAGGGGTACCACCACCTTATGGCCACGCAGCCACTGGTTCTTGGGGTCCTTGGGGTTGATGCACATGGCCGTATCGCCCATGATGGTTTCGGGACGTGTGGTGGCCACCACGGCATAGTAGCGACCGTCAGCATCCTGATGGAGCACCTCGCCCTCCTCGCCCGTAGGCTTTACGGGGTTGACATCAGCGTCGGCCACGTAGTAGCGCAGGTAGAAGAGGTGGCTCTTCTCGTCGCGGTAGATGACCTCCTCGGTAGAGAGCACGGTTTGTGCCTTGGGGTCCCAGTTGACCATGCGCAAGCCACGGTAGATGAGTCCTTTCTTGTAGAGGTCAACGAACACCTTCAGCACGCTCTCGCTACGCTTCTCGTCCATGGTGAAAGCCGTGCGGTCCCAGTCGCACGAGGCACCCAGCTTGCGGAGCTGCTTGAGGATGATGCCTCCGTGCTCCTCTGTCCAATCCCAGGCGTGCTTGAGGAACTCTTCGCGGGTCAGGTCACGCTTCTTGATGCCTTGGGCAGCCAGCTTGTTGACCACCTTAGCTTCGGTGGCGATGCTGGCATGGTCGGTTCCAGGCACCCAGCAGGCGTTCTTGCCCTCCATGCGGGCACGACGCACCAGGATGTCCTGGATGGTATTGTTGAGCATGTGCCCCATGTGGAGCACACCCGTGACGTTGGGCGGCGGGATGACGATGGTATAGGGTTGACGTCCATCGGGTTTCGAACTGAACAGTTTGTGGTCCATCCAATACTGGTACCACTTGGCCTCCACTTCAGCGGGGTTGTACTTACTTGCTAATTCCATATTGTCTGTTTTGTGATAATCATTTTCATTTTCAGCCTGCAAAAGTAGTAATTCTTATGCGATTACTCAACATTTTCGCTAACTTTTTCCTCCTTCAGGATGTTTTCCAGGTCGTGGCAGACCCATTGGTAGAGGTTGAGGTTCTTGTAGTGGTCGTTTTTGCGGAGCATGAGCTCGGGCGAGGCGAGGCAGTTCTCGTAGCCGGTCAGCTCGTTGCGGAACTGCTCCTCGTGGCGTGCCAACCGCTTGATTTCCTGCTCGCGTTCGCGGCGGAGTTGGGTGCAGATGGGGGTGAGCAACTTCAGCACCACGTTGTCCATCAGGTGGTGTCCCTGCACGAAGAGGTAGGTGTTCTGTGGGACGAGGCCGAGGCCGCGGAGCAGTTGCCCCAGGGCCTCCACGGCTCTCCGCTGACTGTGGAACTTGCTTCCGAGCCAGTTGAGCTTCTTGCGCACGCGGGCGGCCAACAGCTCGAGGGCATGTTCGGGACGGGCAGCACTCACCTCCTGAAGGCGCGTTACGCCGTTGAAATCGGCCATCGGGAAGGTATGGGTGTCGTGGTTGCGGTAGAACCAGATGTTCCAGAGGAAGAGGGGGTAGATGGTTTCGGAGTAGCGGCGGAGGAAGTCGGCGAAGTCGATGACGTGGCGGTCGTTGAGTGTGGCCAGCACGCAGACCTCGTGGAGCCCCTCGGCAAAGCATTGGTAGTTCTCGATGGCGTAGGCGTAGGTCTGCAGGATGTAGGGGTTGGCGTTGAGCTTGCGCGAAGTGGCAGTGGCCTCCTGCAGCAGGTAGTCGTAGTCGCTATCCACGCAGGCGATGAGGCTGCTGCCCAGGGCGGTGGATTCCAGGGCATTCATCAGCACCATCTTCTTCCCCTTGGAGAGGGTGGTTTGCGAGGGGAGCATCACCTGGAAGTAGCGCTCGTCGTTCTCGTAGGCAGAGAGGATGGAGCGCCAGAAGGCGATGTCGTCATAGCTCTCCACATAGGCCACGATGCGCTTGCGCGCCTTCTTGGGCGAGAGGCGGTTGGCAGCTTCGATATAGGCTGACGTCAGGTTGTTGCGGAGCGTGGTGGGCATGACGGTTGCTTGTTGACTAATGACTATTGACTATTGACAAAAGACTTACGGGTGGAGCTGGCAGGAGATGTCGCTCACTTCGGTGACGGCATCCATCCATCCCTCCATGATGACGGCAGGTGAGTGGGTGGTGAGGATGAGCTGCACCTGCGGGTTGAGCTGGCGGATCATGCCGATGAGTTTCTGCTGCCAGTCGATGTGGAGCGAGGCCTCGGGTTCGTCCATGAAGAGCACGCAATGCTGTCCGTTGCGCACCAGGGCGGTGAGGAGGATGACGAGCATCTGTTTCTCGCCCGAGGAGAGCAGGTAGGGCATGAGCCGTTCGCCGTCCTGCACGAAGGCTATCTCGTTGCTCAGGCGGTCGATGCGCTTGTCGGTGTAGCTGAAGAGCTGGTCGATAAGCTCCTGGAAGAGGCGCTTAGGCTTGGAGAGCTCAGCGGCTCGCATGTTGTCGTCGGGGTTGGGAGAGCTGAGCAGCTCAATCATGCGGTTGCCCACGTTGACCTGGTAATCCAGGTAACGCCGCTGCAGCAGGTAGAGTTGCCAGTCGAGCTCCGAGCGTACGTGGGGGTCGGCCATGCGGGCGGTGAAGTCGCCCATCACCAGGGGACGGTCGTAGCTGCGGATGACGTCGTAGGGGATGAAGGTGGCTTGCGGGTCGTCGAAGAAGACGTGTACGCCATTCTTTTCGTCGCTCTTCACCTGGCCGGTGGTTTGCTCCAGGTAGCTGACCGAGCGGTTGAGGATGGTGCTCTTACCCACGCCGTTGATGCCCGAGAGGATATTGACATCAGGCCTCAGGTCCCAGGCGATGTTGAATCGGTTCCACAGCGCATTGATTTCGATGCGCTTGATATAGTTGGCTTGTATCTCCATAGCAGCAAGTGTTAGTTTCTTGGCCAACAAAGATAGGGGTTTCTTCTGAAAGATGCAAGAAAAATGCGTTTTTCTCGCGAGTGGGCCTCTTTTTCCGAAAAAAGGAGTACCTTTGTGGTGATATAAACATAGAAATAAAGGAATAAGCAATGAAGATAGTGCATACAAGCGACTGGCACCTGGGGCATACGCTCTATGGCTACGACAGGACGGAGGAGCAGCTGGCCATGCTGCTTCAGCTGACCAACATCGTCCGGGAGGAGCAACCGGACCTCTTCTTGCTCTGTGGCGACGTGTATCACACGCCTCAGCCCTCGGCAGCCGTGCAAACCCTGTTCACTAACGTCCTGGTGGAGATGCACAAGGCGTGCCCCGGGATGACCATCGTCGTGACCGCCGGCAATCACGACAGCAGCACGAAGCACGAGATATTCAGCACCCCCTGGAAAAGTTTGAATGTGCATACCATCGGTAGTGTGGACGCCGATCAGAAGGAGAATCTGATTGTCGAGATTGATGGACGGGGGTATGTGATAGCCGTGCCCTATGTCAACGAACGGAATATGCCCAAGGGTTTGTTTCAGGAACTGTTGGACATTGTGGCCAGGCGCAACAGCGGCAACCTGCCTGTCATCCTCGCTGCCCACACCACCGTCGGAGGGTGCGACTTTACCGGCCATGAGCAGGCCTCGGAGCGCACCGTGGGAGGCATTGATGCCTATGACCTGAAGGAGATGGGGAACGGCTATGACTACCTGGCCCTGGGGCATATCCATCATGCGCAGTTCGTTCGTGGGGGAGGGCACCGGGTGAGGTATTCGGGCACGCCGCTGCCCGTGAATTTTGACGAGAGCTATCCCCACAGCGTCTCCATTGTCGAGCTGGGTGCGCATGGCGATGCTCCCTTGGTGCGTGAGGTGCAGATACTCAATCCCCGTCCGCTGGTCACGCTCCCTACGGATGGCGTAGCCACCTGGGAGGAAGCGAAGAGGAGGCTCGCGGAATTCCCTGATGACCAGAAGGCTTACATCCGGTTGAGCGTGGAGGTGGACGACTTCCTGCCCGCCGAGGCCCAAGGCGAGGCGCTTCAGCTGGCCGAGGCGAAGCAATGCCGCTTCTGCGTCATCCAGACCCACAGGGCGGTGAACAGGCAGCGAGAGGCGAAGGTGATGTCCGTTCAGGAGTTCAAGACCGAAGAACCCATCGACCTGGCCAGACGCTATGCCGAGGACATCGGGGTGGCCTTCGATGAGGAGCTGCAGGAGCTCTTCCGCCAAACCCTCGAAGCCGTGAGGGAAGAGGAGAGAAACTAATATAAAACAGTAGCCGACCATGAAATTTCAGAAACTGACCATACACAATATTGCATCCATAGAAGATGCCGTGATAGACTTCGAGGCTGAACCCTTGGCCAGCAGCGAAGTGTTCCTCATTACCGGTAAGACGGGCGCAGGCAAATCGACCATCCTCGATGCCATCTGCCTGGCGCTCTATGCCGACACGCCTCGCCTCTACGACACCAAGATGCAGGGCGTGACCCTCGATGCGGAGAAGGAGGTGAAGATTGACGACCCCCGCCAGCTGATGCGCCGCAATACTGCCGAGGCCTGGGTGACCCTCGCCTTCCTGGGCAGCAACGGCATCTCCTACGAAGCCACCTGGGCAGTGGCTCGCGCACGCAAGAAGCTCAGCGGTGCCATTAAGACGAAGAGCTGGGAGCTCACAAACCTGGGTACGGGCCTTACACTGACCAAGGATGGGGAAATCAGGCAGGAGATTCGCGCCGCCGTGGGGCTTGACTTCAGTCAGTTCTGCCGCACCACCCTGCTCGCACAGGGGGAGTTTACCCGCTTCCTCAACAGTAAGGACGACGAGAAAGCGGAAATCCTGGAGAAGATTACCGGAGTGGATGTCTATTCCAAGATAGGAGCCAAGGTGTATGAGCTGACCAACGGCAAGAGGAAGGAGTGGGAAGATGCTCAGCGCTTTGTGAATCAACTCCATACGTTGACCGATGAAGAGATGGTCGCGCGCCAGCAGCAGTTGGCCGCCCTCGATGCAAAGCAGCAGGAACTCAAGGCCGCTGCAGAGAAGGCGTGCGCCAAGCGCGACTGGATAACGGCCGATAGCGCGTTGAGTCGGGAAGTGACACAGGCGGAGGAGAGCCTCCGCAAGGCCACGGAGTTGGTCGAAAGCGACGGCTTCAAGGTCAGGGAGAGGCTTGTCAGGGAGTGGAAGGAGACGATGGATGCGCGCCGGTGGCAGGTGGAGATGGTGCGGGCAGGAGAGGCTCAGCAGGCGCAGCAAAACGTACTCGAGGCGTTGGCCGGGGAGTTTGCCGTCATCCTTGGCGGAAGGCTGTTTGACGAGCAGGAGATGCTCAGGATGGCCGGCGAGATGGAGCACCTCGCCAAGCTCCTGGAGGATGAGCAGGAGAAGGCTCCCGTCTATGAGCAGGCACAGACGATAGTTGGTCAGTTGGCCGTCATCAGTCGGGGGCGCGAAGCGATGGCCCGATGCGCTGATGAGCGGGAAAAGGAGCTGAAGGTCCTGACGCTCCACCTCACCCCTGCATGGGAGAGCGCCCGGCAAGCGGCCGAGGCAGCGAAGGAGGCCTTCACGCGGCAGGAAAACTGGGTGAAGCGGCTGGAAGAGGAGGTGAACGCCTTCGGCTTGCGACGGCTTCGCACGGCGCGCGATGCGGCCAAGGAGCTTCTGGCAAACGTCAGGACGGCTAAGGAGCGTGTGCTGTCGCTCGCCAAGGTTCGGGAGCGGCAGGAGGCCTTGCGCAACGACCTCGTCCAGCGCCACGATGCCCTGGAGGAGAAGAAGGAAAAGTGGGCAGTCATGCAGGCCCAGATGCATGATGCTGAGCTCGAGGTGAATATCCGCAAGGAGGATCTGGAGCGGCAAAAGGACAGCATCGACAAGTTTGCCAAGACCTTGCGGCTCAAGTTGCAGGTGGGCGATGTCTGTCCCGTTTGCCGTCAGAAGATAGCCGTGCCGATGCCTCACGAAGAGGAGCTCTCCGCACTCGTCTCCGGCCTTCAGGCAGCATACGATGAGGCTGATAAGACCTACAGGCAGTTGGTGGACACCAAGCGCAAGCTGGAGGCGGAGCTGAGCACCGAGGCTTCGGCCTATAAGCGCGACCTCAAGCTCTATCAGGAAGACAACACGGTGGCTCAGGAGGAGTTGGCCGCCCGGGAGGCTTGCAGGGTATGCGGAGTGCATCAGCTGGACGACATGACGCTATCTGTCCTCGAAACGTTGGCTGCTTCTACCTCGGCGCAGATGGAGGAACTCGAAGTAAAGATTAGCCAGGGCGAAGCGAAGGAGGTGGAATGGCAGAAACTCCGCCAGCTGTTGGAGAACTTTCGCAAGCAGTTTGAAGCGTCTGCAGAGGTGGTGCAGAAGGCCGAAAGGGCAATGGGCGACTGCAAGGCCCGCATAGCCACGGCCGAGCGGCTGATTCATACCAAGAACGAAGAGGTGGCAGATGCCGCTAGGAGGGTGCAGGAACTGCTCGTAGCCGGTTCGTGGGAACTGGATTGGAGCCAGTCGCCCGCAGCCTTTGGCAAATCGCTTTCCATGGCTGCCGAGGCGTACGCATCGCGCAGCCGGCAGAAGCAGCAGCTGACTCAGCAGCTGGAAGCTGCTCAGGTGAACAGCCGGCATGTGGCCAGCGTCGTGGATTCCATCGTGACCTCCATGCCCGCATGGAGGGACGTGATGCCTTCGGGCAGTGGCCGGGTGGAACGGCTGCTGGACAAGGCCAACAGCATCAACAACCGGCTGACTGCCGCACTCACTCAGCTGACCTCTGCTTGTGAATGCTTCCATACCAACAGGTCGCAGTTGGAGGCTTTCTTCGCCGGCCACGAATCACTCTCCCCGGAGCGGCTCCAGCAGCTTCAAACCTATTCGTCCATCGACATCACGCGCCAAGACGAGGAACTCAACCGTACCCGTGAGGAGGTTGTGGCTCGCAAAAGCCTGCTCGAGAATGTCCGTAAGCGCCATGCCGACCATCAGCAGCTCCGTCCGCAGCTCGAGGCGGAGGAGACGCTTGAGGCCATCGTGCTTCAGATAGCAGAGCAAGAGAAGCTACTCTCTGAGCTAGGCGAGCAGAAGGGGGCCATCAACCAGGAGCTGAAGAGCGATGCGGATAACAGGTGGAAACTGGGTACGCTCATCCAGGAAGCGGACGAGAAGAAGGCCGTCTATCAGCAGTGGACGCGCCTCAATCAGCTGATAGGTAACTCCACGGGCAGCCAGTTCCGCAAGATTGCCCAGAGCTACGTCCTCTCCAGCTTGATTCATTCGGCCAATAGCTACATGAAGAGCCTCACCGACCGCTATACGCTGAAGGTCAACCCCGGCACCTTTGTCATCTCACTGGAAGATGCTTACCAAGGATTCGTCACACGTGCC
>JBJEKS010000201.1:0-2265 GCA_051878755.1 Bacteroides sp. | reverse complement strand
GAAGTATGTTGGGTATCTACCTGGCTGCTGGTCCTGACTTCTTTTGGAATTTTAAGGATTTGAAATCTGAAAATGCTGGTGATGAGAAGAAGAATACGCAGGTGGCCCTTCATCTGGGTGCCGGCGTGAAGCTGCTCAAGCACCTGCAGGTGGGTGTAACCTATCAACTTCCCATGGGTGACTCCTTCAAGTTGAATAACATTAACTACAAGACCAAGACCTGGCAGGTATCGATGGCTGTGCTGTTCTAAGCCAGTCTCATCCAAGAAATAATAACGACCTCTCCTGTGGCGCTTATTGGGCTACGGGAGAGGTCGTTTGCTGTAATGGCTATGGTAGGCTATGGCTGATTAGTGCTGTCTGTCGGCTTCAATCAGTGCCAGCAGCTTCTCTACGGCCTCCTCTTCGGGGATGTTCTTCTCGATGCACTCCTTCTTGCGATAGAGGCTCACCTTGTCACGGGCGGCACCCACGTAGCCGTAGTCGGCATCGGCCATCTCGCCAGGACCGTTGACGATGCAGCCCATGATGCCTATCTTGAGCCCTTTGAGGTGGGCTGTGGCGGTCTTGATGCGGGCAATGGTGGATTGCAGGTCGTAGAGCGTGCGGCCGCAGCCGGGACAGGAGATGTACTCGGTCTTGCTGGTGCGCAGACGGGCTGCCTGCAGGATGCCGAAGGCGGTGGAATCAACCGTGGTGGATGGTATCTCGGTTCCCTGGTTGTAGAGGAAGACACCATCGGCCAGGCCATCGAAGAGCAGGGCACCCAGGTCGGCTGCCGACTTAATCTGCAAATCCTCGGCCTCACGCTCAGCGTAGTGACTGAAGAGCACCACGGGGTTCTGCAGTCCCTCGTTCATCAGCTGGTGTACCAAGGCACGCAGCTCGCCCGTGCGGTTGGGATGGTTGCTTTGGGCGATGATGACCACCTCGGGGTGCAGCTTGAGGCAGGCAATGGCCTCGTCGTTCAGTCCCATGTAGGTGAGGAAGAGGAACTTGATGGAAGCACTGCAGGCACCCAGGAAGGGCAGCTGCTCCGGCTGATAGGCAGGATAGGTGTTCGGCTCACCCCTCCAGTATGGAGCATCCACGATAAGGGCGGGATTAGGGATTAGGGATGAGGGATTAGGGATTAGGTTTTCATTGTTGTGGGAGGGTCTGTAGATGAAGTCGGGCATGAGCTGTTCGTCCCACTCCAGCTTGCCCTCCAGGCGGGCTGCTATGACTACCGGTGTCTGTCCGCCTCCGATGTGGCCTACGGCCCGTGTGGTGCGTCGGGTGGGGTGGAGGTAGTCGAAGGCTGGAGCTGCAGCTGCGGGGATGTAGGGGTGACCCTGGCGTTGCAAGACGTAGTCCCTCAGCTTGCGGGCCACGGGAATCTCCGCCTCGGGTGCTTCACTCAGCGAGACACGGATGGTGTCGCCCAGCCCGTCTGCTAGCAGGGCACCGATGCCCAGGGCACTCTTGATGCGCCCATCCTCACCATCGCCCGCTTCGGTCACGCCCAGGTGAAGCGGGAAGTGCATCCCCTCGCGCTCCATCACGTCGGCCAGCAGGCGCACCGTGCGGACCATGACCACCGTGTTGGAGGCCTTGATGGAGATGACCACGTCCATGAACTGCTCCTCCACGCAGATGCGCAGGAACTCCATGCACGACTCCACCATCCCCTCGGGCGTATCGCCATAGCGCGACATGATGCGGTCGCTCAGCGAGCCGTGGTTCACGCCGATGCGGATGGCCGTGTGGTTCTCCTTGCAAATCTGCAGGAAGGGCACGAAGCGCTGGCGGATTTTCTCAATCTCGGCGGCATACTCCTCGTCGGTATATTCCAGGTGCTTGAAGGTACGGGCGGCATCCACGTAGTTGCCCGGGTTGATGCGCACCTTCTCGGCATAGCGAGCAGCCACATCGGCCACGCGGGGATTGAAGTGGACATCGGCCACGAGGGGCACCATGCACCCCTTGGCACGCAAGGCAGCGTTGATGGGTTGCAAGTTTTCAGCCTCGCGCACCCCTTGGGTGGTGAGACGCACATATTCACCTCCGGCCTCCACGATGCGGAGCGTCTGCTCCACGCAGGCCTCAGTATCCATCGTAACGGTATTGGTCATGCTTTGCAGCCGGATGGGGTTGTCGCCACCCAGCGGCGTGGCCCCCACGTTGACGGTCACGGTGGACCGACGAGAGTAATTGAAGAGATCCATTCGTTAGTGATTAGTGATTAGTGGTTAGTGATTAGTGGTTAGTGATTAGTGATTAGTG
>JBJEKS010000200.1:0-12738 GCA_051878755.1 Bacteroides sp. | reverse complement strand
TGGCTATCGAGTCGTTGCGGAAGTTGAAGTACTCCAGGTGGATGTGGTGGCGGGCTTGGCGGATGGCGCTGAAGAGGTCCTCGAACTTGTCGTGACCGTTGAAGAAGAGCTCCACGCGGTTGCCGTTGGTGATGGGCACTCCCAACTCCTTGAAAAAGGCCATGGCCAAACTGTCACTTACCGTGGGCGATGCAGTGGATGCAGTCGTCTGTTTGTAAGCGGTTTGGGCAGTAAGCAACTCCACGTGTAGCGGAGTTATCAGGATCAATATGAGGAGTAGGCGTTTCAACACGGGCAGTTCATTTTCATTTTTGAGGCCGCAAAGGTACAGCTTTTTGATGAAACAATGAAGACCGATTATTGAAAACTTTTCTCTTCATGCCATTTGGGATAATTTTCGGTAAACCAGGAACAGCAGCACGCCGCCTGCCACGAGCCATACCTTGGGGTCAAACTGTTGGGGAATCAGCTGCTCGGTCTGCGTGGTGAATATCTCGCGGAGGGCTTGCCAGATGAGCTCGAATCCGCGCAGGTGGATGAAGAGCACGATGCTGAGCAGTATGCAGCAGGGGCTCCACAGGCGGGCCCAGAGGGGGATGCGACGGGGAAGGCGCTGCATGATGCGTTGACTGAAGCCGTTGTCTTCCAGTGGAGTTGCGGCTCGGTGTGCTTCGAAGAAACGACGGAGCTGTGTCTCTTCGTCATGGAGAGGTTGTTGAGTCTGTTTCATGAGATTATCGTTCATAGCCATTGTTCCTTAAATAGGTTGATAGTTTCTCTTTGCCCCGTTTCAGGTGACTCTTCACGGTGCCGCTGGGACAGCCGGTGATGCTGGCTATGCGGTCGATGCTCAGGTCATCCATGTAGAACAGGGTGATGCAGGTGCGTTCCATCTCCTTCAGCGTGCCCAGGGCCTGGTAGAGGTCGGCGTGCTGACCGAAGTCCTCCTGCTCGGTATGGTAGAGCGCATCCACCTGGGCCGTCTCCAGGCTGGACACCTCGTGCTGGCTTCGCAAGTGGTCATAGAAGACGTTGTAGGCAATGCGGTAGAGCCAGGTGGAGAAGCTGCTTAGTTGTCCGAAGCCGTTCAGACCCGTATAGGCCTTGATGAAGGTCTCTTGTGCCAGATCATCGCTGAGGGCCACATCGCCGCACGTCTGGTGCAGGAAGAACCGCCGCACGGGGCTTTGGTACTTCCTGACCAGCTGGTCGAAGGCTCGGGTGTTGCCAAAGGCCACCACCTGTGCCACCAGGGCGATGTCACTGATTGGGCTCATTCTGTCGGGGTGAGTTGGTCGTCTTGTTGCTCCTTAGGGTTATGCTGTGGCTGCTTCATGCCGTTGGGAGCCTCTTGCTGAAGGTAGTAGATGATGACCTTGCCGAAACCCATGAACATGATGAGCAATCCGATGCAACCCAGTCCGAATTCGCCGGTCAGCGCCCAGAGGAAGATGAAGAGACCTATGCCGATGCAGATGCTGTTCACGCCTTGGCTCAGGTTGTTGTTGACTGGCTTCTGCTTGATGGTCTGCATGAACTGTTCGGGCAGGGGACGTCCGGAAGCAATGGCCTGCTCGGCCACACGGTAGGCAGCCTTGCGGCTCTTGTAGCGGAAGAAGAAGATGAGGAAGATGATGAGCACCGGCCCGAAGAAGACGCAGAAGATGCTGAACAGGGCTATCTCACCCTCTTTCACGCCCCAGAAGTTGTCATGGTACTCACACTGGCTCGGAGCAGCGGTCTGCTGGCCATCGGGCAGGGTGGTGATGCTCAGCGTATCGACCTGTTTCTGGCCGTTGACCACGGTGTCGTTGACCTCATAGAAGCGGACAACGTGGTTGATGCTGTCTTTCACTACGGTGGTGCGTAGGGTGGCTTGACTAGGGAGCGCAAGTCCCACAGCAAGCAGGAGGGAAAGGATGAATGTTTTCATATTGTGATGCTTTTTTTATTGTTTTCTATGCGTTAGACGTAATCACTGCGTTAGAAAGTTGCAAAGGAATGAATTTTTTTTCAGAAATAGCGCATTTTTCTCTATATTTGCACGCGTTATGGTTTCTGTTGATGATAATCCCTTAAACTGAACATAGTAGAGAATGAATAACGTTTTGCCTCAGGATTTTGTCTGCTCCATGCGCCAGCTGCTGGGAGCGGAGGAGTATGAACGGTTTGCAGCGGGTATGCAGTGTGAACCGATGGTGAGCGTGCGCCTCAATCCGTGGCGCAAGGCGGTGAGTAGCTTCCCTTTGGAGGCTCCTGTGCCCTGGTGTACTGAGGGCTATTACCTGAAGGAGCGACCACTCTTCACCCTCGACCCGCTCTTCCATGCCGGGGCTTACTACGTGCAGGAGGCCTCGTCGATGTTCCTGGAGCAGGTGATGCAGCGCTACGTGGGCGATGAGGCTGTGGCCATGCTTGACCTCTGTGCTGCTCCAGGCGGTAAATCGACTCATGCCAGGGCGCTGCTGCCTGAGGGGAGTCTGCTGGTGAGCAACGAGGTGATGAAGACGCGTGCGCAGATTCTGGCAGAGAACCTCACCAAGTGGGGCTATCCCGATGTGGTGGTGACGCGAAGTGACCCTGCCGACTTCGCTGCGCTGGAGGGAGCCTTCGATGTGCTGCTTACCGATGTCCCCTGCTCCGGCGAGGGCATGTTCCGCAAGGACGAGGGGGCTATCAGCGATTGGAGCTTGGAGAATGTAGAGCTTTGCCGCCAACGTCAGCAACGTATCTTGGCCGATGTATGGCCCGCGCTTAAGCCTGGTGGACTATTAATATATAGTACCTGTACCTATAATATAAAAGAGGATGAAGCGAATGTGGAGTGGATTTGCTGTGAACTGGGGGCAGAAGTGCTTCCGGTAGAGGTTGAATCTGCTTGGGGCATTACAGGCAACCTGATGCCTGGGTCCACGCTCCCCGTGGCGCGCTTTTTGCCTCACCGCACCAAGGGGGAGGGACTCTTTATGGCCGCCTTGCGTAAGGCAGACGCTCCGGTGGAGTATGGCGGTGGACGTAAGGGAAGGCGTGGTGCATCCTCTTCTGCCGCCGATGAGAAGGCCCTGGGTAGGTTGCTGAACCGTCAGCAGCAGGGGCAGTTGCGCAGCTGGTTGCAAGAGGAGGAGTCGCGTTACGCTCTGTTGCCCCAAGGGGAACGCGTGCTGGCCTTTCCGCAGCGCTGGCTCCCTCTGCTTCAGCGGCTGAAAGAGCATCTCTACTTGTTGCAGGCCGGTGTGGCCCTGGCCGAGGTGAAGGGGCGTGACCTCAATCCTTGTCATGCGTTGGCCATGAGTCGCTTGCTCCGCAGCGGAGCGTTCGCCGAGGTGGAGGTTGGGCATGAAGAGGCCTTGAGCTACCTGCGCAGAGAGGTACTCCAGCTTCCGTCAGACACCCCACGCGGTTTCGTGCTGATAACCCATCAAGGTGTTCCCCTCGGCTTTGTCAAGCACCTGGGCACCCGTGCCAACAACCTCTATCCCCAGGAATGGCGCATCCGGAATCTGTGAAATAAAAGCACGTGTCATAGGCGAGCAGATAGGCGTTTCTGGAGAGTTAACTCTTCAGCGCTGAACAGTTAACTCCCCAGCCGTGGATGTTTAACTCTTCACAGCTGGGGAGTTTAATCCTTTTTTCGGTTCTTCTTCATTTTAGTTGAAAGTCTGCTCTGTCACTGTAGGGGCAGACCTATGTGTCTGCCCAGATACATGCACTTGATTATGCTTCGTTGCGGTTTTCAGGGCGGACACACAGGTCCGCCCCTACATATTAAACGATACTTCAACTAAATTGCAGAAGAATCCTTTTTTCAGCACTGCTTAGGCTTGTTCAAGCGCCTGGCTCAGGTCGTCGATGATGTCGTCGATATGCTCAGTGCCGATGGAGAGGCGGATGGTGCTTGGCGTGATGTGCTGCTCGGCCAGCTCCTCGGGGCTCATCTGTGAGTGGGTCGTGGTGTAGGGGTGGATGACGAGGCTCTTCACGTCGGCCACGTTGGCCAGCAGCGAGAAGATTTGCAAACTGTCGATGAATCTCCAGGCCTCTTCCTGTCCGCCCTTAATCTCAAAGGTGAAGATGCTGCCACCGCCCTGGGGGAAGTACTTCTCGTAGAGGACATGGTCGGGGTGAGAAGGCAGTGAGGGGTGGTTGACCTTAGCGACCTTAGGATGCTTGCTGAGGAACTCCACCACCTTGAGCGCATTCTCCACGTGGCGCTCTACGCGCAGGGAGAGCGTCTCCAGCCCCTGCAAGAGGATGAACGCATTGAAGGGGGAGATGGTGGCACCCGTATCGCGCAGAATCACCGCACGGATGCGGGTGACGAAGGCGGCAGGACCGGCCACGTCGGCAAACACGGCACCGTGATAGCTGGGATCGGGCTTGGCCAGCGTGGGGAACTTGTCGGCATTGGCTTTCCAGTCGAACCGCCCGCCATCCACGATGACTCCACCCAGGCTGCTCCCATGACCACCAATGAACTTCGTGGCCGAGTGAACCACGATGTCGGCTCCGTGCTCGATGGGGCGAATCAAGTAGGGCGTGCCGAAGGTGTTATCCACGATGAGGGGGATATGATGGCGATGAGCCACTTCGGCTACACCCTCCAGGTTGGTCACGTCGCTGTTGGGGTTGCCGAAAGTCTCGGCATAGACCACCTTCGTTTCGGGGCGGATGGCTGCTTCGAGGGCCTGCAGGTCGTTGACGTTGACGATGGTATGGCTGATGCCCTGTGTGGCCAGTGTGTGGGTGATGAGGTTGAACGAACCGCCGTAGAGGTTGTCTGCAGCCACGATATGGTCACCCACGCCCAGGATATTCTGCAGGGCATAGGTCACTGCGGCAGCTCCTGAGGCCACGGCCAGACCTGCCACGCCCCCTTCGAGGGCAGCTACGCGTTGCTCAAACACACCCTGAGTAGAGTTGGTCAGTCGGCCATAGATATTGCCCGCATCGCGCAGTCCAAAGCGGTCGGCAGCATGTTGCGAGTTGCGGAACACGTAGGAGGTCGTCTGGTAGATAGGCACCGCGCGTGCATCGGTTGCGGGATCGGGCTGCTCTTGTCCTACATGGAGTTGAAGCGTCTCAAAATGAAGTTTCTTTGTTGCCATAATCGTAAATATTTTAAGTTATACATTTCGTTGATTTTCGCTTGCAAAGGTAGGGTGAGTCTATTTTTCCACCAATAGTCTTGCATATTTTGGAAAATAACCCTATTTTTGTCGCCTGAGAAGGCTGATTATTCTATTTGAAGGGCTTAAGAGCTGCCTCAGACAGAACAATCTTCTTTTTGCCATCACTCGTAGCTTGTAGCTTGTAACTTGTAGCTTGTAACTTGTAACTTAAAAACAATATGATGACCGATTACGAAAAATTAGACAAGGTCGATTTGCAGATACTGCGTACGCTGCAGCAGAATGCGCGGCTCACCGTCAAGGAGCTGGCCGCACGGGTCAGCCTCTCCTCCACACCTGTATTCGAACGGCTCAAGCGGCTCGAATCGGGGGGCTATATAAAGAGGTATATGGCTGTGCTCGATGCTGAAAAGCTCAACCAGGGCTTCGTGGTGTTCTGCAATGTCAAGATGAGCAGCATGAGCCGCGACATCGCCTCCAGCTTTGCCGAGCGCATGAGGCAGACACCCGAGGTGGTGGAGTGCTACAACATCTCCGGCAGTTTCGACTACCTCCTCAAGATTCACGCCCCCAACATGAAGTACTACCAGGAGTTCATCCTCAACATCCTCGGCACCGTGGAGCACCTCGGCTCGCTGGAGAGCGTCTTCGTGATGGACATCGTGAAGCAAGAGTATGGCATACCCCTCTGACGTTGTAGCAGTTATCCCCTTATATCTTGAAAATTAGCGTGGAAAGTTTTGGCGGGATGAAAAAAAGTTGTACCTTTGCGGCCGATTTTAGAGTCAACATAATGTCTAACTCAATTAATCGCAAAAAAAACTAATTATTAAACAATGGAAAATTTAAAGAATGTACAGCCTCTCGAAGACTTCAATTGGGATGCTTACGAAAACGGCGAGGTAGTAGCTGCTACCAGCCACGAAGAACAGGAGAAGGCGTATGACAATACGCTCAACAAGGTAAACGACCGCGAAGTGGTTGACGGTACCGTAATCGCTATGAACAAGCGTGAAGTAGTAGTGAACATCGGTTACAAGTCGGATGGTATCATCCCCATGAGCGAGTTCCGTTACAACCCCGACCTGAAGGTAGGTGATACCGTAGAGGTATATATCGAGAATCAGGAAGACAAGAAGGGACAGCTCGTACTGTCTCACCGCAAGGCTCGTGCCTCTCGTTCTTGGGAGCGCGTCAATGCCGCTCTGGAGAGCCAGGAAATCATCAAGGGTTACATCAAGTGCCGTACGAAGGGTGGTATGATTGTCGATGTATTCGGCATCGAGGCCTTCCTGCCCGGTTCACAGATTGACGTGAAGCCCATCCGCGACTACGATGTATTCGTTGGCAAGACCATGGAATTCAAGGTGGTTAAGATCAACCAGGAATTCAAGAACGTGGTTGTATCTCACAAGGCACTCATCGAGGCAGAACTCGAACAACAGAAGAAGGAAATCATCAGCAAGCTCGAGAAGGGTCAAGTTCTCGAGGGAACTGTCAAGAATATCACCTCTTACGGCGTATTCATCGACCTGGGTGGCGTAGATGGTCTGATTCACATCACCGACCTCTCTTGGGGCCGCGTAAGCGATCCGCATGAAGTGGTTGAACTCGACCAGAAGCTCAACGTCGTTATCCTCGACTTCGATGACGAGAAGAAGCGCATCGCCCTGGGTCTGAAGCAGCTCACTCCGCATCCTTGGGATGCCCTGGATGCTAACCTCAAGGTGGGCGACCACGTGAAGGGTAAAGTGGTTGTGATGGCTGACTATGGTGCATTCATCGAAATCGCTCCGGGCGTAGAAGGCCTGATTCACGTATCTGAGATGTCTTGGAGCCAGCACCTGCGTTCTGCTCAGGACTTCATGAAGGTGGGCGACGAGGTAGAAGCCGTTATCCTGACCCTCGACCGCGAGGAGCGCAAGATGTCACTCGGCATCAAGCAGCTCAAGGCTGATCCCTGGGAGAACATCGAAGAGAAGTACCCCATCGGCAGCAAGCACACCGCTAAGGTACGCAACTTCACCAACTTCGGCGTATTCGTTGAAATCGAAGAGGGTGTTGACGGCCTGATTCACATCTCTGACCTCTCTTGGACTAAGAAGGTGAAGCACCCCTCTGAATTCACGCAGATTGGTGCCGACATCGACGTGGTTGTCCTGGAAATCGACAAGGAGAACCGTCGTCTGAGCCTCGGTCACAAGCAGCTCGAGGAGAATCCTTGGGATGTATTCGAGACCGTATTCACCGTTGGTAGCATCCACGAGGGTACCATCATCGAAATGCTTGACAAGGGCGCTGTCGTAGCGCTGCCTTATGGCGTTGAGGGCTTCGCTACGCCCAAGCACCTGGTGAAGGAAGATGGCTCACAGGCTCAGCTCGAAGAGAAGCTGCAGTTCAAGGTGATTGAGTTCAACAAGGATGCCAAGCGCATCATCCTCTCTCACAGCCGCATCTTCGAGGATGCAGCTAAGGCTGAGGAGCGTGCCGAGAAGAAGGCTGCCAAGAAGGCTAACAGCAAGAAGGAAGAGACACCTATGGTACAGAACGTAGCTGCTTCTACTACCCTGGGTGACATCGATGCTCTGGCTGCCCTGAAGCAGCAGCTCGAAGCTGGCAACAAGAAATAATGAAGCTGGCGTAAGCAATAATAAATCAGGAGCACCTGCTTAGTGCGGGTGCTCCTTTTTTTGATTTCAACATAACCCTTGAATCACGATTGAAAATATGGAAAAATTGACTGTTTTGACCAATGGACAGGTCTCGATTACTGTCTCGGCCGACGGAGCGGAACTGTGCAGCTTGCGAAAGGGGGAGAAGGAGTACCTCTGGCAAGCCGACCCTACCTACTGGAAACGTCACTCACCAGTGCTCTTCCCCATCGTGGGGAGCGTGTGGGAGAACCGATACCGTATAGCTCACAAGGAGTTTGCGCTGAGCCAGCACGGCTTTGCGCGTGATATGGAGTTCCGCTTGATTTCGCAGACGGAGCAGGAGGTGTGGTACGAACTGACTGAGAATGAGCAGACGCTTTCCAAGTATCCTTTTGCCTTCTCCCTGCAGATTGGTTATCGCCTGACGGGCAGTTCGGTGGAGGTGCTTTGGAAAGTTACCAACCCTGCCGACCGCAATGGGGGGTGCACCATGCCCTTTCAGATAGGTGCCCATCCTGCTTTCTACTTTCCCGATTATGAAACAGAGCCTTCGCGCCGTGGCTACTTCAGTTTTGGAGGAGTCCGGAATCTGGACTATATCCTGATATCCGCAAAAGGGTGCGTGGATGCTGTGACACACTATTCCTTGCCGCTCGACGAGGAGGGCATGATGCCCCTGGATGTACACAGCTTCGACCATGATGCATTCATCCTGGAGGATGGGCAGGTGAAGGAGGTGACGCTCCACGACGTGAACCGTCGCCCCGTGTTGCGCCTGCGTTTCCCCTCAGCTCCGCTTGTAGGACTCTGGTCGCCTCCCGGCAAGAATGCTCCGTTTGTCTGCATTGAGCCTTGGTATGGACGGTGCGACCGTGCTGGCTTTGAAGGTGATTATACGGAGAAAGACTGGATGCAGCTACTCAAGCCCGATGAAATCTTTGAAGGTGGTTATACGATAGACCTGCTGGACGAGGTATCTTCTGCAGGCCTGCAAGAGGAGGATGGCCGATGACACAGGATACAAAGGCGGTGGCCTGTGCCGCCGTGGCCGTGCTCAGTTGGAGTACGGTGGCTACGGCTTTCAAGGTGGCGCTCAGCTACCTGAGTCATGATGAGATGTTGACGGTGGCCTGTGTGGCTTCGTTACTGGTCTTTACGGTGGTGCTTACGGTGCAACGCAAGTGGGGCAGCGTGGCCCGACTGACCCGTGCGGAATGGGGGCGTTTTGCTCTCCTGGGATTACTCAATCCCGTGGCCTACTACCTGGTGCTTTTCAAGGCCTACGACCTGTTGCCGGCTCAGGTGGCGCAACCCATCAATTACGCTTGGCCCATCGTGCTGTTGGTGCTGCTTGCCCTCTTCGGCGGTCAGCCCATCCCGCGCAAGAAGTATGTGGGGATGTTCCTCTCCCTGGGAGGTGTGGCGCTGATTTCGCTGGGTGGCGGTGAATTGACGGGCGACTCGCTTTCTGCGGGCGGACTGCTCCTGGCTGCACTCAGTGCCCTGCTTTGGGCCTCCTACTGGATGGTCAATAAGAAGGTTGTGGCTTGCGCAGACAGCAGCATCGTGCTGTGGGTCAGCTTCCTGTCGAGCAGCCTGGTGATGCTTGCCTTTGTCGGCCCGCGGTTGATGGAGCACATCACCCTCTCCGGTGCCCTGGCCAGTGGCTACGTAGGTTGGTTTGAGATGGGCATCCCCTTCATCTGCTTTGGAGCGGCCATGCGCATGACCAGCAACCCTGCGCTCATCAATCAGCTTTGCTACCTTTCGCCCTTCCTCTCGCTCTTCTTCATCTCCACCATCCTGGGTGAGCCCATCCTGATGACCACCTATATTGGCTTGTTGCTGATTGTGGGAGGACTAGTTTACAACAAGTAAGTAGCTTTTTCGCTGCATTATCTGATAGTTTTGTGGTTTTTCTGCACTTTTTCTAATAAATGTTTGGCTATTTCGTGGATATGCTTTACATTTGCAGCGTTAAAACTGATTTAAAGATAGTGTTGAAACAGATTTAGAGAATTAAAAGCATTTAGATAGCATGAATTTTATTGCTTTACATCATCACCATCATCATCCTGACGAATAATCTCGGTGGGCAGATGGGTGTATGTACAGGCATCAGGTTCAAAAGACAACGGAAGGCTTACCGAAGGAGATTCGGCAAGCCTTTTGTTTTGGGAAAAGCCAAATAGAATACGAAAAAGATAGAAGCTTATGTTAAGAATTGCAGTACAAGCCAAAGGACGGCTTTATGACGAGACGATGAACTTCCTTGAGGAGTCAGACATTAAATTGAGTGCCGCCAAGCGCACCCTGTTGGTTCAATCCAGCAACTTCCCCCTGGAGGTGCTCTTCCTGCGCGATGACGATATTCCGCAGACCGTAGCCACGGGCGTGGCCGACATCGGTATAGTGGGGGAGAACGAGTTTGTGGAACGAGCCGAGGATGCACAGATTGTCAAGCGGCTAGGCTTCAGCAAGTGCCGCCTTTCGCTGGCCATACCCAAGGACGAAGTCTATGAAGGACTCGAGTGGTTTGAGGGAAAGAAGATTGCCACCTCCTATCCCGTTATCCTGCGTAACTTCCTGAAGGAAAAGGGTGTCAATGCCGAAATCCATGTCATTGCCGGTTCGGTAGAGGTATCTCCGGGTATTGGCTTGGCTGATGCCATATTCGATATCGTCAGCTCTGGTTCCACGCTGGTCAGCAACCGCCTGAAAGAGGTGGAGGTGGTGATGCAGAGTGAGGCTTTGCTCATCGGTACCCATAACCTAAGTGCTGAAAAACAGGCCATTCTCCAGGAGCTGCTCTTCCGGATGGATGCCGTCCGCACGGCAGAGGACAAGAAATATGTGTTGATGAATGCTCCGCGCGACCGTGTAGATGATATCGTGGCCGTTCTCCCCGGCATGAAGAGCCCCACGGTGATGCCCTTGGCTCAAGAGGGCTGGTGCTCGGTTCACACGGTGCTCGATCAGAAATGCTTCTGGGAGATTATCGGCAAGCTCAAAGCCCTGGGAGCCGAAGGCATCCTGGTTCTCCCCATCGAGAAAATGATACCGTAACTAATCACTAATCATTAATCACTAAACACTAATCACTAGATACCGTCGTGCAAAAGATATTATACCCAACGAAATCGGAGTGGGGCGAACTGCTGAAACGTCCCGCGCTGCGTACCGAGGAGCTGTTTGGCTCCGTGCAGACATTGATTGACGAAGTGAAGCGTGGTGGCGATGCTGCCGTGCTCTCCCTGGAGGAACGCTTCGACAAGGTGAAACTCACGCAACTGGAGGTCTCCGAGGAGGAGCGTCAGGAGGGTGAAGCCGCCGTGAACGATGAACTGAAGGAGGCCATCCGGCTGGCAGCCAGCAACATCGAGACGTTCCATGCGGCTCAGCGCTTTGAGGGCAAGCAGGTGCAGACACAGCCTGGAGTGACCTGTTGGCAGCAGGCTGTACCCATCGAAAAGGTGGGACTCTATATCCCCGGTGGCACGGCTCCTCTCTTCTCTACGGTGCTGATGCTGGCCCTGCCTGCTCGCATTGCAGGATGTAGTGAGGTGGTGCTCTGTACACCTCCCGGACGTGATGGACGTGTACATCCTGCCGTGCTCTTTGCCGCCCGGGTGGCCGGCGTAAAGCGCATCTTCAAGGTAGGAGGTGTGCAAGCCATAGCTGCCATGGCCTATGGCACGGAGAGCATCCCCAAGGTCTATAAAATCTTCGGACCGGGCAATCAGTATGTCACGGCTGCCAAGCAGCTGGTCAGCTTGCGCGACGTTGCCATTGACATGCCCGCAGGTCCTTCGGAGGTCGAAGTGTTGGCTGATGAGTCTGCCAATCCCGTCTTTGTGGCTGCTGACCTGTTGAGCCAGGCCGAGCATGGGGCCGACAGTCAAGCCGTGCTCATCACCACCAGTCAAGCCTTGGCTGAGGCTGTGGAGCAGGAGGTGGAGCGACAGTTAGCTGAGCTGCCTCGCCGCGACATAGCTGAGCGAGCCCTTCAATGGAGCAAGCTCATTGTGGTTCAGTCGATGGACGAAGCGATGGAGATGACCAATGCCTATGCTCCCGAGCACCTTATCATCGAGGCTGCTGATTACCTTCGTTTAGCAGCTCAAGTACGTCATGCAGGCAGCGTCTTCCTTGGCTCACTGACCCCCGAGAGTGCCGGCGATTACGCTTCAGGTACCAACCACACCCTGCCAACCAACGGCTATGCCAAAGCCTATAGCGGAGTCTGCCTGGACAGTTACGTGCGTAAGATGACCTTCCAGGAGATACTCCCGGAGGGACTGCGCCGCATCGGCCCGGCCATCGAGTTGATGGCTGCCGGCGAGCAGCTCGATGCCCACAGGCTGGCCGTCACCCGTCGGCTGGCTGCGCTCAATGAACTTAATCAATAAACCGTCATAATCCCAGAGAAACGAAATGAAACCATTACAGGAACTTACCCGTGCCAACGTATGGCGTATGGAGCCCTACTCCTCGGCACGCGATGACTATAAGGGCTCTACGGCTTCGGTCTTCCTCGATGCCAACGAGAATCCCTACAACACTCCCATCAACCGCTATCCCGACCCTAGGCAAGGTGAACTGAAGGTGGAGATAGCCAAGGTCAAGAAGGTGGACCCATCACAAATCTTCCTTGGCAATGGTAGCGATGAGGCTATCGACCTGCTTTTCCGTGCCTTCTGCGAGCCTCGCATCGACAACGTGGTGGCTATCAATCCTACCTACGGCATGTATCAGGTCTGCGCCGAGACCAACGACGTGGAGTATCGCAAGGTGAACCTCACTGACGACTTCCAGCTCCCTGTGGAGGCGCTGCTGGCCGCTACCGATGGCCACACCAAACTGCTCTTTGTCTGCTCGCCCAACAACCCCACAGGCAACGGGCTCATTCATCACACCGGCTACAGACGGATTTCTCAGATCACAGTCAACCAAAA
>JBJEKS010000199.1:0-12749 GCA_051878755.1 Bacteroides sp. | reverse complement strand
TTCGTCATCTTCCCCGAAGTGGCCGAGCTTTATGCCCAGCGCAAGGCCGAGCTGCTGGAGATGATGCAAGACATCCGTGCCACCAAGGCCGCATGGGCCGAGGCTCAGCCGGAGCAGGCAGCCAAGCTGGCCCGCTTCTTCTCCGGCAAGGCTCCTGAAGTGGATTGGAGCGCCATCCAGCAGAAGGCCGATGCCGCCACACGCGCTGCCTCGGCTACCGTGCTCAGTGCCCTGGCCACACAGGTGGAGAACATGGTGGTGGCTTCGGCCGACCTCTCCAACTCCGACAAGACAGACGGCTTCCTCAAGAAGACCCACGCCTTTGCCAAGGGTGACTTCACCGGTGCCTTTTTCCAGGCCGGTGTAGCTGAGCTCACCATGGCCTGCATCTGCATCGGCATGTCGCTCCACGGCGGTATCATCCCCGCTTGCGGCACCTTCTTCGTCTTCAGCGACTACATGAAGCCCGCCATCCGCATGGCCGCTCTGATGGAAGTGCCCATCAAGTTCATCTGGACGCACGATGCCTTCCGCGTGGGTGAAGACGGGCCTACCCACGAACCCGTGGAGCAAGAGGCTCAGATTCGCTTGATGGAAAAGCTGAAGAACCACAAGGGCAAGAACTCGATGCTCGTGCTCCGTCCCGCCGATGTAGAGGAGACCACCGTGGCTTGGCGTCTGGCCATGGAGAACACCACAACTCCCACGGGCCTGATTTTCTCTCGTCAGAACATCACCAACCTGCCCGCTGGCAACGACTACACGCAAGTGGAGAAGGGTGCCTACATCGTGGCAGGCTCAGAGCCCGACCCGCAGGTGGTGCTCGTGGCCAGTGGCTCAGAGGTTTCAACGCTCGTTGCCGGTGCCGAGCTGCTCCGCAAGGAGGGCATCAAGGTGCGCATCGTCAGCGCTCCCTCCGAAGGCTTGTTCCGTACGCAGAGTGCTGAATACCAGGATAGTGTCATTCCTGCTGATGCCAAGGTATTCGGCTTGACCGCTGGTTTGCCCGTCAACCTGGAGGGCCTCGTCGGCCGTCAGGGCAAGATTTGGGGTCTGGAGTCGTTTGGCTTCTCTGCACCCTACAAAGTACTTGATGAGAAACTCGGCTTCACGGCTGAGAACGTATATAAACAAGTAAAAGCATTACTGTCATGAAAACAATAGGAATTTGCTGCGACCACGCAGGCTTCCCCCTGAAGCAATTCGTGGTACAATGGTTAGAACAAAACGGATACGAATACAAGGACTTCGGCACGTATGCTCCCGAGAGCTGCGACTACCCCGACTTTGCCCACCCCCTGGCCGAGGCGGTGGAAGCCGGTGAGTGCTACCCCGGCATCGCCATCTGCGGTAGCGGCAACGGCATCGCCATGACGCTGAACAAGCACCAAGGCATCCGCGCAGCCCTCTGCTGGAACCCCGACATTGCCGAGCTGGGCCGTCAGCACAACGATGCCAACGTCCTGGTGATGCCCGGCCGTTTCGTAACCAACCATGTGGCTGAAAGCATCTTGAAGAAATTCTTCTCCACCCCGTTTGAGGGCGGTCGCCACCAGCGCCGTGTAGAGAAGATTCCCGTGAAATGATGTCGGTGTACTGACACCAGCAAAAAAAATAGACGAACGTAAGCAATCACACCGTTCGTTCAGCCCTATCAAGCCCTAAATTCTTACTTTTTGTATGGTCAAAAGGTGGAATTTAGGGCTTATTATTTTTCTATGTGGTTTTTTTCACATATAAAATGAACTATTTCCATAAATAAAAGTTATCTTTGCAACTAATTAATAGAGGATTTTGAAAACCAAACAAGGCGTATGGAGCAACTCACGGTAATCAGACAGTTGATTTACAACGGGAAGGTGGATGAAGCGCTTGCAGCGCTTGGCGTGTTGCTGGCCGACGGCGGTGACACCACGTCAACAGCAACCACCGAGGCAACGGAGAGCACCGAGGCGATGCACGAGCAGGCCGAGGCCTACTACCTGCGCGGCAATGCCTACCGCAAGTTAGGCAACTGGCAAGCGGCGCTCAACGACTACCAGCGAGCCATCGACCTGGACCCCTCCTCCCCTGCCCTGCAGGCCCGCCGCATGGTGATTGACATCCTTAATTTCTACAATAAAGATATGTATAATCAATAGTAATAGTGATTCATCAAATTAAGTGATTCATCAAATAAAATAACGTATTATGGCAAAAATCAAAGGAGCAATTGTGGTAGATACAGAACGTTGCAAGGGTTGCAATCTCTGTGCCGTGGCCTGTCCCCTCCACGTAATCAGTCTCAGCAAGGAGGTGAACTCGAAGGGCTATAATTTTGCCCAGCAAGTGCTGGAAGATACTTGCAACGGATGCGCATCGTGCGCCACGGTATGTCCCGACGGTTGCATTTCGGTATATAAAGTCAAGGTGGAATAAACAGTTATTGACCATTCATAGAACGTATTAGAACAGAACGTATTAAAAGAACTAAAGATATGACAGAAGAAGTTGTATTGATGAAAGGCAACGAAGCCATTGCCCATGCGGCGATACGCTGCGGAGCCGACGGATACTTCGGCTATCCCATCACCCCCCAATCGGAGGTGCTTGAAACGCTGGCCGAGCTGAAGCCCTGGGAGACCACTGGCATGGTGGTGCTGCAGGCCGAGAGCGAAGTGGCCGCCATCAACATGGTCTATGGCGGAGCTGCCACAGGCAAGATGGTGATGACCTCGTCGTCGAGCCCGGGCGTAAGTTTGAAACAGGAGGGCATCTCTTATCTCGCAGGTGCTGAGCTGCCGGCACTGATTGTCAACGTGATGCGTGGCGGACCGGGCCTTGGCACCATCCAGCCCAGCCAGGCCGACTACTTCCAGACGGTGAAGGGCGGTGGCCACGGCGACTACCGGCTCATCACACTGGCTCCAGCCTCGGTACAGGAGATGGCCGACTTTGTAGGCCTGGCCTTCGAGCTGGCCTTCAAGTACCGCAACCCCGCTGTGATTCTGGCCGACGGCGTGATTGGACAGATGATGGAGAAGGTCATCCTACCCGCCCAGAAGCCGCGCCGCACCGAAGAGGAGCTGATAGCCCAATGTCCCTGGGCCACCACGGGTCGCACCAGGAACCGCAAGCCCAACATCATCACCTCGCTCGAGCTGAAACCCGAGCGGATGGAGGTGCGAAACATCCATCTGCAGGAGAAGTACCGCAACATAGAGGAGAACGAGGTGCGCTTTGAGTGCATCCAGTGCGAGGATGCCGACTACCTGCTTGTAGCCTTCGGCTCCATGGCTCGTATCGGTCAGAAAGCGATGGAGATAGCCCGCGCTGAGGGTATCAAGGTGGGTATGCTGCGCCCCATCACGCTGTGGCCCTTCCCCACGAAGGCCATCCAGGAGGCGGCCGCCAAGGTGAAGGGCATCCTCGTCACCGAGCTCAACGCCGGACAGATGATTGAGGACGTGAAACTGGCAGTAAACGGAACAATCAATGTACAACATTTCGGTCGCCTTGGCGGTATCGTTCCCGATCCCGACGAGATTGTCAGCGCGCTGAAGGAAAAACTGATGTAAGCCATGAACCCCGATAAGATACGCTACGTGCTCAACATCCTCTTCCTGATTCTGGCCCTGGCCTCCTTCGTCACCTATTTCCTGGCAAAGGACGACTTCACCCTCTTCATCTACGTATGCGGAGCGGCCATTTTCATCAAGTTGATGGAATTTTTCATCCGGTTTACCCGCTGATAGCCTACCGGCAGCAACGGAGAAGAGAAGAACCTGTTTTTACGACCAAAAGCGAACATTATGAACAAAGAAGATATCATCAAACCCGAAAACCTGGTTTACAAGAAACCGACGTTGATGAATGACAACCCCATGCACTACTGCCCGGGGTGCAGTCACGGCGTGGTACACAAATTGATTGCTGAAGTTATCGAAGAGATGGGCATGGAGGAGAAGGCCATTGGCATCTCGCCCGTGGGCTGTGCCGTGTTCATCTACAACTACCTGGACATCGACTGGCAGGAGGCGGCCCACGGCCGTGCACCCGCCCTGGCCACGGCCATCAAGCGCCTGTGGCCCGACCGCCTGGTCTTCACCTACCAGGGCGACGGCGACCTGGCCTGCATCGGCACGGCCGAGACCATTCATGCGCTGAACCGCGGTGAGAACATCACCATCATCTTCATCAACAACGCCATCTATGGCATGACGGGTGGTCAGATGGCCCCCACCACCCTGGTGGGTCAGAAGACGGCTACCTGTCCCTACGGCCGCGACGTGCATCTGCACGGCTATCCGCTGAAGATGGCCGACATCGCCGCACAGCTGGAAGGCACGGCCTACGTGACGCGTCAGAGCGTACAGTCCGTACCGGCCATCCGCAAGGCCAAGAAGGCCATCCGCAAGGCATTCGAGAACTCGCTGGCCGGCAAGGGCAGTAACTTGGTGGAGATTGTATCAACCTGCAACTCAGGCTGGAAGCTCTCGCCTGAGAAGGCCAACCAGTGGATGGTGGAGCACATGTTCCCCTTCTATCCCCTGGGCGATTTGAAAGATAAATAAACCAAACAACGGAAAGGAAGACTGACAATGAAAGAAGAAATTATCATATCCGGATTCGGCGGCCAGGGTGTCCTGTCGATGGGCAAGATACTGGCTTATTCAGGCCTGATGGAGGGGAAAGAGGTGAGCTGGATGCCTGCCTACGGCCCCGAGCAGCGCGGCGGCACAGCCAACGTGACGGTCATCATCAGCGATGAGCGCATCTCCTCGCCTATCCTGAGCAGCTACGATGCAGCGATTATCCTCAACCAGCCCTCGCTGGAGAAGTTTGAAAGCAAGGTGAAGCCCGGCGGCGTGCTGATCTACGACGGCTACGGCATCATCCATCCGCCCACGCGCAAGGACATCAGCATCTATCGCATCGATGCCATGGATGCGGCCAACGAGATGAACAACAGCAAGGCGTTCAACATGATTGTATTGGGTGGATTACTGAAAATCAAGCCCATGGTGACGCTCGACAACGTCATCAAGGGACTGAAGAAGACGCTGCCCGAACGTCATCACCACCTCATCCCGATGAACGAAGAGGCCATCCGCAGAGGCATGGAGCTGATTCAGAAGATTTCTTAATCCATTACGCCCAGGCAGTATAATAGAATACGCCCAGGCAGTACCATAAAACCCGCCATCAGGTCAAGCAATTACGCGTTGGGATGACCTGGTGGCGGGTTTCATATACCCCTTCGGGAAAAAATGCAAACTGCAAGTAACTGCAAGCCTTTTGTAAAGGGCAAGGGCTACACGCTACTTCATGCTGCCCGCTACCAGGTCAAGCAATTCGTTTGTGATGGCCTGCTGGCGGGTTTTATTGTACTGCTTGGTAAGCTCCTGGAGCAGCTCGTTGGCGTTGTCGGTGGCGGTCTGCATGGCCAGGGTACGTGCAGCGTGCTCGGAGGCATTGGCATCGAGCGCCACGGTGTAAATCTGCTGACTGAGCATCTTGGGGAGCAGCGCCGAGAGCAGTTCGCTCACCGAAGGCTCCACGATGTAGTCGCGGTGGAACTTGGTACCCTCGTTCTGCTGCTGCAGCGCCGTGAGGTCGATGGGCAGGAAGGGCTGATACACCAGCTGCTGCACCCCCTTCGACTTGAAGTGGTGGTAGAGCAGCTCCACGCGGTCTATCTCGCCCGCGACGAAGCGCTGCATCAGCTCAGAGGCCAGCTGAGCCGCCTCGGCATACTGCGGCTTCTCAGCCAGACGCTGGTAGCTGCCTTCCGCCTTGCCCCACTTGCCGATAGCCTCCTCCGTTTTCTCCCATTTGCTGATAGCCTCTTCCGCCTTTTTCCCCACGGGATAGAGCAACCACTCCTCCACCCCCTCCTCGCCCTGCTCCATGAGCTGATGCAGTCGGCGCAACACGTTGGAGTTATAGGCTCCGCAGAGCGAGCTGTTAGAGGTGAAGACGACGAGGGCCGTACGCTTGGGCGTTCGCTGCTGAGTATAAGGCGATTGGAAGGTGGCATCGGTGGCCAGGAAATTGGTCACGATGCGCTGCAGCTGCTGCTGGTAGGGCAGCATACCGACAATTCGTTCCTCGGCGCGGCGCAGTTTGGCCGAAGCCACCATCTTCATGGCCGACGTAATCTGACGCGTACTCTTCACGGAGCTGATGCGGATTTTTATCTCTTTCAGTGACATGATTGCTACGATAAAAGATTATACAAACTGCTTGGCGGCGAGGGCGGCTGTCTGCTCTATCTTGCGGCCTATCTCCTCGTTGATTTCGCCCCGCTTGAGCGGCTGGAGTACCTCCATGCGGTAGTCGCGGTCGAGCAGGTCGAGGAAGACGCGCTCAAAGTCGCTCACCTTGTCGAGCGGAATGTTGCGCAGCAAGCCGTGTGTGCCGCAGTAGAGGATAGCTATCTGCTGCTCCACAGGCATGGGCTCGTATTGCGGCTGCACCAGGAGGCGGGCATTCTTCTGCCCCTTGTCGATGGTGAGGGCGGTCACTGCGTCCATCTCGCCGCTGAACTTGGCGAAAGCCTCCAGTTCGCGGTACTGCGCCTGGTCGATTTTCAGCGTACCGGCCACCTTCTTCATCGCCTTGACCTGTGCGTTACCACCCACGCGACTCACGGAGATGCCCACGTCGATGGCGGGGCGGTTGCCCTGGTTGAAGAGGTTGGTGTCGAGGAAAATCTGTCCATCGGTGATGGAGATGACGTTAGTGGGGATGTAGGCCGATACGTCTCCGGCCTGTGTCTCGATGATGGGGAGCGCCGTGAGCGAGCCTCCACCCTTGACGCGGCCCTGGAGGCTCTCTGGCAGGTCGTTCATCTGTGCAGCCACTTCGGGTTGGTTGATGATGCGAGCCGCACGCTCCAGCAGGCGAGAGTGGAGGTAGAAGATGTCACCCGGGTAAGCCTCACGTCCCGAGGGACGGCGGAGGATGAGCGACACCTCGCGGTAGGCCACGGCCTGCTTGGAGAGGTCATCATAGACCACGAGCGCATGGCGCCCCGTATCGCGGAAATATTCGCCGATGGCCGCACCGGCAAAGGGGGCGTAGTACTGCAGCGCGGCGGGGTCGCCCGCCGTGGCAGCCACCACGATGGTATAATCCATGGCCCCCTGCTGGCGCAGGGTGTTGACGATGGAGGCCACGGTGGAGCCCTTCTGTCCGATGGCCACGTAGATGCAATAGACGGGGTCACCTGCCTCGAAGTTGGCACGCTGATTGATGATGGTGTCGATGGCAATGGCCGTCTTGCCCGTCTGTCGGTCGCCGATAATCAGTTCTCGCTGACCGCGACCGATGGGTATCATGGCATCCACGGCCTTGATGCCGGTCTGCAGCGGTTGGTTGACGGGTTGGCGGAAGATGACTCCCGGTGCCTTTCGCTCCCAGGGCATCTCGCAGAGTTCACCACTGATGGCTCCTTTGCCGTCGAGAGGTGCACCCAGGGGGTCGATCACGCGCCCCAGCATGGCCTCACCCACACGGATAGAGGCGATGCGGCGGGTACGCTTCACGGTGAATCCCTCCTTGATTTTGTCAGTCGGACCGAGGAGCACGGCTCCCACGTTGTCCTCCTCCAGGTTCATGACGATGGCTTTGATGCCGTTTTCAAACTCCAGCAGTTCGTTGGCCTCGGCATTTCGCAGTCCATAGATGCGAGCCACGCCGTCGCTCACCTGGAGCACGGTGCCGATTTCGTCGAGCTGCACGCGGGTGTCTATGCCTTCCAACTGCTTGAGCAGCACGTCGGAGACTTCGCTGGGTTTTAAATTGTCTGTTGCCATATTTTTTAGTTACAATTTTTTATTCTTTTTATACTATGCGGCGGTTTTTGTCGATGAACTGCTGCGTGATTTGTTTCAGCTGAGTGGCCACACTGGCATCGAGGCGGTAGTGGTTGATGTCGAAGAGGAAACCTCCCACAATTTCAGGGTTGACCTCGGTGATGAGCTGCATCTGATGCGCATGGATGACGGTAGCGGCCTTCTGACGGATTCGTTCGGCCACCTCGGCGCTGACAGGTACGGCGGTGGTGAGCCGTCCCACACCGATGTGGTGTGCCTGGCGGTAGAGGTGGAGAAAGGTGAGGCAGATGAAGCGCAGATACTCTTCGCGGCGATTGCGCATGACGAGCGAGAGGAAACGCGTGAATTCGCGGTTGACCTTCAGGGTCAAGGCCTCCTGGCCATTGCTCGTGGCAGTAGGGTCTTTCCGGTCGTTGCTCGTGGCAGTGGTAGCTGCGGTGCAGAACAGTTGGAGCTTCTCCTCTGCCCTGACCACAGGACTCTGCAGCGCCTGTCGCAGACGCGGAGAGGCCTCCAGCTGACAAGAGAGTTGCTTCACCAGTCCGTACATCATCTCCTCCGTACCCGTGTGCTGCGCATAAACCAGCCACGCCTTCGCGTAACGCATCGCTATGATTCCTATTTCCATGTTCTTTCTTTTTTTGTTAGCTACAAGCTACACCCTAATCACTAAACACTAATCACTCATCAAATGCTACCAGTTGCGGGGAGTTCGTCTATCATGCGGTCGATGAGGGCCATCTGTTCCTTGGGGTGGTCGAGCTCGCGGCGCACCACCTTTTCGGCAATGCCCACTGAGAGCACGGCCACCTGGCGGCGGATGTCGCGGATGGCCTCCTCCTTCTCCTGCTGAATCTGCCGGCGTGCCTCGTCGAGCTCCTTCTGGGCAGCGACGGCAGCCTGCTTACGCGCCTCCACGAGTATATTGTCGCGCTCGTGCATGGCTTCGCGCAAGATGCGCCCCTGCTCCTTGTTGGCCTCGGCAATGAGCTGCTCGCCCTGCCGACGCAGCTCGGAGAGCTGACGGTTGGCCTCGTGTGCCTCGCTGAGCGAACGGTCGATGAAGGCCTTGCGCTCCTCCACCATGCGAGTGATGACGGGGAAGCCATACTTGGCCAGCACCGCAAACACCACGCCAAAGGAGAGCAGCATCCAAAAGAGCAATCCGCTGTCAGGTAATAGCAACGACATGATTCTTCCTCCCGTTTAGTTGATGAAGAATATCAACAGGCAAACCACTACGGCCAGCAGGGCTACACCCTCGATAAGGGCCGCTGCAATGATCATGCTCTTGTTGATGTCGCCCGAAGCCTCGGGTTGGCGACCGATAGCCTCCATGGCTGCCGCACCGATCTTGCCGATGCCTAGGGCAGCACCCACCACAATGATTCCGGCTCCGATAGCCGCACCCAGTTTACTCACTCCAACACCTGCCGCAGCAGCTTGCAATAATACAGATAATACCATAAGAATTTAACTATTTTAAATTAATCACTAAACACTAATCACTAAACACTAATCACTAAACACTAAACACTAATCACTAATAAAAATCATCCCTCCTGCGCCATGCCGATGAAAACGGCGCTCAGCATCGTGAAGACGTAGGCCTGGATGAAGGCTACGAGCAGCTCCAGGCCGTTCATGAAGATGTTGAAGAGCACCGAGGCCACGGTCATCGAGCCGTTGAGCACGGGACCCATGCTGGCCGTGATGAAAATCAGACAAGAGAGCACGAGCATGGCCATGTGACCCGCCATCATGTTGGCAAACAGACGAATCATCAAGGCGAATGGCTTGGTGAAAATTCCAAACAATTCTATCAACGGCATGATGGGCAGAGGGGCCTTGAGCCAGAGCGGCACATCGGGCCAGAAGATGTCCTTCCAGTAGTGGCGCGTGCCGAAGCAGTTGACCGCCACGAAGGTGCAGAGGGCCAGTACGAAGGTGATGGCAATATTGCCCGTCACGTTGGCCCCACCCGGGAAGAGGGGGATGAGTCCCATCAGGTTGTTGATGAAAATAAAGAAGAAGGCCGTGAGCAGATAGGGCGCAAAGCGTGCGTAGCGAGGGCCTACGCAGCTCTTGATGACATCGTCGTGGATGGTCATGACGAGCATCTCCACGGCACCGGTGAAGCCTCCAGGGGCTTCGGTCTGTGCATCGTGGCGGCGATACCAGCGGCTCACGCCCAGTATCAGGACGATGAGCAGCAGGCTGTTGATGAGCAGCGCCGCAGCCACCTTGGTGAGGCTCAAATCTACAGGGCGCACCTCGGCACCCGTAGCCGCATCGTGCTCCACCAGCTTACCTTCGTAGCGGCTCCCCTCAGGGGCCAGGCTGAAGCCCTCGTAGCTGCCGTCGTGCTCCTCCAACCGGGAAGAGAGAAAGCAGTGCCAACCCGACGTGCGCGAATAGAGTATCACGGGCAGAGGGACGGTGAAGTGACGGTCGCCCCAGGAGGTGATGTGCCACTCATACGAGTCGCCGATATGGCCGAAGACCACCTCCTTCACGTTGACGGTCTGCTCCGTAGCGGCCGACCCATTCACAGCCGACTCTGTAGCGGCGGCCGACTCCGTAGCGGATGGTTGCTGCGCGAAGGCGGCCGAGGCTGTGAGCAGCCAGAGCGCCATCAGCAGCGCCCATGACTTTGAGAAGCTATTCTGCTTAATTCTTCTCATGGCTTAGCCTCCTTTCCCTCCGCATCCTCCTCTACGCAGAGCGTGGCACAGTTGTTGCTCACCTCCACGAAGCCTCCCAGGATGCGGAGCTGATGCTCCTCGGCAGCCGGGGCCGTGAGGTAGCTCACCACGCCACGCAACAGCGACGAGACTATCGGCGCATGGCCCGTAAGCACGGTGAAAGCTCCTGCTGCACCAGGCAGCCGAACCAGCTCCACCTCGCCACTGAAGAGGCGACGCTCAGGTGATATGATGTCAAGTTTTATCATTGTCTATTGTTCAAATTAATTCCTAACGTTTATACCTCCTTGAGCAGCTGTTCGCCCTTGGCAATGGCTTCGTCGATGGTGCCCACGTTGAGGAAGGCCTGCTCAGGCAGGTGGTCCACCTCGCCGTCGAGTATCATCTTGAATCCGCGGATGGTCTCTTCGATGCTCACCATCGTGCCCGGCACACCCGTGAACTGCTGCGCCACGGCAAAGGGCTGCGAGAGGAAGCGCTGCACGCGGCGTGCGCGGTTCACCACCAGCTTGTCGGCATCCGACAGCTCCTCCATGCCCAGGATGGAGATGATGTCCTGCAGCTCCTTGTTGCGCTGCAGTATCTGCTTGACACGCTGCGCGGTATCGTAGTGTTCTTGACCCACGATGTGGGGGTCGAGGATGCGCGAGGTGCTCTCCAGCGGATCCACGGCGGGATAGATGCCCAGCGCCGTAATCTTGCGGCTCAAGACGGTGGTCGCATCCAGGTGGGTAAAGGTAGTGGCCGGGGCCGGATCGGTCAGGTCGTCGGCCGGCACATAGACCGCCTGCACCGAGGTGATGGAGCCGTGGCGCGTGGAGGTGATACGCTCCTGCATGGCACCCATCTCCGTGGCCAGCGTAGGCTGATAACCCACGGCTGAGGGCATACGTCCGAGCAGGGCCGACACCTCACTACCGGCCTGCGTGAAGCGGAAGATATTGTCTATAAAGAAGAGGATGTCGCGCGAACCGTCAGCGCCGTCTCCCTGGTCGCGGAAAGACTCGGCCACGGTCAGCCCCGAGAGGGCCACCGACTGACGTGCACCGGGCGGCTCGTTCATCTGTCCGAAGATAAGGGCCACCTGCGAGCGGGCCACCTCGTCGTAATCCACCTTGCTCAGGTCCCAGTTGCCCTCCTCCATGCTCTTCTTAAAGGCATCGCCGTAGCGTATCACGCCCGACTCAATCATCTCGCGCAGCAGGTCGTTGCCCTCACGCGTACGTTCGCCCACGCCAGCAAAGACCGAGAATCCGTTCTGCTTCTTGGCGATGTTGTTGATAAGCTCCTGGATGAGCACCGTCTTGCCCACGCCCGCTCCGCCGAAGAGGCCAATCTTTCCGCCCTTGCAGTAGGGCTCGAGCAGGTCGATGACCTTGATGCCCGTGTAGAGCACCTCCTGCACGGTGGTGAGTTCGTCAAACTTGGGTGGCTCGCGGTGGATGGGGTACGCCCCCTGCCGGTCGAGTTCGCGCATACCGTCGATGGAATCCCCCGTGACGTTGAGTACGCGCCCCTTAATCTGGTTGCCCACGGGCATGGCGATAGGTCCGCCCGTAGGCACCACCTTCATTCCTCGCTGCAGTCCGTCGGTACTGTCCATAGCCACGGTGCGCACGGTGTTCTCGCCGATGTGTTGCTGCACCTCCACGATGAGCTTACGTCCGCCAGGGCGGTGGATTTCGAGTGCATCGTGTATGCTCGGCAGGTTAGCCTCGCCGATGGGCAGCTCGAAGAAAACATCTACTACAGGTCCGATGACCTGAGAAACATGTCCTATCATTTGCGACATCTTTTTTATTTTTACCTTAATTCATTAATACAGTTCAGTTCATGCGTATCCAGACCGTCATTAGCCGTGTCTGAAACCGCCGCAAAGATAAACAAGAAAACCGGTAAATTAAATAAGACCGCCGGCACCGTGCGAGTGATTGGAAAAACAGTAACCGGCCTTGAAGTGGTATACACCGGGCGGCTATTGACCCCGACACATTTTGGGATGAGGCCCAAAAAATTAGCAAAGACCAAAAGAGGGCGGCGGCAACCTATAACCGCCGAAATAAAAAAAGGGCAAAGAAAGCAGCTCCACCCGGACGCCTTTTTGGGCAGCAACCGCGGCGGCGGCTATATTCCCTTTAGGCGACACACAAACAAAGCATATCCGATATATGCAATCAAAACTTTATCCATGCCGCAAATGGTACAAAATGAAATTGTATATAAA
>JBJEKS010000198.1:0-2268 GCA_051878755.1 Bacteroides sp. | reverse complement strand
ACGCCCAGCTGCTCCGCTTCTACCAAGGCGAAGCACTGAAAATCTAACCCCAAAATTAAACATCAAGCATCATGAATAAGAAAAGAATCCTGCTCATCGCTATAGCAGCCGTGGCTGTGCTGGCCATCGGTTACCTCCTCCTCTCTGGCGGAAAGAGCAAACAGAAAGTGACCTTCGCCACGGCCAAGGTGGAACGCAACAACCTCTCTGAATCCATCACCGCCACAGGCACCATCGAACCCGTGACCGAGGTGGAGGTAGGTACCCAGGTGAGTGGTATCATCGATAAAATCTATGTGGATTACAACAGCGTGGTGACCAAGGGGCAGCTCATCGCCGAGATGGACCGCGTGACCCTGCAGAGCGAACTGGCCTCGCAACGTGCCGCCTACGATGGTGCCAAGGCCGAATACGAGTACCAGAAGAAGCTCTACGAGCGCAACGAGAAGCTGCACGCCAAGCAGCTGATAGCCGACACCGACTATGAGCAGTCGGTCTATAACTACTACAAGGCCAAGAGCACCTTCGACAGTAGCAAGGCCGCCCTGGCCAAGGCGGAGCGCAACCTCTCCTACGCCACCATCACCTCGCCCATCGACGGTGTCGTCATCAGCCGTGCCGTGGAAGCGGGACAGACCGTGGCTTCGGGCTTCGAGACCCCGACCCTCTTCACCATCGCTGCCGACCTGACACAGATGCAGGTGGTGGCCAACGTGGATGAGGCCGACATAGGCGGTGTGGAGGAGGGACAGCGTGCCACCTTCACCGTGGATGCCTACCCCAACGACGTGTTTGAGGGTACTGTGATGCAGGTACGCCTGGGTGAATCCTCCAGTTCAAGCAGCACCGCAAGCAGCAGCTCGACGGTCGTGACCTACGAGGTCATCATCTCCGCCCCCAACCCCTCGCTCAAGCTGAAACCGCGCCTCACGGCCAATATCACCATCTACACGCTCGACCGTCATGATGTCCTCTCCGTACCGACCCGCGCCCTGCGCTTCACCCCCGATGCGCTGCTCGTGGGCGACAAAGCCGTGGTGAATGACATCGAAGCGGAGCACAAGCTCTGGACGCGCCAAGGCAACACCTTCACCGCCCACGCCGTAGAGACGGGCATCAGCGGAGGCAACCTCACGGAAATCGTGAGCGGCATAGCCGAAGGCACGGAGATCATCACCGAGGCCACCCTCGCCACTCTGGGCGGCAACATGCCCGCAGCCCCCGGAGCCGCAGCCGAAGGCGAACGCAGCCCCTTCATGCCCGGCCCTCCGGGAAGCAAAAAGAAGTGATAAGTAACCACCTAATCTCTTATCCCTAATCCCTAATCCCTAAAAACAATGTCAAACGTCATAGAACTACAACATATCAAGCGCAACTTCATCGTGGGCGATGAGACGGTGCATGCCTTGCGCGGCGTGTCGTTCAGCATCCGCGAGGGGGAGTTTGTCACCATCATGGGTACCTCAGGCTCGGGCAAATCTACGCTGCTCAACATCCTGGGGTGCCTCGACACCCCCACCAGCGGCGAGTACCTGCTCGACGGCACGGCCGTGCGAACGATGAGCAAGTCGCAGCGGGCCGTGCTGCGCAACCGCAAGATTGGCTTCGTGTTCCAGAACTACAACCTGCTGCCCAAGACGACGGCTGTGGAGAACGTGGAGCTCCCCCTGATGTACAATGCCAGCGTGAGTGCTGCCGAACGACGCCGAAGGGCTATCGAGGCCCTGACTGCCGTGGGACTGGCCGACCGACTGGAGCATAAGTCCAACCAGATGTCGGGCGGACAGATGCAGCGTGTGGCCATCGCCCGCGCTCTGGTCAACAATCCTGCCGTCATCCTGGCCGACGAAGCCACAGGCAACCTCGATACACGCACCTCGTTCGAGATTCTCGTGCTCTTCCAGAAGCTTCATGCCGAAGGGCGCACCATCATCTTCGTGACCCACAACCCCGAGATAGCCCAGTACAGCAGCCGCAACATCGTGCTGCGCGACGGACAAATCCGTGACGACGTGGTCAACGACAACGTGCTCGATGCCGCCAAGGCCCTGGCCGAACTGCCCGTACAGACAGATGAATAGTTGCATAATCACTAATCATTAATCACTAACCACTACATAATGAACGGAACCAACTTATTCAAGATCGCCCTGCGGGCGCTAAGCAACAACAAGCTGCGCGCCTTCCTCACCATGATGGGTATCATCATTGGTGTGGCCTCGGTCATCGCCATGCTGGCCATCGGCCAAGGCTCGAAGAAGAGCATCC
>JBJEKS010000197.1:0-2270 GCA_051878755.1 Bacteroides sp. | reverse complement strand
TTTTCTTCTCCTCCCTTTGGATTGGTTGCTGGGATGGGGGCTTGATGGGGTTGTACGGCTATGGAGTCGCTGTCATTCGGGAGCTCTCCGCCGCAGCCTACCATCAACTGGAGAGTGGAGCCTATGGGCACCTTCTCGCCGGGGCGGAGCAGACGGCCCTTGTACTTCACACCATAGACCCAGTCGAGCTCGCCGCTCACTAGCTCTACGCTGTCGAGCTTGAACTCTTCAGCACGGAGCGAGGCCTCGGCCTGACGCAGGGAGCTGTTGTCGGCTACGTCGGGCACCTCCTTCAAGGGGATGCTGAAGGTGTTGATGGTGAGATACACGGTGCGGCCCAGCTTGACGTTCTGCCCTGCCACGGGCACCATGTCGAGCACACTGCCCGCAGGCATCGTCTTGACGTAGTTGGAGTCGGAGACCACGGCCACCAGGCCGGCACGCTGCATCAGCGCCTCAGCCTCATCCACCCCAAGGCCTTTCACATCGGGCACCTTCACCGCCTCGCCGTGGTGCGTGTAGAGGTTGATACCCTTGAGCACGCCCAGTACGAGCAGCACAGCCACGACCACCATGGCTATCAGGTTGCCCCACAAGAGGGCATTGTGCTTAAACGAAAAAAATTCTTTTATTGTCATCACTCACTGTTTTGGGGGACAAAGATAGTGCAAACCGAGAGAAATGCAAAATGAAAGCTCGCTTTTATTTTCATTTCCGAGGTGCAGCCTAGCTTATCTAAAGATAGTGCAAACCGAACGAAAAGCAAAAGAATGCTTGCATTATTTTGTTTTCCCGAGGTGCTTGCGCACGGGTGCCTCGTAGTACTTATAGACTAGCCAGCCAAAGAGGATGCAACCGGCGTAGAGCGGAATCGCCACCTGCCAGCTGTCAGCCAGGGAGTAGCGCTGCTCGCGGATGAGCCAGGCGTAGAAGAGGTACATCACGGGGTAGTGGATGAGGTAGAGCGGATAGGAGAGCTGCCCTAACCCCTTGTAGAGTGCCTCTTGGCGTGGCGTACCCGTTGCGGCAGAGGCGCTGAACCATACGATGAGGGGGAAGATGACGATGATGCAGCCCATCTCATAGAGGCCGTTCAGGCAGATACCCCCGGCCGGTGCGATGGCCGGCACGTGGAAGAGCAGGAGGAGCAGCAGCGTGGAGAGCAGGAAGGCCCCCTTGATGCGGCAGGGCTTGAAGTGACGGCTCATCAGCAGGCCCAGCGTGTAGGGGAAGGTCATGCGGAGCAGTCCGCCACAGAAGTTGACCCCGTCGAGCGTCCACCCCACCCCGATGCAGCCGTACCCCGAGGGGTCGGTCACCGCAAAGCCCGTGAGCAACAGGCCAAGCAGCACCACCAACGCCGTGAGCCAACGGGTGGAGAGGCGGCGGATGGCCAGCGCATAGAGGATGTTGCCGATGTATTCAAAGAAGAGCGACCACGAAGGACCGTTGAGCGGAAACATCTCGCCGTTGCCACGCACCTCGTAACCCACTCCGGGCAAGGCCGGAATCATGAAGCAGCCGGCCACCAGGGCCAGCAGCACGAAGTGGAGCGCCACGGGGGTACCATCCCATTGCTGCGCACCGCCCAACAGGAAGGTCAGCGCACCGAGCAGCGCCCCAAAGACCACCATGGGATGCAGGCGAATCAGGCGGCGACGGAAGAACTCGCCCACCGTGAAGCCCTTGCGCCAGCGGTCGTCGTAGGCATAGCCCATCACGAATCCCGAGAGCAGGAAGAAGAAATCCACCGCCAGGTAGCCGTGGTTGATGACCGTAATCATCCCCTCGCCTGCCCCGTTGACTCCCTCAGCAAAGGCAAATCCTTCAAACACATGATACCACACCACCAGCAAGGCGGCCACACCCCGCAGTCCATCCAGCAGGGCAAAATGGGGCTTCGTGCCCAACCATTCTTTCGATTTCTCCATAATTAGCATGATTTTAGGTGTGCAAAGATAGTGCAAACCGAGAGAAATAGCAAATCCTACGCAACGATTCCCTAGGAAAAGTGTAGGGAAGCAGCTACTATTCGCTTGGAAAAATGTAGAAAATCCGAATTATTCCCTTGGAAAAGTGTAGAATTTCTTGTTTTTTCGCTTGGAAAAATGTATCTTTGCGGCGTAAATCATTGATAAGTATATGCTTAAAAGAAAGATTGAAAAATATTTAGTCCAATGGAAGGCCTCTGAGGGGAAAAAGCCTCTTGTCATTAAAGGCATCCGTCAGTGTGGAAAGACCTATATCGTTCAGAAATTTGCCAAAGAACA
>JBJEKS010000196.1:0-2270 GCA_051878755.1 Bacteroides sp. | reverse complement strand
GTTGCGGAGGCCTGACTCGAACAGACGACCTTTGGGTTATGAGCCCAACGAGCTACCAACTGCTCCACTCCGCGATGTTTCTCGATTGCGGGTGCAAAGGTACGGCATTTTTTTGAACCTGCAAATTTTTTGCGATATTTTTTTGATTTTTCTTGCAGATACCGCAAAAAAGCCGTACTTTTGCTCAAATTATTAGCGATTGTGCAATGACAGTATCAAAAACTAGAGCCAAACTGGTGGACGTGGCCCGGCAGCTGTTCGCCAAGATGGGCGTGGAGAACACGACCATGAACGATATTGCCCTGGCCTCAAAGAAGGGCAGGCGAACCCTCTACACCTACTTCAACAGCAAGGAGGAGATCTACGAAGCCGTGGTGGAGTCGGAACTCGACATCCTGTCGGAGACGATGAAGAGCGTGGCGGCCAAGCAGGCTGAGCCTGGGCCCAAGCTGATGGAGATGATTTACACCCACCTGAACACCGTGAAGGAGATTGTCTATCGCAACGGCACGATGCGGGCCAACTTCTTCCGCGACATCTGGCAGGTGGAGAAGGTGCGCAAGCAGTTTGACAGCACCGAGATACAGCTCTTCAAGTCGGTACTGAAGGAGGGCGTGGAGCGCGGCGTGTTCCACCTCGACGACCTGGAGATTACGGCACAAATCATCCACTACTGCGTGAAGGGCATCGAGGCACCCTACATCCGCGGACAGGTGGGCGCCTACCTGGATGACGAGGTGCGCGACCGCTACGTGACGCGGCTCGTGCTCGGCGCACTGAGCGTCAAGTAGCCCCGGCAGCAGGAGCCAAACCAACATAAAAAGAAGATTCAACTATTTATAAACCAATATTTTAAACGAAAGAAAATTATGGGACTTTTAACTGGAAAAACAGCCATTGTAACCGGTGCTGCCCGCGGTATCGGCAAGGCTATCGCGCTGAAATTTGCTCACGAAGGTGCTAACATCGCTTTCACCGACCTCGTCATCGACGAGAACGCCGAGGCTACGGCCAAGGAAATCGAAGCCCTGGGCGTCAAGGCCAAAGGGTATGCCTCTAACGCGGCCAACTTTGAGGACACGGCCAAGGTCGTAGAGGCCATCCATGCCGACTTCGGACGCATCGACATCCTGGTGAACAACGCCGGCATCACGCGCGACGGCCTGATGATGCGCATGACCGAGCAGCAGTGGGACATGGTCATCAACGTCAACCTGAAGTCTGCCTTCAACTTCATCCACGCCTGCACCCCCATCATGATGCGCCAGAAAGCCGGCAGCATCATCAACATGGCCTCTGTGGTAGGCGTACACGGCAACGCCGGACAGAGCAACTACGCTGCCTCGAAGGCCGGCATGATTGCCCTGGCCAAGTCGGTAGCCCAGGAGATGGGTTCACGCGGCATCCGCGCCAACGCCATCGCCCCCGGATTCATCATGACGGCCATGACCGACGCCCTGAGCGACGAGGTGAAGGCTGAATGGTGCAAGAAGATTCCCCTGCGCCGCGGCGGTACGCCCGAGGACGTAGCCAACGTAGCCACCTTCCTGGCTTCCGACATGGCCTCCTACGTGAGCGGACAGGTGATTCAGATTGACGGTGGCATGAACATGTAATCTGACCGTATGACCGTTGTTTACGAAGACAACCACCTGATTATCGTCAACAAGGCCGCTTCGGAGATTGTCCAGGGCGACAAGACGGGCGACATGCCGCTCTCCGAGAGCCTCAAGCTCTACCTGAAGGAGAAGTACGGCAAGCCGGGGAACGTATTCCTCGGCGTGGTCCACCGCCTGGACCGCCCCGTGAGCGGCCTTGTGATTTTTGCCAAGACGAGCAAGGCGCTCGCGCGGCTCAACACGATGCTGGCGCAAGGCGAGGTGAAGAAGACCTACTGGGCCATCGTCACCGCCCGTCCGCCCCAGGAGGAGGGGGAACTGACCCACTACCTGGTGCGCAACGAGCAGCAGAACAAGAGCTACGCCTACGACCGCGAACGCCCGGGCAGCAAACTGGCCATCCTGCACTACCGCCTCATCGCCACCACCGACCGCTACTGGCTGCTGGAGGTGGATCTGAAGACGGGACGGCACCACCAGATACGCTGCCAGCTGGCCAAGATGGGATGCCCCATCAAGGGCGACCTGAAGTATGGCGCGCCGCGCTCCAACCCCGACGGCAGCATCTCGCTCCACGCCCGCCGCATCCGCTTCGTACACCCCGTGTCCAAACAACCGATTGACCTCACAGCACCCGTCCCCAACGTGGGG
>JBJEKS010000195.1:0-12789 GCA_051878755.1 Bacteroides sp. | reverse complement strand
TGGAGCAGGACTACTGGGCAGAGGCCGTGGAGTTTGCCGACAGCGTGGGGGTGGACGTGGTCAACACCTCGCTGGGTTATTATAACTTCGACAACAGCGACTGGAACTACGCCTACCGCCACCTCAACGGCAGCTATGCCTTGATGTCGCGACAAGCCTCGCGCATGGCCGGTAAAGGGATGCTGCTGGTGTGCAGTGCCGGCAATTCGGGTGCGGGCAGTTGGAAGAAAATCACCCCTCCGGCCGATGCTTTCGACGTGCTCACCGTAGGGGCCATCGACAAGGAGGGCACACTGGCCTCCTTCTCCTCCATCGGAACCACCGCCGATGGTCGCCTTAAGCCCGATGTGGTGGCTTTGGGTGAGATGACTTCGGTCATCATGGCCGATGGCTCGCAAGGCCGCGCCAACGGCACCTCCTACTCCTCGCCCATCATCTGCGGCATGGTGACCTGCCTGTGGCAAGCGTTGCCGCAGCTCACGGTGCGTCAGCTCCTGGAGGTGGTGCGCCAGTCGGCCAACCGTGCGGAGTACCCCGACAACATCTACGGCTACGGAATCCCCGACTTCTGGAAAGCCTACCAATCGCAGAAATAGTTTATATACCCTATATTTATGTCAGAGACAACCTATACGCTATACGAGCTCAACAACAGGGTGCGGCAGGTCGTTGAGTCGCGCCTGGACGACGAATACTGGGTACAGGCCGAGCTGAGCGAGGTACACCTCAACCGCAACGGCCACTGCTACCTGGAGTTCGTGGAGCGCGATGAGGCGACGAACACCCTCGTGGCCAAAGCCCGGGGAACCATCTGGAGCAACGTCTATCGCCTCCTGGCCCCCTACTTCGAGGAGGCCACGGGCCATCCCTTTGCGGCAGGCATCCGCGTGCAGGTGCTGGTGCAGGTGCAGTTTCACGAGCTCTACGGCTACAGCCTCTCCGTGACCGACATCGACCCCACCTACACCCTGGGCGACCTGATGCGCCACCGCAAGCAGATTCTCGACCAGCTGGAGCGCGAGGGGGTGCTGACCCTCAACAAGGAGCTCCCCATGCCGATGCTGCCCCAGCGCGTAGCCGTCATCTCCTCGGCCACTGCCGCGGGCTATGGTGACTTCTGCCATCAGCTCGACGACAACCGCCAGGGCTACTACTTCCACGTCGAACTCTTCCCGGCCATCATGCAGGGCAAGCAGGTGGAGGAGTCGCTGCTGCAGGCCCTCGATGCCATCATGGCGCGGCAGGAGCAGTTTGATGTCGTGGTCATCATCCGGGGTGGGGGAGCCGTGAGCGACCTCACGGGCTTCGACACCTACCTGCTGGCCTCGGCCTGTGCCCAGTTCCCCCTGCCCATCATCACGGGTATAGGCCATGAGCGCGACGATACGGTCATCGATGCCGTGGCCCATACCCGCGTCAAGACCCCCACTGCAGCGGCACAGTATCTCATCGGCTGCATGGACGAGGCGGCCATTCGCCTGGATGAGCTCTCGCAGCGGCTGAAGAGCAGTGTGGAGCAGCGCCTGATGCGCGAGCACCTCCGCTTGGAGACTCTCCGCAACCGCATCCCCCAGCTGCTCTACCAGCGCATGGCCGCAGCGCGTCAACGCATCAGCTCCCTGCAGGAGCAGCTCCAGTACAGTGTGCGTCAGCGGCAGAAGAGCGAAGCCCACCGTCTGGCCCTCTTGAAGCAGCGCGTGGCCGATGCCTCGCCCCAGCGCTTGCTGGCCCTGGGCTATACCCTCACCCTCAAGGAGGGCCGCTACGTCAAGGAGGCCTCGCAGCTCTCCCCCGGCGACAGGGTAGAAATCCACTTCCGCCAAGGCAAGGTGAAGGCGATTGTTAGTGATTAGTGTTTAGTGATTAGTGTTTAGTGATTAGGAACCACAGATTTCACAGATGAAGACAGATTTTCACGGATTGCTCTTTATTTCTTTTTCCTCTTTTCCCTATTTTTCATCTTTTTCATCTGCGTTACATCCGTAGCAATCTGTGAAATCTGTGGTTTCAACTCATAACTATTACTCGTAGCTTGTAGCTCGTAGCTTGTAGCTAAAAAAGAGCTTGTAACTAAAAAATGAACGATATGGAACAAATGACTTACTCCCAGGCTGTCAAGCGCCTGGATGAAATCGTAAAAATGATCGATGGCGGTCAGTTGGAAATCGACCAAATGGTCGAGAAAATCGAGGAAGCCAATCTTCTTATTGCCTTTTGCAACGAAAAATTGACCAAAGCTGACCAAGAAATTGAAAAATTGTGGGCAAAAGGATTGAAATCTGAAGAATAAAGCCTACTTTTGTGCGGTACAATCGATTCGATTGCACATGGAATGATATTAAAACATAAAACTGATATAACAATGAAAGAACTTGATTGGGCTAATCTGCCGTTCGGCTACATGAAGACAGATTACAACGTGAGAATTTACTATCGTAACGGTGCCTGGGGCGAAACCGAAGTTTGCAGTGAGGAGACCATTCCCCTGCACATGGCTGCCACCTGTCTGCACTATGGACAAGAGGCCTTCGAGGGACTGAAAGCCTTCCGTGGCAAGGACGGCAAGGTGCGCATCTTCCGTCTGGAGGAGAATGCAGCACGTCTGCAATCCACCTGCCGTGGCATCTTGATGCCCGAGCTGAGTACCGAGCGCTTCCGTGAAGCGGTGCTCCGCGTGGTGAAGCTCAACGAACGCTTCATCCCTCCCTATGAGTCGGGTGCCTCGCTCTATATCCGTCCGCTGCTCATCGGCACCGGTGCCCAGGTAGGTGTTCACCCTGCCAACGAGTACCTCTTCGTCATCTTCGTAACCCCCGTAGGTCCCTACTTCAAGGGTGGCTTCTCGACCAACCCCTACGTCATCATCCGCGAGTTCGACCGCTCCGCTCCGCTTGGCACCGGTATCTACAAGGTGGGTGGTAACTACGCTGCCAGCCTCCGTGCCAACAAGAAGGCACACGACCTGGGCTATGCCTGCGAGTTCTACCTCGATGCCAAGGAGAAGAAATACATCGACGAGTGTGGTGCCGCCAACTTCTTCGGTATCAAGGACAACACCTACGTTACCCCGCTCTCTACCTCCATCCTCCCCTCCATCACCAACAAGAGCCTCATGCAGCTGGCCGAGGACCTCGGCATGAAGGTGGAGCGTCGCCCCGTGCCCGAAGAGGAGCTGACCACCTTCGAGGAGGCCGGCGCCTGCGGTACCGCTGCCGTCATCAGCCCCATTGAGCGCATCGACGACCTGGAGAACGGCAAGAGCTACGTCATCGCCAAGGATGGCAAGCCGGGTCCTGTCTGCACCAAGCTCTACAACAAACTGCGTGGCATCCAGTATGGCGATGAGCCCGATGTACACGGATGGGTTACTGTATTGGACTAAGCAAGGAGGCGTATGGCAAACGAACGACCGCTGATTCTGATTTCCAACGACGATGGTATCACCTCCAAGGGCATCAGCGAACTGGTGAAGTCGCTGCGCACCTTGGGTGACATCGTAGTGATGGCCCCTGACCGTGCCCGCTCGGGTGCGGCATGTGCCTTGACTGTCACGGAGCCCATCCACTACCAGCTCATCCGTCAGGAGCCGGGACTCTTGGCCTATAAGTGCTCGGGTACGCCGACCGACTGCGTGAAGCTGGCCTTTCACACCGTGCTGCAGCGCAAGCCCGACCTCGTGGTGGGTGGTATCAACCACGGCGACAACTCGTCGGTCAACGTCCACTACTCCGGCACGATGGGTGTGGTCATCGAGGGTTGCCTCAAGGGGGTACCCTCCATCGGCTTCTCCCTCTGCGACCACTCGCTCAATGCCGACTTCACCGCAGCCCTGCCCTATATCCGCAAGATTGCCGCAGGGGTGCTGGAGCGTGGCTTGCCCCCGTTGACCTGCCTCAACGTCAACTTCCCCGTGGGTGAGCTCAAGGGAGCACGCATCTGCACGCAGACCCGGGGTGACTGGACCAACGAGTGGGAGAACTTTGCCCACCGAGGCGATGCCCACTACTACTGGCTCACAGGGACCTACGAGAACCGAGAGTCCGACAACGAGCAGTCGGACCATTGGGCCCTCGACCACGGCTACGTGGCCATCACCCCCGTCACCGTGGATGCTACGGCCTACCAGCTGATGGACCAGCTGGGCTATCTGCTCGACGAGTAACCCCTACAATAACGGGTAGATGCCTTCAACGAATTTGATGAAGGACTCTCCTAAATAAGACGACTGACGATGAAGTATTACCTCATAGCCGGCGAGGCATCGGGCGACCTTCATGCCTCCCAACTGATGAAATCGATAGCAGAAGCGGACCCCAAGGCCCGCTTCCGCTACTTCGGTGGTGACCTGATGAAGGCTCAGGGAGGGGAGTGCGTGACCCACTACAAGGAGCTGGCTTACATGGGCTTCATACCCGTGTTGCTTCATCTGCGCACCATCCTCAGCGGTATGCGCCGCTGCAAGCAAGACATCCTCAGTTGGCAGCCCGATGTGGTCATCCTCGTGGACTATCCGGGCTTCAACCTCAAGATAGCCCGCTTCGTAAGGAGCAAGACCTCCATCCCCGTCTGCTACTACATCTCCCCCAAAATCTGGGCCTGGAAGGAGTACCGCATCAAGGCCATCCGTCGCGACATCCATCTGCTCCTCTCCATCCTCCCCTTCGAGAAGCCCTTCTTCGAGGAGAAGCACCATTACCCCATCACCTACGTGGGCAATCCCACGGTGGATGAGGTGGCCGCCTTCCGCCGCACCTATCACGAGACGGCAGAAGCCTTCAAGGCCCGTCATCAGCTGGGCGAAAAGCCCCTCATCGCCCTCCTGGCCGGTAGCCGTAAGCAGGAGATTAAGGACAACCTCCCCCTGATGCTCAGGGCTGTGGCCCCCTTCACCGACCGCTACCAACCCGTGCTGGCTTGTGCACCGGGTATTGATGACAGCTTCTATGCCCCCTTTGTGGAGGGCAGTGACCTCTGCCTGGTGCGTGGTGAGACCTATCCGCTGCTCACCCATGCCTGTGCCGCACTCGTCACCTCGGGTACGGCCACCCTGGAGACCGCCCTCTTCCGTGTGCCCCAAGCCGTCTGCTACTACACCCCCTTGGGTCGTCTCATCAGCTTCCTCAAGCGCCACGTGCTCAGCGTGGAGTACATCTCGCTCGTCAACCTCATTGCCGATGCCGAGGTGGTGCAGGAACTGGTTGCTCACCGCATGACCGCAGCCAACATCAAGGCCGAGCTCACCCGTCTGCTCACCGACGAGGCCTACGTGGCCCAGATGCAGCAGGGCTATGACGAGGTGCTCCGTCGCCTGGGCCCCGAGGGCTGTCCCCGTCATGCCGCTGAGCGGCTGATAGATTGGCTCATGAAAAACAAATAACCATCTGCGCAATATGAAAGATTTATACGAAGGTATGTCGATGCCCGACATTCAGCCACAGAACCAACATTTTACCGAGGATCCGATCCTGCAGGCATTGGCTTGCCTTTGCGACTCATTCTCCAAGTCAACAATTCTCTCTTTTTCCGCTCTGTTAGGAAAGAAGATGCCCAATACCAAAGCGTTTCTTGAAAAGTATATCAAGGAAGGAGTGATCTGTGAGGATACGCAATCTGCCTCTTACAGTGAATACAGCATTCCGGTCGTTCACTGGCTAGAGATTATGTGCGCCATCAAGCCAGAGCGCATTGATATCCTAATCAAGATGGCCCAACGCAGAGGAATATTCAGTGACGCGGGTTTTGCCCATGCGGTCTCTCTTTTCTTTCAAGGTAAGGATTTCAAGCCTGTGTTGGACAAATCCATGGAGTCTTCGGGCGTCCGGACGACGAGCTCTTATAAGGTCAGTGTCCTGAAGGAAATGCTTCGGTCGGAGAAGATGTTGCCCTTTCTTCAGTCACTCAATCTCGACTACCTGGAGCTGTTGCTGCAAGAGCTGATGGACTCCCTTTACATGTCGCTATACAGTGAGAATGACATCTACATGATGGAGCATCTCATCCTGGAGAACAAGTCGCTCCCCGCGGTATCGCGCGATGCCTTGCGTCTGGATATGGCCATCTACCTGGATTTTGTCGGCGAGGGTAACCTGGAGAAGGCTTCCAAGCGTGCAAGTATGGCGTATTTTGACAATTTCCAGATCGCCTTCTCTTCGATTCAGAAGGGCGATTATGATGCAGCCTACAAGACCTTTGTCGGTATGCTGAGGGGAACGGGTGAAAAGCACTTCAAGGACTCTGTCGTCAACTTCTATTATGCCATCGCACTGGCCAATACCACTATTGCATCGGCTCAGACAAAGATTTCGGCGCTGTTTAAGTCGGATGGTTTCGGCTACCGTTCCTCAGCGGTAATGAAGATTCTGCTGCTCCTGGCTAAAGTGCAGAAGAAGCAGATTGTTTTCTCCTCTTATCTCAGGCAAGTTGATTCGCTGATTGATATGGCGCTGCTGTTGCTCATATGCAAACATTACAAGCTGGGTGACTATCCCGGTGAACAGACGCTACTGGACCTGATAGACAAGCGAAAGCTACGTCTGTTGCAGCTGGAGATGTCATCCGATTTCGAGCAATACAGCGCGTTGCTCTCCTCCGAGGAGGCCAACCCCTCTCACCTCCATCCCTCCTTGCCCGCATACTTTGAGCGCGAGGAGTGGGACATGAAGCTCGACGAACTGCTCAAGCTCAACAAGGTAGAGCTCAAGGCTAAAAGCCGCGTCGCACCCTCGGAAGCCAATCAGCGCATCATCTACGAGGTGAATCCGGAAACCTTCTATGTCCAGCCCAAGCTGCAGAAGAGCAAGGACGGGGTCAACTGGACGAGTGGACGCAACATTGCCCTCAACAAGTTTGCCAAAGGCGAGGCCGAGGCCATGGGTGAGCAGGACCGTAAGGTAGCCACCTGTGTCTCCTCCTATTCCGCCGGATGGTATGGGGGTGTCAACTATGACCTGGGCGGAGGAAAGGCATTGGCTGCATTGATAGGCCATCCCTATGTCTTCGATGTCACCACGGGCCATCACCTCGATGTCATCAGCGACAAGCCCCAGCTCAGCGTGAAGCTGGCCGGTGGCCGGTACACCGTGAAGAGCAACATCGATACCGAGGAGATAGAGGGAGGCTACTTCGTTACTCTTGAGGGCAACTGCATCAAGGTCATCAAGGTTTCGACCAATACCCGCAAGACCATCGATACGCTCAGCCAACTCTCCTTCCCCGAGAAGGCCAAGGAGCGGCTCACCAAGCTTCTTGAGATGCTCAGCGGCGAGATGATCGTGATGGGCGACCTGCTGAAGAACAGTGAGCATATCGCCACCCGTCAGGCCCATTCCGAGATTATCGTCCGCCTCCAGCCTCAGAGCGACGGCATCCGTTGCCAGTTCATTGTCCGCCCCTTTGGCAAGGTACCCCCTGTCTGCAAACCCGGTAAGGGTATGCAGCTCATCACCACCACCATCGAAGGCAAGCAGGTGCAGACCAAGCGCAGCCTCAAGAAGGAGAAGGAGAACCTGGATCAGGTAGAGCAGCTGATGGTGGATTACGAGGAGGATTCCTACGACGAACAGGTGTGGCGTCTGGCTCCCGAGGAGTGCCTGACTCTGCTTGAGCAGCTTCTGCCGATGAAGGATGCTGCCAAGGTGGAGTGGCCGGAGGGAGAGAAGATGAAGCTGGCCAGGGCTCAGCTGACCTCCAGGGACTTCAACGTGAAGGTCAACAGCGTGGCCAGTTGGTTTGAACTCTCAGGCGATGTGGAAATCAGTGCCAATAAGAAGATGAAGATAGCCGAGCTGGTGGAGAAGATAGCCCAGTCGAAGGGCAACTACGTCCAGCTCTCCGACGACGAGTTTGTGCGCATATCAGCTGAACTGCGCCGCCATATCGACATGCTGGCTCGTGTGGCTTCGGTCAACCGTGGCAAGATGCGTATCTCGCAGTTTAATGCCCCGATGCTCGAATCGCTGGCCGAAGGCGGTGTGACCCTGGCCTCCGACAAGGCCTACAAGCAGCTGCTCGACCGCATCAATCGCTCCAACCTGGCCGAAATCAAGATACCCAAGACCATCAATGCCGACCTGCGTAGCTACCAGAAGGAGGGCTACCTCTGGATGTCGCGGCTGGCCCTGTGGGGAGCCGGTGCACTGCTGGCCGATGACATGGGTCTTGGCAAGACCCTCCAGGCCATCACGCTGATGCTGAGCCGTGCCTCGGCAGGGCCCCAACTGGTGGTGGTACCCACCTCGGTCACGCTCAACTGGCGCGATGAGATAGCGCGCTTCGCTCCCTCGCTCCAGGTCCGCATCCTCAATGCCCTGGGTGAAGACCGCGAGGCCCTGATACGTGAGGCCAAGCCCTTTGATGTCATCATCACCACCTACGGATTGCTCATCAACGAAGAGGAGCAACTGGTGTCGCGCACGTGGAACACCATTGTGCTTGATGAGGCACATACCATCAAGAACCGTGACACCAAGATGTCGCAGTCGGCCATGAAGCTCAAGGCCGACTTCCGTCTGCTGCTCACCGGCACTCCGCTGCAGAACCACGTCAGTGAGATGTGGAACCTCATGCAGTTTGCCAACCCCGACCTGCTGGGTACCTTCCCGGAGTTTACCACCCGTTTCCTGCTTCCCATTGAGCGCGACCACGACAAGGAGCGCCAGCGTCTGCTCAAGCGCATCATCACCCCCTTCATCCTGCGCCGCACCAAGAGCGAGGTGCTCAACGAGCTGCCGGAGAAGACCGAGATTACCCTCAAGGTCGATCTCACCTCCGATGAATGGGCATTCTATGACAATATCCGCCAGAAAGCCCTGGCTGAGATAGAGGAGAAGAGCGCCACCGCCATGCAGGCCCTGGCCGAGATTACCCGTCTGCGTCAGGCAGCTTGCAATGTCCGCCTCGTGGAGCCTGCCCTCCACATCGCCTCCTCCAAGCTCGACCGTTTCATGCAGATCGTGGATGAGCTCCATGCCAACCACCACCGTGCCCTGGTCTTCAGTCAGTTTACGTCGCATCTGGCCCTTGTGCGCGAGCGGCTCGACAGCGAAGGCATCAGTTACCTCTACCTCGATGGTTCCACCTCTGCCAAGGAGCGCATCCGTCTGGTGGAGGCGTATCAGCAGGGCGATGTCTCCCTCTTCCTCATCAGCCTCAAGGCCGGAGGACTGGGTCTCAATCTCACCGCCGCCGACTATGTGGTTCATCTCGACCCCTGGTGGAACCCTGCCATCGAGGAGCAAGCCAGCGACCGAGCCTACCGCATCGGTCAGCACAAGCCTGTCACCGTCTATCGCCTCATCTCTGCCGGCACGATAGAAGAGAAGATCATCGAGCTGCATCAGACCAAGAAGAACATGGCCGATGCCCTGCTCGAAGGAGGTGACATCAGTGCCAGCCTGAGCCGCGAGGAGATGATAGAGCTGCTGAGTAACCTGTAAATCGCCGCCAAATTCGGTAGTGAATTATGGCCAAATTCGGTAGTAAATTATGGCCAAATTCGGTAGTAAATCGTGGCCAAATTCAGTAGTAAATCGTGGTCAAATTCGGTATTTTTTTATAATTTTGTTTTGTTTTTCAATTATTTATCTCTATATTTGTGCCGTCAAATATTCGCTGATGAAAGGACTAATATTTTCTACTTATGAAGGAATATAAAAAGAGGATAGCAGACCTACTACTTGAATATCGGTTGGAGGAGGTAGGTGCTGTATTGATTGAGGGACCTAAGTGGTGCGGAAAGACTACAACGGCAGAGCAACAGGCTAAGAGTGTGGTGTATATGGCTGATCCTGATAATCAGAGGAAATATGCCGAAATGGCCGACCTCAGTATGAAAATGTTGCTACGGGGTGATTCGCCTCGCCTTATCGATGAATGGCAAGTGATACCCCGTATCTGGGATGCTGTCAGATATGAAGTAGATCATAGGGGGGATGAAGGGCAATTCATTCTCACGGGTTCTGCTGTACCGGCATCTACTGAGGGCGTTTATCATACAGGCACTGGACGTTTTGCTTGGATTACCATGCGCCCCATGTCGCTGTGGGAGTCTGGTGAATCCACGGGGGAGGTTAGTCTTGCGCAATTGTTTAAGGATGAAGCGGAAGTCGAAGGATACAACAAACTCTCATTGGATGACATAGCCTTTCTGACTTGTAGAGGGGGGTGGCCTAGTTCCATCAGTAAGAATCGTCGCGCTGCACTTCGCCAGGCATACGACTACTACGATGCAGTGATTAAGTCTGACGTATCGAAAGTGGATGAGGTGACGAGAAGCAGCGAAAGAACAAAATTATTGCTTCGTTCCTTGTCGCGTTCGCAAGGAACACAGGTAAGCATCAGCGCAATCAGACAAGACATGGTCAGTAACGACGATGATTCATTGTCTGAGAAGACCATACAAGAGTATATCGGGGCATTGAAAAAGATCTTTGTTGTTGAGGATATGCCCGCATGGAATCCCAATCTGCGGAGCAAAACAGCCATTCGTTCGGCTGATACCAGGTATTTTGTGGACCCTTCCATTGCTGTTGCCTCACTAGGATTGGGGCCTGATGATTTGAAGAACGATTTGGAAACTTTCGGGTTGCTATTCGAGACGATGTGTGTACGCGATCTTCGGGTTTATGCCGATGCTTTAGATGGTAACGTTTACCATTTCCGCGACAAGAATGGCCTGGAATGTGATGCAGTCATTCATTTGCGTAATGGCTCGTATGGCCTTATTGAGATTAAACTGGGTGGCTCACAGGCTATAGAGAAAGGAGTGGCTACATTGACTACCCTCGCAGGGAAGATTGACACGACTAAGATGAAAGCCCCCTCCTTCTTGATGGTACTTACCGCTGTGGGTGAGTATGCCTACAGAAGGAGAGACGGAGTACTGGTGGTGCCTGTGGGTTGTCTCAAGGACTGATTGGGTTTCAATTGCCCAGTAAAAATATAATATTATTTAATTTTTTACTTTCCTCTTGCATTTCTAAATTTAATTTTTGAATTTTGCAGAGCCTTTAAAATGTTCCGTGACACAAATCACGCAATAGAGAGGCAACATATCATAAAAACACATTATTAACAGATATAAAAAACATTTATGCCTATGAGGAACTGACCCATGTTTAATCTTAAAAAGTGAAATCACACAGTGAGCCAACATTCACTGTAAAAACAAGCATCTTATTATTAATTTTATTCTAATTACTATGTCTGAAAGGTATTATTATTCCTGTAAGTCGGGCAAACCCATCGGACTGACTTACAAAAGAATAGCAGGAGTAGGTCTCTGCTCGTTGCTATTATGCACATCTCCCCAGGCCGTATTTGCTACAACCGGCGACGCCATGTCGGTAGAAACAGTACAGCAGAGCGGTAAAATCAAAGGAACTGTGGTTGATGAGACTGGATTGAGCGTCATCGGAGCATCGGTATTGGTGCAGGGTACCACCAATGGTACTGTGACCGACATCGACGGTAACTTCGAGCTCGATGCCAAGCCGGGCGATATGCTCGAAATCTCCTACATCGGCTACAAGAAAATCGTGGTAAAAGCCACTGCAGCCCCCATGAACATCGTCATGAAGGAAGACAGCGAAGCGCTGGAAGAGGTTGTGGTAGTAGGTTACTCAAGCACCACGAAGCGTGACCTGATTGCTTCTGTATCAACCGTAAAAGCTGACCAGATCTCCAACATGCCTGTAACCAACATCACGCAGGGCTTGGCTGGTCGTTCTCCTGGCTTGATTGTCCAGGCAAGTGGGGGGGGTATTAATTCGACTCCCAGTGTAAGTATCCGCGGTGGCGGTGAACCTTTGTATGTAATCGACGGTGTAATCCGTTCAAAAGACGACTTTGCCAACCTCTCTCCCGATGATATCCAGAGCATGTCTATCCTGAAGGACGCCTCTGCAACGGCTGTCTATGGATCGCGTGCTACCAACGGTATCCTGCAGGTAGTGACCAAGAAGGGTAAGGAAGGCAAAGTAAACATTGAGTACGACTTCAACCAGAGCTTCTCGCAGCCCAGTATCTGGGACGAGAAATTGGATTCTTGGGAGCGTGCCTACTGGTCGAACGTAGCATTCGAGAATGATGGCAAGACGTTGCCTTTCACTCAGGAGGCTATTCAGGCCATGAAGGACGGCTCAAATCCCGAATTCTTCAACAACACCAACTGGCGCAAGCTCGTCCTCAACAACTGGGCTCCGCAGCAGAAGCACACCGTTCGCCTCGTTGGCGGTACGGACGTGAGCAGCTTCTACATCTCTTTGGGCCATATCGACCAGAACTCTCTCTATAAGAGCGACAACCACTGGATGAAGCGCACCAACTTCCGTGTGCAGAACACCACGAATCTGAAGAACCTGGGTGTTACCATCAATACCGCTATCGATGGCTACTACCAGAAGCAGACCCACCCCTACACCTCTTCAGCCAGTGGCTACTATCAGGTCTTCTCTCACATCAACGACCTCAGCCCGCTGAAACCCGGTGTGAACAAGTATGGTCTGCCTTACGATTTACCAGATAACCCCGTTTCTGAAACGGCTCAAGATGCTGGTTACAACCGCAACACCAACAACGTCATCAACGGTAAGGGTGAAATCATCATCGACCTGGAGAAGTATGGCGTGAAGGGTCTGAAGCTGCGTGGCTCCAGCAACTACCGCTATGCCAGCCAGGACACCAAGGCTTGGCGTAAGGATGCTGCTGAATATGCTTGGGATTCGTCGTCTCCTACCTACAATGCCAAGTCGCAACTCTCTTACAGCACTTATCATGCTTACTCGTTCACCA
>JBJEKS010000194.1:0-12789 GCA_051878755.1 Bacteroides sp. | reverse complement strand
AGCTGCTGGTCATAACCGATAAGGGCTTCTCCTGCCTGGACATCGCGAAGGGGAGTTTCCGCAACGTGGATGTCAGCTCGGGCCTCCCCCTGAGCGCCATCAACCAAAAGGCGCTCTTCAAGACCGCCGACCATCAGATCTTCATCGGCGGTATCGACGGCCTGGTCTCCTTCACGCCCGAAGACCTGAATCCTATTCCCACCACCTGCCAGCTCTTCCCCTATAAGCTCTACGTCAACGACCATGAGGTCAGGGTGGGCGACGAGTCGGGCCTGCTCGATAAGGCCCTCTCGCAGACCCGCAAAATCACCCTTTCGGCCAGCCACTCCATGTTCAGCATCCTCTATGCCCTGACCGACTACATGCCGCAGAGCCAGCTGGAGCTGAGCTACAAGCTGGAGCATTTCCAGAATAGCTGGAGCACCCTGCGCGGCGGACGGCTCATCACCTATACCAACCTCAGCCCCGGCCGTTACACGCTCTTGGTGAAGCTCAACGGCCCTCAGCCAGAGGATGCGCCCGTCAGCCGCCTCGACATCGAGGTGCTCCCGCCCTTCTACCTCTCCACCTGGGCCAAGGCGCTCTACCTGCTGCTGACGGCCCTGTTGCTCTTCGTGGCCATCAAGGCCTGGAAGAAGCGCATCCGCCTGCAGGCCGAGCTGAAGTACGAACGCAAGCACCTGGCCGACGTGGAGCTGCTCAACCAGCACAAGCTGCGCTTCTTCACCAACATCTCCCACGAGTTCCGCACCCCCCTGACCCTCATCATCAGTCAGATGGAGATGCTCCTGCAGGTCAGGAGCTTCACGCCTACCGTATATAATAAGATACTGAGCATCTACAAGAGCGGCCTGCAGCTGCAGGGGCTGATAGGCGAACTGCTGGACTTCCGCAAGCAGGAGCAGGGGCACATGCACATCAAGGTGAGCGAGCAGAACCTCGTGGATTTCCTCTACGAGAACTACCTCCTCTTCCGCGAGTATGCCGCCAAGAAGAAGATAGACTTCAAGTTCAACAAGAGCAACGACCTGATAGCCGTATGGTTTGATGCCAAGCAGCTGCAGAAGGTGGTCAACAACCTGCTATCCAACGCCTTCAAATATACGCAGAATGGTGGCGAGATTGCCCTCTCCGTGCGCAAGGGCAACGGCGAGGTGATTGTCGAGGTGTCGGACAACGGCTGCGGTATCGACGAGAAGGACCAACCCCACATCTTCGACCGCTTCTACCAGGCGGAGCATGCCCACCTGGGCAACGGGACGGGCATCGGCGTGGGCCTGGCCCTGACCAAGGGTATCGTGGAGCTGCACCACGGAGAGATTAAGCTCTTCAGCAAGCAGGGCGAGGGAAGCATCTTCTCCTTCTCCCTCCCCCTGGGACGTGAGGCCTTCGCCGCCGACGAGGTGGCCACCCACCGTCCCGAGGAGATGGTCATCAACCGCCCCCTGCAGACCGATTTCGAGCCGATGAACGAGGAGCTGCAGGCCGTGAAGCGGGCCGACGAGGAGCAGGGACGCACGGTCTTGATTGTGGAGGACGAGGTGGAGCTGCGCGGTATGCTGGCCGACATCTTCAGCCCCTACTACCGTGTGCAGACGGCTGCCTCGGGCGAGGAGGCCCTCCAGCTCATCAAGGAGAGCCTGCCCGACCTGGTGCTGACCGATGTGCTCATGCCGGGCATCTCGGGCATCGAGCTTTGCAAGCAGCTCAAGAAAGGGGTGCGCACCTGCCACATCCCCGTGATGATACTGACCGCCCGGACGGCCATCGAATACCGTTTGGAGGGGCTTCAAACGGGGGCCGACGACTACGTCACGAAGCCCTTCGACGTCAATATCCTCCTGGCCCGATGCAAGAACCTCATCAACAACCGCATCCTCCTGCAGGAGAAATATACCCACCAGCCGCAGCAGGCCACACCCGTCATGGCCACCTCGCCGGCCGACAAGGAGTTCATGGACCGCGCCATGCGCATCATGCAGGAGCACCTGGGCGATTCGGGATTCAGCGTGGATCAGTTTGCCCGCGAGATTGGCGTGGCCCGCACGAAGCTGTTTTCCAAGATTAAGAGCATCAGCGGACAGACACCCAACGAGCTCCTGCTGCAGGCACGCATGAAGCGGGCAGCCTACCTGCTCAGGTACAACCCCGAGCTGAATGTGGCCGAGATAGCGGAGCGGGTGGGCTTCTGCTCTTCGCGCTACTTCAGCCGTTGCTTCAAGGATTGCTACCAGACCTCACCCCAGAACTACCGCAAGGGCGAGGTTCCCGAGGAGGATACGGAGTGAGGCGTAGGGATACGGAGTGAGGCTCAGGGAGATGGAATGAGGCGTAGGGACACAAAAATGCCCCTATGTTTGGCATAGGGGCAAAAAAAAGGAGTACCGCCGTACTCCAACCTTTGTTAACCTTAAATCTAATACTATGAAAAACACGTTGCAAAGGTACGGCTTTCTGTGAAAGCTGCAAATTTTCCAAGAAAAAAGATGTGTTTTATAACATGTTTTACCAGGAATCCAACTTCGTTAACGCTTACCGCAGGAATTATTGCACAGATTGCCTCAAAGATTACCGCAGGAATTCGTAGCCGAAGCGGCAACGCAGGCACTCCTTCTTGTCGCAGTAGGCCAGCTGCAGCTGGACGAGGGCTTGCGAGTCGGCGGCGTGCTGGGCCGTGAGGCCGGCTGCTTGCCACATGCGGGTCACGTAGTTGGCCTCGGGCTTCAGCGATTCCAGGAACTGGGTGGCGCGGTCGCAGAGCTGCTCGTTGCCCTTGTGCAGGCCGTAGGCGTAGAGGAAGGGTACTACGGTATTGATGACGATGAGGTTGAGACTGCTCAGGCTGAGCTGCTTGCCCGTGCGTGGCGAGGTGGTGGCGAAGCGGTAGTGCTCCTCCCAGTAGGGCGAAGGGCTGACGCGGAAGAGCCGCCGCACGTCGTCGAGCGTCGTGGCCTCCATGGCGCGGGAGAAGAGCGCCTGCTCCTGGTGGTAGAGCGAGGCGAGCTGAGCCAGCCGGAGGTGGGGGAAGTTGCCCGGACGGAGCCGTAGCAGCCGCCACGGCGGACAGGGCGTGGAGTGGGGGAGCTGGAACTTATGCTTCAGGTAGGTGAACTCGCTTTGCAGGCGCTCGTAGTAGGCATCCGGGTGGTCGAGCTGCTCTTCCAGGAGTCCGGCCGTGCCCAGGAAGAGGGCCTCCACCTGGAAGAGGTTGTCGCGATGCTTATCCACGGCGCGGAAGGGGAGGTGGGAGGCCCACCACTCGAAGGCGTCGCCATTCACGCCGAAGCCGAAGTTGCGCGCCAGGGTGATGAAGAAGACATCCTCCCAATGGTTGCCCGTCTGCTGTAGCCGTGCTCCGATGGCTTGCGTCTTCTGCTCCAGCCGCTCCACCTGCAGGGCGCTGAGCCAGCTGTGGATGGTGAGGGAGCTGAGCCGCGGCACCACGCGGTAGCAGGGCGGGAAGCGGTCGGTCTGCAGCAGTTCGTTGTAGCGCTCGCTCACCTCCCGGGGTATGGGCAGGATGAGCTGGGGCACGGGGCGTCCGTCGGCACAGGTCACCTCCGTGTCGGCCTGCTCCACCACGTGGAGGATGACGTTGTTGTAGGCCGCATCCTGCTGGTGGCCGTGGCGCACCCAGTCGGACGCGAGGGTGTGGACCTCCACGTTGCCCACCCACACGGTATCGTCAATCCGCAGTTTGGCGTTGAAAAAGTCGGGTCCTGCATGGGGGTTCTGCAGCCCGGCATCCAGCACCTCCACCCTGCGTCCGTCGGTCGTAAGGAGCGGTTCCAGGGGGTGAATTTTGTGTTTCCACACGTAATGTAGTAGCTCTTCCACGTTAAGATGACGTTAATTTGGTTTGCAAATGTAAGAAAAATCTTATCTTTGCGACCTAATTTATTGAATTTTATTCTATACGACGATGAAAATAGCATTAATTGGATATGGCAAGATGGGCCATGAGATAGAGAAGATTGCGCTTCGCCGCGGTCATGAGGTGGTATGCCGGATTGATGCCGACAACCAGGAGGATTTTGATTCGGAAGCCTTCCGCACGGCGGATGTGGCGATTGAGTTTACCTGCCCCGCGGCAGCCTACGGCAACTGCCTCAGGGCCCTGCAGGCCGGCGTGAAGACCGTATCGGGCAGCACGGGATGGTTTGCCGACCATCAGGAGGAGATGGCCACGCTCTGCCGCGAGCAGGGGGCTACGCTCTTCTGGTCGAGCAACTTCAGCCTGGGTGTGGCCATCTTCTCGGCCGTCAACAACTACCTGGCCACCATCATGAACCAGTTCCCCTCCTACGACGTGCAGATGAGCGAGACCCACCACGTCCACAAGCTCGATGCCCCGAGCGGCACGGCCATCACCCTGGCCGAGGGCATCCTCTCCCGCCTCGACCGCAAGAACAGCTGGGTGATGGGCACCCTGACCGCCCCCGACGGCACCACGACAGGTACGACGGCCTGTGAACCCGACCAGCTGCCTGTGAGCAGCATCCGCGAGGGCGAGGTGCCGGGCATACACACCATCCGCTACGAGAGCGAGGCCGACAGCATCATCATCACCCATGATGCCAAAAACCGTAGCGGCTTTGCCCTGGGAGCCGTCCTGGCTGCCGAGTTCACCGCCCAGCATCAGGGCCTGCTCGGAATGAACGACCTGTTTCCGTTTCTGAAAGGATAATAATAAAAGGATATAAATGAATAAACTTACAACAAATATCCAGGCCGCTACGCGCGGCCAATGGATCAGGTTCGCGGTGGTTACCCTGCTCTACCTGGCTTTCCTCCTCTGGGTAAAGAGCTGGCTGGGGCTGGTGGTGCTGCCGCTCATCTTTGATGCCTACGTCTCTCACCTGCTACCCTGGGGCGCTTGGCGCAGGGCCAAGAGTGCCACGGTATGCGGCGTGATGAGCTGGGTGGATGCCCTGGTGTTCGCCCTCGTGGCCGTCTATTTCGTCAATATCTACGTCTTCCAGAACTACCAGATACCCTCCTCGTCGCTGGAGAAGTCGCTCCTGGTGGGCGATTTCCTCTTCGTGAGCAAGATGAGCTACGGGCCGCGCGTGCCGCAGACACCCCTCTCGCTCCCCCTGGTGCAGCACACCCTGCCCGTGCTGAACTGCAAGTCCTACCTGGAGTGGCCCAAGTGGGGCTATAAGCGCGTGGCCGGCATGGGCAAGGTGAAGCGGGGCGACATCGTGGTGTTCAACTTCCCCGCAGGCGATACCGTGGCCACCAACTACCAGCAGACCGACTTCTACTCGCTGGCCTACGAGGTGGGCCGCCGCTACTACCCCGGCAAGATGAACCTCGACAGCCTCCCCCTGGAGAGCCAACGCACGGTCTATGACCTCTACTACGCCGCCGGACGCAAGCAGATCAGGCAGAACCCTGCCGTCTATGGCGAGGTGGTGACGCGACCCGTGGATCGCCGCGAGAACTACGTGAAGCGTTGTGTGGGCCTGCCGGGCGATACGCTCCAGATTAAGGATGGCGTCATCTATATCGACGGCCAGCCGCAGCAGGCCCCCGAGAACGTGCAGTTCAACTACTTCGTGCAGACCACGGGACCGGAGATTCCGCAGGAGATGTTCCGCGACCTGGGCATCAGCCTCGACGACCAGCTCCTCATGTCGGCCGACGCCTCGTGGGAGGAGGGGCTGATGCAGCTGGGCCTCGACCGCCGTGACCCACAGGGCCGCCTGACGCCCGTCTATCACCTCCCCTTGACCAAGGCCATGCACGACGCGCTCCAGGGCAACAAGAAGCTCGTGAGCCGTATCGTGCGCGAACCGGAGAGCTTTGCCGGCTACCTCTATCCGCTCAACCTCAACACCCACTGGACGCGCGACGACTATGGTCCGCTCTGGATTCCCGCCAAGGGGGCGACCATCCAGCTGACGCCGGAGAACCTGCCCCTCTACGAGCGTTGCATCGAGGCCTACGAGGGCAACCGCCTGGAGCGCCGCGAGGATGGCATCTACATCAACGGCGAGAAGCGGGAGAGCTACACCTTCCAGATGGACTACTACTGGATGATGGGCGACAACCGCCACAACTCGGCCGACTCGCGCTACTGGGGCTTCGTGCCCGAGGACCACGTGGTGGGCAAGCCCATCGTGGTATGGCTCTCGCTCGACAAGGACCGCGACTGGACCGACGGCAAGATTCGCTGGAACCGCTTCTTCAAGTGGGTGGATAACATCTAATCCTTGTGGCTCAGCAACAGGGGCAAATATGGGAACAGCATCATAGTCTATGAGTCAAAGTAACAACAGCCTGATGAAGCGGAGGCTCCTGCGCTGGGTGGCCTGGGGCGTGGCCGTGGTGGCCGTGGTGGTCGTGCTGCGCAGCTGTGTGGTCACCAGCTGCTACATCCCCTCCAGCGGCATGGAGAGCTCCCTGCTGCCCGGCGACCGCATCCTGGTGAGCCGCTGGGGCTACGACGCGGGGAGCAGGGGAGAGATTGCCCTCTTCCACCATCCGGCCGAAGCCCCCGAACGGCCTGTGACCCACCGACCGCTCTACATCGGGCGACTGGTGGGACTCCCCGGCGATACGCTCCTGGTGGACAGCCTCTTCAACGTACATCAGGCGCGTCAGCTCTCGCCCGACTGCCAGCAGCTCTATGCCTATCCCCCCGCCCGTGAGCCGCAGATGGACAGCTTGCTCCGCAGGCTCAGCCTCAGCCGCAACCGCCTGCTGGCTGCCGACACCCTGCGCTACGTGCGCAGCTTCAGCCGCTACGAGCTCTACCTGCTCCAGCAAGCTGCCACCCCCGACAGCCTCAACTGGCTCCGTCCGCTCGACGAGGTGGATGGCGACTCGCTCCTGCATCCGCTTATCGTGCCCCGTCGTGGGGCGTTGGTGAAGGTCACCCCGTGGAACATCACCCTGCTGCGCAACACCCTGGTGCTCCACGAGCATCGCCGGGCCACCATCGAGCAGGGCCGCCTCTGCGTGGAGGGCATCCCCGTATCGGCCTGCACCTTCACGCAGGACTACTACTGGGTCTGCACCAACAACCCCGTCAACCTGAGTGACTCCCGTCTGTTCGGCTTCGTGCCCCGCAGCCACCTGACCGGCCGCGCCACGCGCATCTGGTTCAGTCAGCAGCCCGGCCACGGCCTCTTCGGCGGCTACCGCTGGAACCGCATAGGCCTCCCGGTGGATTAGTTTTTAGCTACGAGCTACAAGTTACGAGCTACAAGTTACGAGCTACAAGCTACAAGCTACAAGTGATAGCTACAAAGTGATGGCACGCAGATGACGCAGATTTGGCAGATGACCACAGATTTTTTTCTTTTTTATTATAATCTGCGTAAATCCATCCCAATCCGTGTCATCTGCGTGCCATCCCGCAAACCTTATCCCTCATCCCTAATCCCTCATCCCTAAAAAAAATGTCTTCTACCGCCCTTCTCTCTACGGCTTATCTCGCGCCGATACAGTACTACGCCAAGCTCTACATCTATCCGCAGGTGATGATTGAGCAGATGGACCACTACGTGAAGCAGACCTACCGCAACCGTTGCGTCATCGCAGCCCCCGACGGGCCGCTTGCCCTCACCATCCCTACCGTGAAGCCCGATACGGAGAAGTGCCCCCTGCGCGACATCCTCATCAGCGACCACGGCAACTGGCGGCACCTCCATTGGAATGCCCTCTGCTCGGCCTACAACCATACGCCCTACTTCGAGTACTACCGCGACGACTTCGCCCCCTTCTACGAGCAGAAGCATTACACCTTCCTCGTGGATTACAACGAGGCCCTCCTGCAGCTGGTATGCAGCTTGATTGACCTCACCCCGCAGCTGAGCCGTACCTCCACCTATCTGGCTGCTCCTCCTGCCGGCGTGGATGACTTCCGCGAGCTGATTCACCCCAAGCGCATGGCCTCCGAGGCCGACCCCTCGTTCCGTCCTGCACCCTACTATCAGGTCTTCCAGGAGCGCCTCGGCTTCCTCCCCAACCTCAGCATCGTCGATTTGCTCTTCAACATGGGGCCCGAGTCACTTCTCGTCCTCAAGCAATCTGTGGTAACGGGCCGTTAAACCTTGTAAACTTGTAAAAAAGATTCGCTTCTTTATATCGTATAAGGCTTCCGAAGGCATTCCGAAGGCATCCCGAAGCCTTACCGAACCCTTTATATCCCGATTTTGTCAGAATAAATTGTTTCTTCTTCAATGTAGTTGAAGCCTGCCTCTGCCTCTGTCCCTGTCAATGTCCCTGTCCCTGTCAATGTCCCTGTCAATGTCCATGTCCCTGTAGGGGCAGACCTATGTGTCTGCCCAGAACCATGCACTTGAAAATGCTCCGTTGCGGTTTTCAGGGCGGACACACAGGTCCGCCCCTACAGGCGATAAGCTATACTTCAACTAAACTTCTTCACTCTACATGCTTAGGATCATCTGCTCGCAGAGGATGTCCTGCATGCGGCGGGCATCGCGGCCGGAGAGCTGGTTCTGGTTCATGATGGAGAAGGCTATCCAATGGCCGGAGCGGCCCTGCAGGTAGCCCGACAGGGAGCTGATGCCCGAGATGGTGCCCGTCTTGGCGTGGACGTTGCCGTAGGCGGGGGAGCCTTTCTTCATGCGGCCCTTAAGCGTGCCATCCACGCCGGCCACGGGGAGCGCCTTGTAGAGCTTCTGGAAGATGTCTGTGCGAGAGTAGGCGTGGCGCAGGAAGGCCACGAGCAGCTCGGGCGAGATGGCGTTATAGTTGGAGAGGCCGCAGCCGTCGGCCAGGTTGTACTCCTTCGGGTTGAGGCCCAGGCGCTTGATGAGCTCGCGCACGGCTTTGAGGCCGTCTTCGGTATGGATGTGGCGACGGCCTGTGGATTGCGCACCCAGGCGGGTGAGCAGGGCCTCGGTATTGAGGTTGTCGCTCTCCTTCATCACTTGCTTCACTACGTCCTGCATTGCCGTCTCATAGTGGGCCACGAGCCAGGAGGTGGTGGCCGTAGAGTCGCTAGGAAGCGTTCTCCAGGCATAAACGGGTGCCTGCAAGGGTGAGCCTGTCAACGTGTCGATGAGGCTGACTCCGCGTGCCTGAAGGCGTTCTACGAAGGTGTGCATGAAGAGCTCGGCGGAGCCGTGGAGGGTGAGGCTGCTGCTGCGCGGGCGATCCACGTTGCCGCCTACCGTGAGGTGGTTGCTCTGCGTCATCCAGTTGCGTTCCACGTGGAAACCTCCGGCTTCGGGCGTGCGGCTGCGGGTCTGGTTATCTACGGTATAGTAGCTGGAGGCAGGGGTGAAGGTGAGCTGTGCCGGTTCGCCTTTGACGGGCGACGGGGTGGCCTTGATCTGCACTACGCCCTTGCAGAGCATGAGTGGCGAGAGCCAGGGCTGGTAGTCGTAGGGGATGTCGTCCCAGCACCAGCCGTTGCCGTAGGGCAGGGAATCGCGCAGGCTCACATCGCCGTAGATGCTTCCACAGATGACCTTGAAGGGCTGGCTGGCCACCTGTGCCACCAGCGAGTCGAGCGCCGCATCGTCAAACTCAGGGTCCATGCCGCCCACCACGTAGAGGTTACCGAAGAGCGTATCCTGCTGGGCTGTCTGTTGGGCAATCTGCTGGGCTGTCTGCTGGGCAACCTGCTGGAACCCTTCGGCAGGCGTTACCTGTCGGCCTTGCCTGGTGCTCTCCGCCCACACCTCGGTACGGAAGGGTTCGTCGGCCTCCTCGAGGTCGAGGGCCGTGATGGTGGTGAGCAGCTTCATGTTGCTGGCCGGACGGCCCAGTTTGTCTGCCTGGTAGGTATAGCGTGTGCGACGCTCGTTCAGGTCGTAGGCCATGAGGGCCACGTTGGCTCCCTTGGGCAGCAGGACGCGCACCAGCGAGTCGAAGCGGGCGGTCAGTAGGCTGTCTTTCTGTTCCATTCCCCTCTCTTCGTTTGTAGCCGAAAGCCGTATGTCGGCCTTCGAGGGGAGTGAGAGGAGCGTCAGAAACAGGATAACAGAGGCTATGCGATGCGATAGGATGTGGGCTATGCGATGCGATAGGATAGGAGCTAAACGATGCGATTTATTCATGCTTTGTGAGTATTAATTGTGGTTTATGTGCAAAATCATAACTGTAGGGGCGGACCTGTGTGTCCGCCCCATACATAGGTCAATATGTTCTTCTTTACAGCGCCTCGCGGAAGATTTCGCCTACCGTGGGGTGGGGGATGACGATGCGTTTCCACTCCTCGGTGGTCAGCTTCAGCTCGATGGCCATGCCGGCCAGGGCGATAATCTCTGAGGCAGGCGTACCGAAGACGTGGGCACCCAGGATGGTGTTGTCGTCGGCAATCAGCAGCTTGCAGACACCGTTAACGCCCTCGTTCTCAGCCACAAAGCGGCCGCTGTAGGCCATGGGCAACTTCACGGCACGGTAGCTCACCTCCTTCTTGCGGAGCGACTCCTCCGTCTCGCCCACGCCGGCAATCTCGGGATTGGTATAGACCACGCCGGGGATGGCACGGTAGCTCATTTTGTCCTCCTTGCCCAGGATGGTGTGGACGGCCACTTCGCCCTCACGCACAGCTGTATGGGCCAGCAGCGAGAAGCCCGTCAGGTCGCCGCAGACATAGACCCCAGGAAGCGAGGTGCGCATCTGCTCGTCCACGATGATGCCTCCGCGGGCGTTACGCTCCAGCGGCAGGTTCTCCAGGCCGTAGCCCTTCATCACGGGTCGGCGGCCCACGCTCATCAGCAGCTTCTCAGCCACCACCTCGCCAGCCCCTTCGGCCGTCTCATAATGTACTTTGATCGCTTCACCTTCAGCCGGCTCGATGGCCGTCACCTTCGTGCTCAGCATGAAGCGGATGCCGCGCTTGGCATATTCGGCGCGCAGCAGTCCGGCCATCTCCACGTCCATGCCGCCGCCCAGAATCTCGGGCAGCATCTCGATGACCGTCACCTCCACGCCCAGGCTGCAGAAGAAGGATGCAAACTCCATACCAATCACGCCGCCGCCCACGATGGCCAGGCTCTTGGGCAGCACCTTGCTGTCGAGCGCATCGCGATGGGTCCAGTAGTTGACCGTCTCCAATCCGGGGATAGGGGGAATGAAGGTCTCCGAACCCGTGCAGAGCAGCAGGTTGTCGCACTCATACTGCTCCTCGCCGCAGCTCACGTGGTGGGCATCCACAATCTGCGCCTTACCCTGCACGATGGTCACGCCGGCCTGTGTCAGCTTCCCCTTGATGCCCAGCACCAGCTTGCGCACCACCTTCTGCTTGCGTGCGATGATTTTGGGCAGGTCGAACGAAGCCTCGCTCACGTTGACCGCATATTTCTGTGCATGACGTGTGTTGTCATACGTCTTGGCCGAGTAGAGCAGGGTCTTGGTGGGGATGCACCCCTCGTTGAGACAGACGCCGCCCAGGCTCTTCTTTTCAAACAATACTACACTCAGTCCGGCTTTACCGGCTGTTTCGGCGGCCGTATAGCCCGCAGGCCCTCCGCCGATGATGGCAAGTTGATACTTCATAATAAAAAGGATTAAGATTGCGGCGAAATTACGCAATAATTTTGAAACGGCGAAAGCTTCTTTAAAGAAACTACTGGAGTCCTACCTCTTTTTGCAAAGAATATGCATCCGCAGGGGGATTATTCTACAAACAAATCATCCAATACCACTTCGCTTTGAATGGTGCCGCTATACATATTCTTCTTTAGACCATATGTAGTCACAAAGGTCTGATGTATAGCCTTACGTGTTTTTGTAGCCTGACGAAATGTTTCAACTCGTTCACGTAAGTGCTCATCATATTGCTTTGTGATTTCATATACATTCTGTGAAAACTTCATCTCACAAAGGTTGATGGTTTGGTCTCTGCGGTCTATCAGCAAATCGATTTGCGCTCCATCACCCTTCCATCCACAAATATCACTTTGTACACCAATTATCCCTAATTTGTTTTTAATCTGTCTGATATGATGCAGGCATAATTGTTCAAAGGAATAGCCACTCCATGCTCTTCGGGAAGGCGAGTCGAGCATGTTCTGCCAATGGTTCTCATCCTGACCACGGTAGCCCTTCACATAACGCAGATGAAACAGCGTGAAGAGGTCGGTCAGTTGGTATATGGTGCCCCGTTCGCTTCTTCCAAAAGCTGTATACTGGCGAATGAAATCGCAATCACATAAGTTGCGTAGTGCTTTTGTCATCGCTCCACCATCCACAATCTTTGTAGCTGCCATAATCTCCATACGGGTCAACCCGGAAGCATTACTGGCTAAGGTTTCGATAATCTGCCTATGGAGTGTCGCTTCATCAAAGAGTGAGCGGAATAGAAAGTTATATTCCCGTGAAAGAGGTGCACTTTGCTTAAAGAAGAGGTTATCTACATTCTGTGACAGGCTCTGGTCCCGTTCCAACATCCGTAGATAGAGTGGGATACCGCCGAGTATCATGTAGCACTCTGCCGTCTGATAACGGTTCCAATGGATTCCTTGTGAGATAAGATATTGTTCTGTCTCATAGAGGGTGAATTGGGCGAGATAGATGCTTCGCGTAGTGCGGTTATATAAGCCACCTTTATCAGAGAGCACGTTTTCACGCATCCATGTGGTAGCACTACCACAAACAATAAGTTTCAAACGATTATTTGTAGTACCCCAGGAGTTCCAGAAATATTCAAAGGCTTTGATGAATCGGCTTTTTTGTGTGTCCATCCATGGCAATTCATCAAGGAATACAACGATGGGGGCATTCCCATCTATTGAAGCCAGGTACTCGCGCAATTGAGCAAATGCGTCAAACCAGTCTTTGGCTAATTCCCATTTGCGTCCG
>JBJEKS010000193.1:0-2276 GCA_051878755.1 Bacteroides sp. | reverse complement strand
GGTGGGCATCATCGTCAGTTACCTAGGCGAACCAGGTGGCTGAGCCACCATTTTCTATCATTTCGCACAGCCACGCGCAATACGCACCCTCCCGAATGATTAAGCAAGTCACCTCCCTTTAAGGGAGGCCGGGAGGGTCTTTTTTTATTTCGTCACCAGGTCGTAGAGCGACTGGTAGTCGGTGGCCACGCCAGCTTCGAGTGACTCCTTGTCACGCACCTGGTCGAGCGCAGCCACGATGCCCTCCTTCAGCTCCTCCATCGGGCCAAAGTCGAGCGTGCCATTCCGCTTGGCATTATGGTAAGCCGCCGTCAAGGCACCGACATCATCCACATACTCCTTTCGCACCAGGGCGTTGTAGATGGCGCGCGCCTGGTTCGTGTCAAAGCTTCCGTGGCTGCCGTCAGGCAGGGTATAAGGCATCTCGGCAAAGAGGGTAGGGGTCACTGTCGTAGGCCTGTTCTGACAAGCCTGTCAGCCCGCGGGACGAGAACTTCATAAATAGAATTATTATCTTTTCTTACCAAACAGCTCAGAATGACTTCCTAACCTTTCCAACCAAATGACATCATGTAAGGGATCTTGCCAAATCAGCAGAAAGTCATTCTCTATATGACATTCCATACAACCTTTGTATTCACCTATCAATCTATGTGGAAGATATTTTTTAGGAATTTCTATCTCATTTTCCAGCAAAGAAACTATATGAAACAAATGTTCCAGCTTTTCATTACTATGAGCATATTTCTTTATCTTTCTTGAAGTGGGTAGAGTACTTGATTTCCTTCATAGACCAAGGGATTTCTTGAATGCGTCGAAGCTGGAGCAATCTACAACTCCTGCATATTCCCCTCTCATGCTTTCTTCAATAGCTTCGATTGTTTCTTCGTTGGCAAAGCATTTAGATTCAAGGTCGTACAGCAAAGCTTTGTCTTCATACGACTTCTGGGTAAGCTTCTTGACGTATGAGGCTATTTTCTGAAGAATATTGTCATCGTTAATAGAATCAATATCTCTATAAAGCTCAGTTTTTAATTCAATGGCTGTCATAATGCGCAAATGTTTAATCTTTATCGGCTACAAACATACAACCATTTTTCTATTTTACCAAATATAAAGAGAACTTTCTCGTTTTTGTTTCGGCATGTAATCAAGTCAAGGAGCGCTATTTAGTTCGTTTCATTGGTTCAACTCTGCTTTCAGTCTGGCGATGTCGCGTTTCAGTGCTCTCGCCTCGCTGTTCATCTCTACTTGGCGGGCAAACTGCTTCTCGGCCCTGATTCTTTTCTGCAGCTGTTCGGACGGCAGCCACTCCGTGGTGAAGCTCTTCACAATCTGGAAGCTGGCTCTCTCTCCTGCTTTCCACTCCTTGGCGATGGCTTTCTGCTCCAGTTTGTTGCGCAGCTTCACCTCGAAGTCGGAGCCATAGAGGTTGCGTTCGCGATGGAGCTTGGGGATGAGAAAGCTATTCCGCTGCAAATATAGCTGAATTTTTTTATCCAAGCAGTATTTGCAGATACTATTTTTTTCTATCATTTCGCACAGCCACGCGCAATACGCACAGTAAACGTCACTGCCAAATCTGAATGTCGTAACTTTGCATCGTAATCCAAAGGGTAGGGCCCACCCGGGTAGATTGCAGAGTCAATAACCCAACAAAAACAGTTTTATAGCGTATGGTAAAATTTGTATTACGTCAGAACAACAACGAGAAGAGCACGGCCTACGGCAAGTGGTACGCCTATCCGCAGCCCGACGAGACCATGGACCTGGCCGCACTGGCCAAGCACATGGAGGAACACAACACCGGCTTCTCCGAGGCCATGTGTACCGGCGTGATGAAGGCCATGGTGAAGTGCATCAAGGAGCAGATCCTCTCCGGTAAGAACGTGAAGATTGACGACCTGGCCATCTTCTCCATCGGCCTGAAGAACCGCATGGGTGCCGACAAGCCCGAGGAGTTCAGCGTCTCGGCCAACATCGAGGGCGTCAAGCTCCGTGCCCGAGCCACGGGCATCCTGAGCAACGCCCAGCTCACCATGGCCGCTAGCCTGAAGCGTGCCACCAACATCGTAGGCAGCAGCAGCGGCAGCAGTGGCAGCACCGGTGGAAGCGGTAGCGACACCAGCAGCGGCAACGGTGACGACCTGCCAACTTATGACTAATACAGGGATAAGGTATTAGGGATAAGGTATTAGGGATAAGGTCTCTATTAGCACAAACTGACGTGTACTGAATAAGTTGACACTTTCAATTTACCAGTATGCGAGAATACA
>JBJEKS010000192.1:0-2287 GCA_051878755.1 Bacteroides sp. | reverse complement strand
AATACACCCATTGCCGGTACGAATGGGCTGACTTTCGGTGACCTCAAGTACAAGAATGGGGACTCCGTAGAGAATCCGGGAAAGGGTGACCTCTGGTTCTGGTGGGCGGTGGCTACCCATGATGGAGCCAAGGAGTATATTGATGGCTTCTTCAAGCACTACAGCGAGTTGGGCATCAAGTATATCCGCATGGACTTCCTGAGCTGGTATGAGGATGGCAACGACCGCGGTATGGGTGTTGTGGGTCGAGGTTATGGCCGCGACTGCTACGAAAAGGCCCTACAGTACATTTGTGAGTCGGCCAAGAAGTATGGCGTATTCACCTCGTTGGTGATGCCACACATGTACAAGAGTGCTGAGCTGGAGAGCCAGTATGGTCACATGGCTCGTATCGTTGCGGATACAGGTAACGGTGGCTGGGGACATGTGTCAGACAATGACCGTCGCAAGAATTACGGCACTTGGCCCAACTGCAACAACCAGTTCGATGGGTTTGTCTATTGGTCGAAGGTGGCTGGTCGCGGGCGGATGATTATGGATGGTGATTTCTTACGACTTAACACCCTCTCTACGGATGCAGAGAAGCAGTTTGCTGTCTCGCTGCAGCTGATGGCTGGAGGTCCCGTGACCGTAGCCGACCTGCCTGGCAGCATTGGTGACAATCTTAAGTTCTATCAGAATCAAGAACTCCTTCAATTGAACAAAGACCGCTTTGCCGGGAAGCCACTATCAAACAGCTTGATTGACAGCAAGAATCAAATCTGGTATGGGCAGATGACCGATGGCAGTTGGGTAGTGGGCATCTTCAATCGAGATGCATCCCAAAAGTCCTTTAGCGTAAAACTTTCCGATTTGGGTATAAATGGAACCCGAAAGGTGCGCGATTTGTGGCTTCATGCCGATGAGGGCGAAACCGACCACTTGGATGTCACGCTCGGGGCACATGCCTGCAAAATTGTAAAATTAACAAAATAATTAATCTGAATGACATGAAGACTTTTTTTCGAACTGTCGGTAGGGTGCTAGCTTTTTTGTTGGTCGGAGAATCGCTCTCGGCACAGCAACTGCAATCACCCGATGGAAAGCTTTGCATGAACTTTGCTCTTCAAGAGGGCGGCAAGCCCTGTTATGAACTGACCTTTGAGGGTAAAACGGTGTTGCGACCCTCTCTGTTGGGGTTGTATTTTAAGGATAATACCGACTTTTGTCACGGCATGACCGTAGAGGACACCGAGACAACTACATTTGATGAGACCTGGAATCCTGTATGGGGTGAGGAGAGTGCTATTCGTAATCACTACAACGAATTGTTGGTTCATTTGCGCCAACCCTCAACCAATCGTCGCCTCGATCTTCGGTTCCGGCTGTTTGACGATGGCTTGGGCTTGCGTTATGAGTTCCCAATGCAGCGCGAGTTGAATTACTTTATCATCACCGAGGAGTGTACTCAGTTTGCTCTTACGGGCGACCACATCGCCTGGTGGATTCCAGGTGACTACGACACTCAGGAGTATGACTATACCCGCAGTCGCCTCAGCGAAATACGTCAGTATATGGACGCTTCCATCACAGATAACCTCTCACAGACCTCTTTCTCGCCTACCGGCGTACAGACGGCCTTGATGCTGAAGAGCGATGATGGGCTCTACATCAATCTGCATGAGGCTGCCTTGGTGAACTATCCTTGCATGCACCTCAACCTGGATGATAAAAACTTTGTCTTCACTTCGTGGCTTACTCCCGATGCAAATGGCGACAAGGCCTATATGCAGTCACCCTGCCACACGCCGTGGCGTACGGTCATAGTGAGTGATGATGCCCGTGATATTCTGGCTTCTCGACTTACCCTTAATCTTAACGATCCATGCCGTATAGAAGATACTTCGTGGATAAAGCCCTGTAAGTATATGGGCGTGTGGTGGGAGATGATTACCGGAATGAGCGATTGGAGCTATACCAATGAGGTGCCCAACGTTCATTTGGGAGAGACCGACTATACCCAGTTGAAACCGCATGGACGACACGGAGCTACGACGGAGAACGTGAAGCGATACATCGATTTTGCCGCTAAGCATGGGTTTGATGCGCTGTTGGTAGAGGGATGGAATCAGGGCTGGGAGGACTGGTTTGGCAACTTCAAGGATGAAGTGTTCGACTTTGTCTCTCCTTATCCCGATTTTGACCTGCCCGCCATACGCGACTATGCTCGCGAAAAGGGCATCAAGATGATTATGCACCACGAGACCTCTTCGTCTATCCGTAACTACGAGCGCCATATGGATGAGGC
>JBJEKS010000191.1:8647-12887 GCA_051878755.1 Bacteroides sp. | reverse complement strand
ATCCAGCGTTACAGCATCACCATAATCACCATTGACACATCTAGCCCCTCAAAGCTATCAACATGGAGAAGCGTTACAAACGTTACAAACGTTACAGTAAAAATCCGCGCACCATCCCCCTCACCCCACTATAAAAAGTAGTCTATTATATATATAAATATATTAATATATTTATATATATAATAGAATTCTATTCTCACTTCTTTAGGGTATAGTATGCCCACTTTTTTGCTGTAACGTTTGTAACGATTGTAACGCTAACGCGGAATGGAGGGATGCACGATGGCTCACAATAGATGCTCTCAAAAAATAAAATCAACTTTTTCAACCTCAGAATCATCTAATTAGCAAAAATCCACATCTCCATTTTGTCAATATTCATAAAAACGCCGTATAATTATATGCAAGCATGATGCAACCCCCCGATTTCTAACACGATTCTCCCCACGTACTTCTCCGAGAACTACCCGGGCATTCTCCGAGATTCCTAGAGGAAAACGTACAGAAACGAAGGGAATGCTCACGTGACAAATGACAGAGAGCCCCTACCCCCACCCACGCCAATGCAAAAAGGGGAGGAAACCAATTCGCTTGATTCCTCCCCCTTTATCTTGGGATGTTTATTTAATATCTGCTACTTCCTGCCGGCATAGTTCTTCAGGCCCGTGCTCAGGAAATCCACGTAGGCCGGGATGTCCTCGTTGAAGGAGTAGCTCTTGTTGAGCGGCGCGCCGGCGTTGTCAATCAGCACGTAGAAGGGCTGCGCGTTGGCGCCGAACTTCACCCGCTGCAGGTAGCTCCACTTGTCGCCCACCGTGCGCAGCATACGCTGCTTGCCGTTCTCCTCCACCGCGATGGGCGAAGCCAGCGGCGTCTTCTCATCCACGTAGAGCGTGATGAGCACGTACTCGTTCTGAATCAGGTTGCTCACCTTCGGGTCGGTCCACACGGCCAGCTCCATCTTGCGGCAGTTCACGCAGCCGTAGCCCGTAAAGTCGAGCATCACGGGCTTGCCCACGCGGCGCGCATAAGCCATACCCTCCTCATAATCCGTGAATTGCGCATGAACCTCGTTCTTGTAGAGGTTGAAGTCCTGCGTCTGCATGGGCGGCGCAAAGGCGCTCACGGCCTTCAGCGGCGCACCCCACAGGCCCGGAATCATATAGAGCGCAAAGGCCAGCGAAGCCAGGGCCAGGAAGAAGCGCGGCACGCCGATCTTCACCTCGCCGTCGTCGTCGTGGGGGAACTTGATCTTGCCCAGCAGGTAGAAGCCCAGCAGGCCGAAAATGACAATCCAGAGGGCCAGGAACGTCTCGCGGTCCAGCAGGCGCCAGCCGTAAGCCAGGTCGGCCACGGAGAGGAACTTGAGCGCGAAGGCCAGCTCCAGGAAGCCGAGCGACACCTTGATGACGTTCATCCAGCCGCCGCTCTTGGGCATCGACTTGAGCCACGAGGGGAAGAGGGCGAAGAGCGTGAAGGGCAGGGCCAGCGCCAGGGCAAAGCCCAGCATGCCGATGGCCGGAGCCACCACGCTGCCCGACGTCGAGACCTCCACGAGCAGGAAGCCCACGATGGGACCCGTGCAGGAGAAGCTGACGAGCGACAGGGTGAAGGCCATCAGGAAGATGCTCAGCAATCCGCTCGTGGCCTCCGCCTTGCTATCCACGGCGTTGCTCCAGCGCGAGGGAAGCGTAATCTCGAACGCCCCGAAGAAGGAGGCGGCAAAGACCACGAGCATCAGGCAGAAGAGGATGTTGAAGATGGCGTTGGTGGAGAGGGCGTTGAGCGCGCTCGCGCCGAAGAGCAGGGTGATGGCCAGGCCCAGGGTGACGTAGATGACCACGATGGAGGCCCCGTAGGTCCACGCGTCGCGGATGCCCTTCTTCTTGTCCTTGGTGCGCTTGAGGAAGAAGCTGACCGTCATCGGGATGATGGGCCACACGCAAGGGGTGAAGAGGGCCAGCAAGCCGCCCACAAAGCCCATGCCGAAGATGTAGAGCCAGGAGAGGTCGCCCTGCGGGGTCTCCTCGCCCATCTGATGCAGCTCGCTGATCACGGGCCGCCACAGCTCCGCGTTACCCACGGCAGCCCCCGGGGCAGAAGCGCCGTCAGATGCGCCCGCAGCCAAAGCCGAAGCAGAGGCAGCATCGGCAGCTCCATCAGCCGCCGCAGAACCAGCCTCGGCAGAACCATCAGCCGCCGCAGAACCAGCCTCAGCAGCTGAACCAGCCGCCGCAGAACCATCCGCAGCCGCATCAGCCGCGCCGCCGCCCGTATAGCGGAAATCCACCTTGGTAGGCGGCAGGCAATTCTCGTCGTTGCAGGCACCATACTCCAGGTAGCCCTGCAGCTCGAAGGGTCCGCCCGTGAGCGTCACCTCCTGCACGAAGCGCGCGCTCAGCTCGAAGTAGCGCACCTCCATGCTGAACATCTCGTCGAAAGCCTTATGCTCCTTGCCCTCGGCACGCAGCTTACCCTTCAGGGCAGCCCCCTTGAGCACCTCGGCGTGGAACGTGGCCGACGTAGGGCCGTCGCCCAGCTCCGTGGAATAGACATGCCATCCGGCATCAATCGTGGCGCTGAAGACCACCTGCACCTCCGTCTCCGAGGTCCGCTTCAGCTCGGTGGTGAACTTCACCGGCTCCTGAATCTGCGCTCGCAGCAGCATCGCCACCCCGAGCAGCAGAAACGTAGAAAACAGTTTTCTCATCATGCAAACAAAAAATTATAATTAAGGGGAAAAATCAAATTTCGTAATCCACGCACGCGCGGCTCTCCTTCACCTCGGCCAGCAGCTTGCCAGCGGCCACATGGTCGGGATGGGCGGCATAGAGCCGGACGTCGTCCAGCGTGTCAAACTCACTATAAAGCGCTATGTGCCAAGCCTCTGAGGGGTTCATGTTCAACCCCACCTCCACCTTGCGGATCACCTCGATACGCTCGGGCAACGCCTCGATGGCTGCCTTGAAACTACGCATGGCCTCCAGCCGCTTCTCAGCCGGGACATCTTCTCTCAATCTGAATAATACAATGTGTTTTACCATAACTTTTAATATAATATTTTTGCTATTAAAGGAATTATCTCTAATTTTGTGAGCAAAAATAGACCTTTTTTCGCAAACTAAAAAGAAAATGAGATGATAATTATCGGTATTGCTGGCGGCACGGGCTCCGGGAAGACCACCGTGGTGCGCAAAATTATAGAAAGTCTCCCCCAGGGAGAGGTCGTGCTCCTGCCTCAGGACTCCTACTACAAGGACAGCAGCCATGTGCCCGACGACCAGAAGCAGAACATCAATTTCGACCATCCCGACGCCTTCGACTGGCCCCTGCTGAGCCGTCAGGTGGCCCTCCTGCGCCAGGGCAAGGCCATCGAACAGCCCACCTACTCCTACCTGACCTGCTCGCGCCTGCCCGAGACCATCCACATCGAGCCGCGTGAGGTCATCATCATCGAAGGCATCCTGGCCCTCTGCGACCCGCAGCTGCGCGCCATGATGGACCTGAAGGTGTACGTCGATACCGACCCCGACGAGCGCCTCATCCGCGTCATCCAGCGCGACGTGATGGAGCGTGGCCGCACGGCCGAGGCCGTGATGGAGCGTTACACCCGGGTGCTCAAGCCCATGCACCTGCAGTTCATCGAGCCGTGCAAGCGCTACGCCGACCTCATCCTCCCCGAAGGCGGCAGCAACCAGGTAGCCATCGACATCCTCACCATGTACATCAAGCGGCACCTGGGTTAGGGATAAGGGATTAGGGATAAGGGATAAGGGATTAGGGATAAGGGATTAGGGATTAGGGATAAGGGATTAGGTTTTTAGTGATTAGTGATTAGGAACCACAGATTACGCGGATGGGGACGGATTTTCACAGATTTATTGTGTTTTCTGCCATTTCGTTGACGCATCTTTTAGCATGCCATCGCCTGTATTCGTTGACGTACCTTTTAGCATGCTATCGCCTGTAGGGTCGGACCTGTGTGTCCGCCCTGAAAACCGCAACAGAGCACGACCAAGTGCATCTATCCGGAAATACAGCTATCCGGGCAGACACATAGGTCTGCCCCTACAATGAGAGGCGTACATCCGTAACAATCTGTGAAAATCCGTGGTTCCCACTCATAACTCACAACTCAAAACTATTACTTGTAGCTTGTAGCTCGTAGCTTGTAGCTAAATAAGTGCTTGTAGCTCGTAGCTTGTAGCTAAAAAAAACTCGTAGCTAAAAAAAACTCGTA
>JBJEKS010000191.1:0-8547 GCA_051878755.1 Bacteroides sp. | reverse complement strand
AAAAAACAAAAACAATGAAATACATCGCCCTTCTCCTGCTGCTGGCTTTGGCAGCCTGCCGACCCGACAAGCATGTCGCCCCGATCGACGGACACGACGACCTGCAACAAATCTGCGACAGCAACGAGCTCGTCATGCTCACACTCTACAGCTCCACCTCCTACTTCATCTACCGCGGACAGGAGATGGGATTCCAGTACGAACTCTGCCAGCAGTTCGCACGAAGCCTGGGCGTGAAGCTCACGGTCAAGGTGGCACGCTCCACGGCCGAACTCATCACCATGCTCCGACGCGGCGAGGGCGACCTCATCGCCTACAACCTGCCCATCACCAAGGAGTGGAAGGACAGCGTGACCTACTGCGGCGAGGAGGTCATCACGCATCAGGTCATCGTGCAACGCCGCGGCACACCCCGGCGACCCGCCCTCACGGACGTCACGCAGCTCATCGGACAGGAGATCTACGCCAAGCCGGGCAAGCACCTCAACCGCCTCCGCAACCTCAACGACGAACTGGGCGGAGGGCTCCAGCTCCACCCCGTCACCAACGACAGCATCTCCGCCGAGGAACTCATCGCCCAGGTGGCACAAGGCAAGATTAACTATACCGTAGCCGACAACGACATCGCCCGCCTCAACTCCACCTACTACCCCAACCTCGACATCCAGCTCAGCATCAGCTTCGACCAACGCGCCTCCTGGGCCGTGCGCAAGGAGAGCCCCCTCCTGGCCGAGGCAGCCAACCAATGGCATCGCGACAACATGACCTCACCCGCCTACACGGCCAGCATGAAGCGCTACTTCGAAATCAGCAAGGCCATGCCCCACTCGCCCATCCTCTCCCTGCGCGAAGGCAAAATCTCACACTACGACCACCTCTTCAAGCGCTATGCCCCCGAAATCAACTGGGATTGGCGCCTGCTCGCCTCGCTCGCCTACACGGAGTCCAACTTCGACACCACGGCCGTCTCCTGGGCCGGCGCACGCGGCCTGATGCAGCTCATGCCCCGCACGGCCCGCGCCATGGGCGTGCCCGAAGGCAAGGAGCAGAACCCCGAGGAGAGCGTGAAGGCCGCCGTGCGCTACATCAAGCTCACGGCCAAGGGCTTCAGCACCATCCCCGAGCCGGAGCGCACCCACTTCGTGCTGGCCGCATACAACAGCGGCCAGGGCCACATCCTGGATGCGATGGCCCTGGCCGAGAAATATGGTAAGGATAAACGCCTGTGGTACGACCACGTGGAGAAGTTCATCCTCCTGAAGAGCAACGAAGAGTACTTCACCGACCCCGTCTGCCGCTTCGGCTACTTCCGCGGGATAGAGACCTACAACTTCGTGCGCGAAATCATGGGTCGCTTCGAGATGTACAAGCAGAAAATCAAGGAGTAGCCTTACCTTCCCTTGTACATGTCGTCGTAGTACTTCTCGTACTCGCCCGAGGTGATGTTGTCCATCCACGCCTCGTTGTCGAGGTACCACTTCACGGTCTTCTCGATACCCTCCTCAAACTGGAGGCTAGGCTCCCACCCCAGCTCGCGTTGCAGCTTGGTGCTGTCGATGGCGTAGCGCAGGTCGTGTCCGGCGCGGTCGGTCACGTAGGTAATCAGGTCCATGTCCTCGCCCTCCTTGCGTCCGAGCAGACGATCCACGGTATTGATCACCACCTTGATGATGTCGATATTCTTCCATTCGTTGAAGCCGCCGATGTTGTAGGTCTCGGCCACCTTGCCCTCGTGGAAGATGAGGTCGATGGCGCGCGCATGGTCCTCCACGAAGAGCCAGTCGCGCACGTTCTCGCCCTTGCCATAGACGGGCAGCGGCTTGCGATGGCGGATGTTGTTGATGAAGAGCGGAATCAGCTTCTCGGGGAACTGGTAGGGCCCGTAGTTGTTGGAGCAGTTGGTTACGATGGTAGGCATGCCGTAGGTATCGTGGAAGGCCCGCACAAAGTGGTCGCTCGAGGCTTTCGAGGCGCTATACGGGCTGTGGGGGTTGTACTTCGTCGTCTCATAGAAGAAGTCCTCGCCGTAGGCCAAATGATGCTCGCCCGAAGAGGCCGTCGTCGTATAAGGAGGCTTGATGCCCTCCGGGTGACTCAGCTCGAGTGCGCCATACACCTCATCGGTAGAGATGTGGTAGAAACGCTTGCCCTCATACTTCTCAGGCAGGCTCTCCCAGTAGAGCTTGGCAGCCTGCAGCAGGCTCAACGTACCCATCACGTTGGTACGCGCAAAGGTGAAGGGGTCCTTGATGCTTCTATCCACATGACTCTCGGCAGCCAAGTGGATGATGCCATCCACCTGCTCCTCCTGCATCAGACGATAGAAAGCATCAAAGTCGCAGATATCCATCTTCACAAAGCGGTAATTGGGCTTATCCTCAATATCCTTGAGGTTGGCCAGGTTACCCGCATAGGTGAGCTTGTCCACGTTGATGATGCGGTAATCAGGATACTTATTCACAAAGAGGCGCACCACGTGTGAGCCAATAAATCCGGCTCCGCCGGTAATAACGATATGTTTCATGAGGAGGGTCTTCTGTTTTTAATCCAAGTTAGGTTGTTTGGTATGTTCCAGTTCTTCTATCACGCGCAGCAGGTATTGGCCGTACTGGTTCTTCAGCATCGGCTGCGCCAGCTCACGCATCTTCTCGGGCGTAATCCATCCCTGGCGGAAGGCGATGCCCTCCAGGCAGGCAATCTTCAGCCCCTGGCGCTTCTCAATCACCTCGATGAAGGTAGAGGCCTCCGAGAGGCTGTCGTGCGTGCCCGTGTCGAGCCAGGCGAAGCCGCGACCCAGGGTCTGCACCTTCAGCTCGCCGTCCTGCAGGAAGCGCTGGTTGACCGTGGTAATCTCCAGCTCGCCGCGAGCCGAGGGCTTGATGGTGGCCGCTACGTCCACCACCTTGTTGGGATAGAAGTAGAGACCCACCACGGCGTAGTTGCTCTTGGGCTTGGCCGGCTTCTCCTCGATGCTCAGGCAGTTGCCCTCGGCATCAAACTCGGCCACGCCGTAGCGCTCGGGGTCGCTCACCCAGTAGCCGAAGACGGTGGCTTTCTTCTCCACCTCGGCGTTGCGCACGGCCTCACGCAGCATGGCGCTCAGGCCGTTGCCATGGAAGATGTTGTCGCCCAGCACGAGGCAGGCGCTGTCGTTGCCGATGAACTCGCGGCCGATGATGAAGGCCTGCGCAAGGCCGTCGGGCGAGGGCTGCTCCGCGTACTCGAAATGTACGCCGTAGTCACTTCCATCGCCCAGCAACCGCCTGAAGCCAGGCAGGTCGTGGGGCGTGGATATGATGAGAATCTCCCTGATTCCGGCCAGCATAAGGACCGAAATCGGATAGTAGATCATGGGTTTGTCAAAAATGGGTAGCATCTGCTTGCTCACCCCTTTGGTGATGGGGTACAGGCGTGTACCACTACCACCAGCTAATACGATTCCTTTCATGTGTAAACTGCAATTATTTTATAGTTACAGGGGGCAAAGATAATACAACTTATGCGTAAAACCAACCAAAGTGCTGATTTTTCGCCATTTTGTAGCGTTTATTCAGCCAAAACCAGCTCGGCTACATAATCCACGTCGGTGGGCAGCTCGGGGAGGGTGAGCATCACGCCGCCTTCGCAACGTTGCACCTTGAGCGGCGTCTTATCCACGAAGCGGAAGGCCTTCTTCACCTTGCGGTCGCCCAGGGGCAGGTAGATGACCTTGTCCTGCGGGGTGAGCACATGCACGAAGAGGCGGTTGCCCTTCTGCGTGGTCACGCCCCAGTCGCGCGGGGTGACGCATCCGCCACGCGTGCCGTAGATGGTCTCGCCATACACCTTCATCCATTCGCCCATCTCGTGCAGGCGCTGTACGGCCACGGCAGGCAGCTCGCCGTCGGGCTGAGGGCCGATGTTCATCAGCAGGTTGGCATCCTTGCCGGCGGCCTTCACGAGGTAGTGGATGAGGGTCTTGGTGGATTTGTAGTTCTGGTCGGTAATCTTATATCCCCACATGCCGTTCATCGTCTCGCAGGTCTCCAGGGGGAGCTGGCTGATGTCCTGGCCGGAGAGGCCGGCGGTATTCTCGCCGGGGAGGTCGCGCTCGAAAATCTGGATATCCTCACCCTCGTAGGGCACCTGGTGGTGGTTGTTGCCCACGAGGCAGGCGGGTTGCAGGCGATGGATGAGGGCATACTGCTCGGGCAGCTGCCAGTCGAAGTCGGGGTTCTCGTCCTGGTCCCACCAGCCGTCAAACCAGATGGCACCCACCTCGCCGTAGTTGGTGAGCAGCTCCGTCAGCTGGTTGTTCATGAACTGGTAGTACGAGGGCCAGTCGCCCTTGGGGTTGGAGCGTCCCGTGCCGCGACCCGTGCGTCCCCAGGGGTAGTCGTTGCGGTACCAGTCGAGGTGGGAGTAGTAGAAGTGAATCTTGATGCCCTGGCGGTGGCACTCGTCGGCCAGCTCCTTCACGATGTCGCGCTTGAAGGGCGAGCCGTCCACCACGTTGTAGGGCGAATACTTCGTCTTGAACATCGAGAAGCCTTCGTGGTGGCGCGTGGTGAAGCAGATGTACTTGGCGCCCGAGGCCTTGATGTCGCTCACCCAGCGGGCGGCATCAAACTTCGAGGGATAGAAGCCCCCGGCCAGCTTGGCATATTCATCCCAAGCCAGGTCCTTGTTGGTCATCGTCCACTCGCCGGTGGCCAGCATCGCATAGAGTCCCCAATGGAGGAAGATGCCAAACTTGTTGTCACGGAATTCGCTACGTGCCTTGAGGTTCTCAGGCGTAGGGGTGTAATGTTCCTGTGCGCGCAGGGGCGACAGGAAGGCGGCTGCAAGCAGCACAGAGAGCAGTAAGTTCTTCATGTTGTTTTACATTATTAAAGGTTATAAATAATTGATTCATTATTGGGGTTACAGATAATAAACTCGTTTCACGCGGGTGGAGACGGAGGTCAGCACCTCGTAGGGGATGGTCTCAAGCACGTCGCTCAGCACGGTCACGGGCAGGTGGTCGCCAAAGAGCTCCACGCGGTCGCCCTCGGCGCAGTCGATTCCGGTCACGTCAATCATGCAGACATCCATGCAGATGTTGCCCACGTAGGGTGCGCGTTGGCCGTTGACCAGGCAGTAGGCATGACCGTTGCCCAGGCGGCGGTTCAAGCCGTCGGCATACCCGATGGGGATGGCGGCGATGCGCGACGTGCGCTCCAGGCGGCCCTTGCGACTGTAACCCACGGTCTCATCAGCCGGCACCTCGTGAATCTGCAGGATGGTGCTCTTCAGGGTGCTGACGTTGTGGATGATGCGGTTGTCGATGGGGTTGATGCCGTAGAGCCCGATGCCCAGGCGCACCATGTCAAACTGTGCCCCGGGGAAGCGCTCCATACCGGCCGTATTGCAGATGTGGCGCAATATCTTGTGCGAGAAGGCCTGCTGCAGCTCGGCCGACGCCTTCTCGAAGCACTCGATCTGCCGACGGGTGAAGCCGTCGAACAGGGGCGAATCGCTCCCCACGAAATGGGAGAAGACGGAGCGCGGGATGACCGCATTCTGCCCCTTGAGGCGCTCAATCAGCCGCGGCATCTCCTCGGGCAGGAAGCCCAGGCGATGCATGCCCGTGTCGAGCTTCACGTGGATGGGGAAGTTGGTCACGCCCTCCTTCTCGGCCGCCTGTATCAGGGCGTCGAGCAGATGGAAGCTATAGACCTCGGGCTCCAGCTTGTAGTCGAACATGGTCTTGAAGGCGGTCAGCTCAGGGTCCATGATGATGATGTCGGCCGTGATGCCGGCCTTGCGCAGCTCCGACCCCTCGTCGGCCACGGCCACGGCCAGGTAATCCACCCTGTGCTCCTGCAGGGTCTTGGCAATCTCGTACGAGCCGGCCCCATAGGCCGAGGCCTTCACCATGCAGACCATCTTCGTCTGCGGCTTGAGGAAGCTGCGGTAGTGGTTGAGGTTATCGACCATGGCCTGCAGGTTGACCTCCAGGATGGTTTCGTGCACCTTCTTTTCGAGGTACTCCGTCAGCTGGTCGAAGCGGAACTTACGGGCGCCCTTGATGAGGAGAATCTCCTTCTGCAGGTTGAGCTGCCCCGTCTCGATGGCTTTGATGAGCGCCTCGGTCGTGGGGAAGAAGCTCTTCTCCCTACGGAAGATATCGGCACACGAGGAGATTTCGCTCCCCACGCCGATGATGCGCTCGATGCCGCGGCTCGAGGCCAGCTGCGCCACCTGACGGTAGAGGATGGGGGCATTCTGACCCGTCTCGAGGATGTCGCTCAGGATGAGCGTGCGCTTCAATCCCTTGTCCTGCGAGCGGCGATAGAGGAAGTCGAGCGCGATATCCAGGGAGCCGAGGTCGGAGTTGTAGCTGTCGTTGATGAGGAGGCAGTCGTTCTTGCCCTCCTTCACCTCCAGGCGCATGGCCACAGGCTCCAGGCGGGCCATCCGCTCCGTGATGGCCTCGGCCGGTAGCATCAGGTAGAGGCAGGCGGCCAGGCAGTTGAGCGAGTTCTCGATGGAGGCGTCGTCGATGAAGGGGAGGGTGAAGGAGTTGTCCATGTCGAGGTAGCGGTAGGCGATGAAGGTGGAGTCGCTCCCCTTCTCTACCTTACTGATGAAGAGCGGGCGCTCCATGTCCTTGCGGCTCCAGGCAATCTCGCGCGCGGAGAGCATCGACTTGGCCACGCAGTTGGAGATGAACTCGTTGTCGCCGTTGTAGATGACCACATCGCAATCCTTGAAGAGGGTGAGCTTCTCCATGCACTTTTCCTGCAGGGAGAAGAAGTTCTCCTGATGTGCTCCGCCGATGGTGGTCAGGATGCCGATGGTGGGCTTGATGATGCCCTGCAGGGCGCGCATCTCCCCCGGCTCGGAGATGCCGGCCTCGAAGAGGGCCAGCTGGTCGTTCTCCTGCATCTGCCATACGGAGAGGGGGACGCCTATCTGCGAGTTGTAGCTGCGCGGGGAGCGCACGATGCGGCGGTCGGGGCTGAGCAGCTGGTGGAGCCACTCCTTGACGATGGTCTTGCCGTTGCTGCCCGTGATGCCCACCACGGGGATATGAAACTGCTCGCGATGGCTCTCGGCCAACTTCTGGAGCGCCTTCAGCGGACTCGACACCAGCAGGTAGTTGGCATCAGCCCATACGGAGTTCTGCCGGTGTCCGCCCTCATCCACAAAGGTAAAAAATGTGACAAAACTCTCTTCGGAAAGCACAAAGTTGCGCACGCCTCGGGCATAGAGTTCGGCCATGTATCGGGTGCCGTCGTTGCGGCGGGTGGGTAGCGCAAAGAAGAGCGTCTCCTCGGGGAAGCTCAGCGAGCGGCTGTCGGTAAGCAGCCAATGGATGGTGGCAGGAGCGTTTCCAATCCTGCGTGCACCCATCAAATCGGATATCTGTTCAATAGAGTATAACATGTTTCACGTTCATTTTGGAGGTCTAAGTTCGGAAATTTACCGTTAAGTCGCTCAATTTTTAACAAAGTTTGTTCTAAAAAACGCTTATAGGCCTCACTCCCGGGATGCAGGGGCCGATGGGTCAGGGCTTTGCTGATGGCCTCACACTCCTGCATAAGGGCCTTTGCATCCGCCGTAAAGCATCTATCTATCAGCTGGTTCCATATATAATCCAGGGCCAGGGAGGAGGGATGCACCAGGTCGTCGGCATAGAAGCGGTAGTCGCGCAGTTCGTCCATCATCACCTCGTAAATGGGGAGGTAGAAGAGCTGTCCTGGGAAGCGCCTGCACAGGGCATCGGCGGCCAGCAGGAGGGTGCTCTTGCTGAGCTGATTCTCGTGGAGGCCGTCGCGCAGGTGGCGGATGGGGCTTACGGTAAGCAGCAGCTTCACCTCGGGATGGAGGCGGAGCAACCGCTCGATGGCAGCCGACAACGCCTCGGTCACCTCCCCCACGGAGAGGCGTTCGCGGCGGAAGCTTCGTTCGGGCATTTTATGACAATTTCCCACCACACGCCCGCCGTCGGCCAGGCGATAGACATAGGCGCTCCCCATGGTCAGCACCACCCGTCGGAGCTGCGGGAGGCGTTGATGCGCAAGGTCGATGCGCGTATTGATATGGGTCACCACCTCCTCGGCCGAGGGTGCGGAGAAGTCGCCATGATGCATCCAGCTGTGCCAAAGTCCCTCGTGGCAGAAGAGGTCGTCGGCCGTATAGCGTCGTCCGTCCAAGATTTCGCAGAGCGCCTGGGCGATAGAGAGCGGATTATAGAGCACCCCAAACGGGTTGAGGTCGCAATCAAACTTAGCCCTCAGCAGCCGCTCCCCCATCTCAGAGGCAAAACAGGAGCCCATCAGCAGCATAGGCAGCCGCTGTTCAATCCAAGGCATCCCCTCGGGCCAAACCACAGGAGTAGTGAAAGATAAAGCCATTTTTATAAATTAAAAATTTAAAATTTTGAGTGGACGGTTGTTCCTGCCACTACAGTTACGATAGGACAATCTCATCGGTTCTTCTTCAATTTAGTTGAAAGCCTGCTACTCTCACTGTAGGGGCAGACCTATGTGTCTGCCCAGAACCATGCACTTTTTCATGCTC
>JBJEKS010000190.1:0-2290 GCA_051878755.1 Bacteroides sp. | reverse complement strand
AGATATATATAATTGATATTCAGTTAAATAAATAAAATTCAGCAAACACTAATTACCAACCTTGAACATGCATTGGATATTAAATTGATTACCCTCTGAAATGCTGCGTAAGAGCAACACCCCTGCCCGGGGAAAACTGCAAACTGCAAGTAACTGCAAGCGATTTTAGGGATTCGGGAAGGTGAATGAAAGGAAAATGAGGAAGCCCGTGCGAGAGGAATTGCGATTCCTTCGTACGGGCTTCTTCTTCTTCGGTTTCGGTCGCCAGGAGTGGCGGAGGTCGTGCTCAATGCATCATACAGGAGGTGACTCCCAGCGTGGTGCTAATAGCCGTCAAAATGCTGATAATCGTTTGGATAATGAATTTCCAGGTTTCCTTTCGTGTCATCTGTTGTCTAGTGATTAATGATTAGTGATTAGTGTTTAGTGATGAGTCCCTACAGGCGATGACAAAACTCAATCATACGTGGGCAGGTCGTCGCCGTTGCCGCTGTCTCCACCGCTGCCAGTGCTACCGCCACTGCCGGTGTCGGGGTTCACGGTGCCGGCGATGCGGACGAAGTTGGCACCCTGCGAGAGCGAACGGGTAGCCACGGTGCGGTCGGTGTTGCGCGTGGTCGATTCGCGGAAGTTGATGCGCATGCGGGCGTTGTTGGCGCTGACGCCGGCCTCCGTCTCCGAGCCCTTGCCCACGCTGCGCAGCGCAGGGGTGAAGCTGCCCAGTCCGTCGAGGCTCACCGACTCACCCGACAAGAGGTGTCGGTTGACGCTGATGATGAGGTTATCCACTGCGTTCTTCACGTCACCCGTGGAGAGCGAACTCATTTCGGCACACTCGCGGGCGAGCTGAGCCAGATTACACGTTCCGCTGAGCACCACAGCAGGGTGCCACAACTTCTTACCACCCTTGTTGGCAATTTTGGCTTGCCGAGCCTTGTACATGATAGCCATAATTTTTAAGTGATTAGTGATTAGTGATTAATGATTAGTATTACTTGTAGCTTGTAGCTCTTATTTCTGTTGCAAAGATACGGCGGATATTTGTGTCGAAACCCGTTTCGTGCAGTTTAGTGCAGTTTCGTGCATGAACATGCACGTATTTGCATATATGAAAGAAAATGCGTACCTTTGTAAAGTCAATAAGGAACAAAAAACCTTATCCCTAATCCCTAAAAAAGATGCTTTCCAAATCCGAACTCGCGCTCTCCTATTTTCCTCAGAGCAACCCCAGTGATGCCGTGCGCAACTTGATGAAGATGGTGGCCTATTGCAAGGCCCTCCACCAAGAGCTCCTCGCCACCGGCTACAAGAAGACACAGCGCTTCTTCACCCCCAAGCAAATCGCCCTCATCTACGCCTACCTCGGCGAGCCCTGATACCACTTGCGGCTCCTGATGGCACGCAAACGCTGTTCAGAAGCCCTCCGAAGGCGGGGCGCGAGCGGGGTTTGTACGGCTCTTTTTCATGGAATATTTGCGGACAAAACGCCGATTCCGCCCTACTTATCATGGCTTTTAGAACGCAACACTTTTTCACAAACGCACCTCATTTTAAGCCCCAAAAGCATTACAGTTATTACAGTTACAGTTTTTTCCGCACACATGCACCTCCCCGAGATAGAATTTTGTATTATATATATAAATATATATATATATATTTATATATATAATACAAGTTGTAACATAGGCATCGCAAAGAACCTATCAAAACGACTCCTTGGGAGAAAAAAAAACTGTAACTGTAATAACTGTAATGGTCTGCAAGGCCACCCCAGAGGCACCTTGATTTCCACTCAAATCTTGACATCCATCCCACCCTCAGAAAACTTTTCCAGCCACCGATTTGGAATATTCGCTGCAAAGCCCTATATTTGCCGTGAAATTAAAAAACTACATTATGAGAGCCATAAACGAAATATTAACAAATATTAAATTTTGGGGGGGGGTACTTTTATGCCTTGCGGCATGTAGCAACGCCCTCGACCCCACGGAGGAGCTGAACCAGGCATCGGCTCAGACCTCCGGACAGACCCCATCCACCCAACAGCAAACCTCCTCCACAGAGCAGCAACCCCCTGCCACCAGCAGCGAAGCTGATGATCCCCTCACAGCGAAGGTTGAGGGCACATGGCACGTCCTCCACTACTACGACCTCGCCGCGCCCCGCTTCCTCTACACCCCCGACGACGGCACCCGACTCACGATAACCTCTGACAGCATCAAGGTCTATGCCGAGCTGACCCTCATCCAGGGCTTCGGCAGCACCCCCACCACCGCCACGGTACTCACCG
>JBJEKS010000189.1:0-2304 GCA_051878755.1 Bacteroides sp. | reverse complement strand
CCTTGCCACGGGTGAGCATCTTGCCGATATAGTCGTAGCCAATGGAGCCACGCAGTTTGGTCAGGTCGTAGTCGTGACGCTTGAAGTAAGCCACCAGCAGGTTGGCCAGCTCCACCACATGCCCCTGGCAAGTGCCGAAGTTCAGCTCCACGCACTCGGCGCAGATGCCATCCAGCAGCGTCTCGATGTATGCTTCGCTCAAGTCCTTGGCCTTGAGGTGGAAAGACAAGGAGTCAACCCCTTTGTTCAGGATATCCTTGGCTTTGGCGTTAGCCTCAGCGGGGCACTCCACGCGGATTTCCTGGCGCACGAGCCAAGCATTGCCATCCTTCTTCGTACCACGCAGGTAGGGGAACTCACCCGGGAGTGCCTCGGTGGTCTTCAGTCCTTCGAGGTCCTCCATGCGGTAGAAGGGTTTCACTTTAAAACCTTCGTTTGTTTTCCAAACGAGTTTCTTCTCATAGTCAGCGCCTTTCAGGTCGGCTGTCACTTTCTCCATCCACGTTTCGGTGGAGACGGGTTGAAAGTCGGAGAAGAGTTTTTCTTTTTTGTCTGCCATAGTTTATCTAAAATTAAAAAAAGTGTAATGTTTAAATACGCTTTCTGTCACCTTCTGCTTAGGGACATGCAAATATATAAATAATGTATGAATCAAAAATGAATTTAGATATTTTTATTAGTACATCTTGCTCACATGGGGCAGAATACGTACCTTTGCAGGCGTTTTCGAGTATAACTAAACACTAAATTTATAGTTTTTATGGACTGGTTACAAACACTTCTTTGGGACTCTTCGTCTGTGGCCCACATCGTAGCGCTCTACGCCTTCGTCATCTCGATAGGTGTGCTGCTGGGCAAAATTAAGATCTTCGGCGTGTCGCTGGGAGTGACCTTCGTGCTCTTCATGGGCATCCTGATGGGTCATTTCGGCTTTACGGGCGATACGCACATTCTCCACTTTATCCGCGAGTTCGGATTGATACTGTTCGTCTTCTGCATCGGTCTTCAGGTAGGTCCGTCGTTCTTCACCTCCTTCAAGAAGGGAGGCATGACGCTCAATGCGCTGGCCTTTGGCATCGTGGTGCTCAACATCGCCACGGCGCTCATCATCTACTATGCTGACGGCACGATACCCCTGCCGATGATTGTGGGTATTCTCTACGGTGCCGTGACCAATACCCCTGGTCTTGGTGCGGCCAACGAAGCCTTGAACCAGCTCAACTATTCGGGCGACCCGATTGCCTTGGGTTATGCCTGTGCCTATCCGCTCGGCGTAGTGGGCATCATCGGCTCCATCATCGCCGTGCGCTACATCTGTCGCGTCAACTTCAAGAAGGAGGAAGAGGAGCTGCACGCCAAGGAGAGCGGCAACAAGCACAAGCCTCACATCCTGCACCTGGAGGTGCGCAACGAGTCCATCTCGGGCAAGACGCTCATCAAGGTGAAGGAGTTCCTGGGTCGTCCGTTTGTCTGCTCGCGCATCCGCCACGAGGGACATGTCAGCATCCCCAACCATGAGACCACCTTCAACATCGGCGACCAGCTCTTCATCGTCTGCAGCGAAGAGGATGCACCGGCTGTTACCGCCTTCATCGGCCGTGAGATTCACGTCGATTGGGAGCAGCAGGATATGCCGATGGTATCGAGACGTATCTTGATTACGAAGTCGGAAGTCAACGGCAAGAAGCTGGGCGATATGCACTTCCGCAGCATGTATGGCGTGAACGTCACCCGCGTCAACCGTTCGGGTATGGATCTGTTTGCCGACCCCAACCTGACCCTGCAGGTGGGTGACCGCGTGATGGTGGTTGGTCAGCAGGATGCCGTAGATCGCGTGTCCAACGTGTTGGGTAACCAACTGAAGCGCCTCGACACGCCCAACATCGTCACCATCTTCGTGGGTATCTTCCTGGGCATCCTCTTCGGAAGCCTTCCCTTCTCCATCCCGGGTATGCCTACTCCGGTGAAGCTGGGTCTTGCGGGAGGTCCGTTGGTAGTAGCCATCCTGATTGGTCGCTTCGGCTATAAGTTGCACCTGGTGACCTACACCACGATGAGTGCCAACCTGATGCTGCGCGAGATAGGTATCGTGCTCTTCCTGGCCAGCGTAGGTATCGAGGCCGGTGAGCACTTCGTACAGACGGTGGTAGAAGGTAGCGGCTTGCTCTACGTGGGATATGGCTTCCTGATTACGGTCATCCCCCTGCTCATCATCGGCTTGATAGCCCGTTGGTACTGCAAGATCAACTACTTCACGCTGATGGGTCTGATTGCCGGTAGCAACACCGACCCACCCGCATTGGC
>JBJEKS010000188.1:0-13058 GCA_051878755.1 Bacteroides sp. | reverse complement strand
AGATGGGTACGGAGGTGATGGACCTGCTGCGCCAACTCAACCGCGAAGATGGACGCACCATCGTCATGGTGACTCACAACAACGACCAGGCCAAGCTTACTTCACGTACCATCCGCATGTTTGATGGTCACCAGATAGGCTAACTTCGGTCAGGTCGGATACGGGTTTCGCTACCCTGACCACCTAGGTGCATTACTTTAACCACCTAGGTGGATAGACTTAACCACAGTAGTGGATAGACTTAGTCACAGTAGTGGATAGCTTTAGCCACAGCTGTGGATAAGGTAGCAAATCAAATAAACAACATGAATGGATAAAGTAAATAACGAATCAAATGATTAAACAATACTTCCTACAAGCCTGGGTGCAGCTCAAGCAGCACCCCATCATCAGCCTGGTCTCAGTGGTCGGTACGGCCCTGGCCATCTTCCTCATCATGCTGGTGGTGATGCTCCAGCAGGTCAAGGTGGAGCCCTTCGCCCCCGAGTCGTACCGCGACCGCTACCTGCACGTCAAGTGGATGAGTATCGGCAACAAAGATTGGGGCTCCGATGACACCAGCAACGGCCCCATGGCTGAACGCACAGGGCGCGAGTGCTTCAAGTCACTCACCACGCCCGAGGCCGTCACGCTCTACGTGGTATTTCCTCAGGCTAATCCAGTGGCCCTGCCCGGACAGCCCTCCTTCAAGGCCGAGGTACGTCAGACTGATGATGACTTCTGGCGCGTGTTCAACTTCTCCTTCCTCGACGGCAAACCCTTCGACCGAGCCACCTTCGAGGCCGGTCGGCCCGTGGCAGTCATCAGCGAGAGCGTGGCTCGCCGCCTCTTCGGCACCACCGAGGCCGCAGGCAAGGAGTTCCTCATCTCCTACGTTCCCTACCGCGTCTGCGGCGTGGTGAAGGATGTCTCCACCATTGCCGACTGTGCCTACGGCGACGTCTGGATTCCCTACTCCTCCACCGATGCGGCCGAGGATGACTGGAACGACCACATGGGCATGTTCTCCTGCACCATCCTGGCCCGCAGCCGCGATGACTTCGATGCCATCCGCGAGGAGTGCAACCGTCGCCGCGACGACTTCAACAAGGTGATTGGCGAGGAGGGCTGGGAGCTGATTTACCGCAACCGCCCCTACGACCAGGAGAAGAATGCCTTGGCCTTCGGAGCCAACTGGGAGCCCGATGTCCATGCTGCCCGCCGCAGCCGCTTCATCACCTTCCTTATCCTGCTCATCGTGCCGGCCATCAACCTGAGTAGCATGACGCAGAGCCGTCTGCGCCAGCGCGTCAGCGAGATCGGCGTGCGCCGAGCCTTTGGCTGCACCCGGATGCAACTGCTCTGGCAACTGCTCTGCGAGAACCTCATCGTCACCCTGGTGGCCGGTCTGCTGGGCATGGCGCTGAGCGTGCTCTTTGCCTTCACGGCCAATGAGATGCTCTTCACGCAGGCCTACAGCTACACCAACAGCGCCCCGATGGTGGATGCCTCCATCCTGATACACCTCTCCACCTTCCTGTGGGCCCTCTTCTTCTGCTTCGTGCTCAACCTGCTCAGCGCCGCCCTGCCGGCCCTGCGTGCCTCGCGCATGAACATCGTCAACGCCCTGGGAGGAAGGTTACATTAGTGTTTAGTGATTAGTGTTTAGTGTTTAGTGATTAATGCAATGAACAAGAAACTTTATACTCAGATCAAGAACGAATGGCGCAGCAACCTCTGGCTGCTGGCCGAACTGCTGGTGGTGAGCGTCGTGATGTGGTACATCACCGATAGCATCTATACCACCCTCGCCACCTACTACGAGCCGCGCGGCTTCAATGCCGACCACTGCTACCACATCAAGATGGGAGCCCTCAGTGAGAAGAACGAAGGGTACCAACCCTACGGCGAGGATGGCCGCTCGCAAAAGCAAGAGGTGCTCGAACTGCTGGACCGTATCCAGCACCGTCCGGGCGTGGAGGCAGCCAGCCTCTCGCAGAATAGCTTCCCTTACAACGGCAGCAACTCAGGTAACCCGGTGCAATGCGACACCATGCGCACAAGCGGCTATGTAGTCCGCCGCATGTTTACGCCCGACTTCCTGCGCGTGTTTCAGTACCGTGGAGCCAACGGCGAGACACCCGAACAGCTCGTCGAGGTGCTTAAGGAGAATCCCCACAACATGCTGCTCTCCAACAACCTCTTCCAGTATCGCTATGGCGTAGAGGTCAAAAATCTCGTAGGCAAGGATATCTACATCGGTGGCGACACTACGCAGACTTATCGCATCGGAGCCGCCCTGCAGGACGTGCGCTATTCCGACTTTCAGCAGGCCCGTTTCAGCTACTGCGTCTGCTTCACGGAGAAGCTGGTGAGCTGGTGGCTCGACAAGGATGCCGAGCTTTGCGTGAGGGTGCGCCCCGACGAGGACCACGACTTCATCAACCGCCTCCTGGCCGATGCCGAACGGCTGTACCGCGTGGGCAACATCTACATCGCCAACGTGCGCTCCTTCGAAGACATCCGCTACCATTTCCAGAAAGCCCAGACCGACGGCTTGCGCAACAACCTGGTGGGCATGGCCTTCCTGCTCATCAACATCTTCCTGGGCCTGCTGGGCACCTTCTGGTTCCGCACACAGCAGCGCCGTGGCGAGATAGCCCTCCACAAGGTGCATGGCGCCACCAACCGCGCCGTCTTCTCCCGCCTCATCTCCGAGGGCCTGCTGCTTCTGCTGATGGTCACTCCGATAGCTGTAGCTCTCGACATCCTGATGGCCCATTTCGAGCTGAACGCCTGGCACAACGGCACCACCCTGGAGTGGTCTCGCTTAGCGCTCTGCGCCGCCATCACCTTCGGCATCATCGCCCTGATGATTGTGGTGGGCATCTGGTACCCCGCCCGCAAGGCCATGAGCGTACAGCCCGCCGAGGCGCTCCATGCTGAATAGCCTCAGCGTTGTCTGGACGATATACATAGACTATATTCTCTCTTAGTTATACCAATAGCCCGACAAGCTCTCGTTCTGAGATGCATGCCGGGCTATTTTTACACCCACACATCCTATGGCAAGGGAAAAAACAGCACCACATGGTGCTCCATTTTTCAATTATTATTGTATATTTGCCGCCAAAACTTACTAATACCATTCCAAAAGCCATGATACGACTGATTCTTCTGACTGACTACACGGAGAGCTTCTCCTACAATCTCCTGAAAGGAATTCTTGCCTACTCGCGCCACGGCAAGCCGTGGGTAGTGTGCCGCATGCCCCACACCTACAAGCAGGCCCACGGCATGGAGGGCGTGCTGCGCTGGGCCAAGGCCTGGGAGGCGGATGCCGTGGTGGGACGCTTCGACAACAAGGACAACATCGGACTGCTCAAGGAGAACGGACTGATTGTGCTGGCACAGGACTACAAGAGCCGCTTCACCGAGGTGCCCAACATCACGGGCAACCACCTGAAGGCGGGACGCATGGCGGCGGAGTTCTTCATCCGCAAGGGTTTCCAGCACTTTGCCTTCTACGGCTACCATGATGCGGTATGGTCGCTGGAGCGTTGCGAGGGCTTCAGACAAGGGCTGGCCGAGCATGGGCTGGACCAGAACCTCTCCGTCTATCAGCGGCAGTCGGTGGACGATGTATGGTTTGACGAAGTCACCCCCCTGCTGGCCTGGCTCCAGTCGCTCCACTACCCCACCGCACTCATGGCCTGCGACGACAACCAGGGCAACCGCATCACGGAAATCTGCAAGGTCTATAACCTGAGGGTGCCCGAGCAAATCTCCATCCTGGGGGTAGATAACGACAAAATCATCTGCAACATCAGCGACCCTCCCCTCTCCAGCATCAGCCAGAACATCGAAAAGGGAGGCTACGAAGCGGCAGCCCTGATAGAACGACTGTATAATAAGGAAGAGACGAACCCACAGGATATCGTGATTGAGCCGATGAACATCGTCAACCGCCTCTCCACCGACTACTACCCCACCTCCGACCCTCACATCCTCACGGTGCTGAACTACATCCACCGCAACCTCAGCAATCCACTCAGTGTAGATGACCTGGTGGCACTGGTCCCCCTGTCACGCCGTCTGCTGGAGATACGCTTCCGCCAAGCCACGCGCCAGTCCATCCATCAATACATCTCCACGCTGCGCATGGAGCGCTTCGCCCAGCTGCTGCAAGCCACCTCCGATTCTGTGAGCGACGTGGCTACCCAGGTAGGCATCGACAACATCAAGAACCTCTCCCGCCAGTTCAAGCAGGCCATGGGTTGCACCCCACAGGAGTACCGCAAGCAGTTTGAGCAGCAGCAGAACCCCGACGGGAACGCAGAAGACGACAGTCCGCTGGACTAACCCAGTCACGTGCTCCATACGCTCTTTTTCGCAAAATGAGGAAAGGTTTGCGCAAATAAGGCTAACATTGGCGAAATTATCGCCTACTTTTGCATCAAAGTTTCAACCCAACAAAAGTAGTCGATATGAACAATAAACGCCATCTGATTCTCCTCCTCACCTGCCTGCTCCTCTGCTGCGGGCCGGTCCCGACCCTCCAAGCCCAAGAGAGCCACTGCCCTGCGGACACACCGCTGGCCGATAAAGCCAACTGGATGCGGCTACTGGCCGACACCATCGCGACCTGCAACATGGTCCTGCCGGGCACACACGACAGCGGAGCGCAGCATGGCGGCGCCCTGCTACAAACACAAGACCTCGATATCGCCACGCAGCTGGAGGCCGGCGTGCGTGCCTTCGACATCCGTCTGCGCGAACACAAAGGGCAGCTGGGCCTCTACCACAGCCACGCCTTCCAGCGGGTCTATTGGGAGAGCGACATCCTGCCCACCCTGATAGGGTTCCTCAAGCAGCATCCCTCCGAATGGCTGGTGGTCTCCCTGAAGCGCGAAGGGGGCGAGGCGGCTGACTACCGCCGGCTGCTCAGCCAAAGCCTCAGCCAGGAGGCCTACACGCCCTACTTCCTCTCCAGTTGGACAGCCAGCCTCACCCTGGCCGAATGCCGGGGCCGCATCCTCTTCCTCCACCGCGACGAGGTGATGGAGCGCTACCCGGGTGTGCGCAGCGAAGGATGGGCCGACAACGCCACCTGCCTCCTCACCTTGCGCACCGCCCAGGGGGACTCAACCCAGGTGCTGCTCCAGGACGAGTACCAATACAAGTCGGCTGCCGAAGCCCCCAAGAAGCAGGAGGTCATCCTCAGCAGCTTGCGGCAGATGCACCAGCCAGCCCATGCTGCAACCTACCGCAGCGGCATCTCCTTCGTAAGTGCCACCGCCTATCCCTATGCCACACCGAAACAATTTGCCAAACGGCTGAACGCTGCTGTGGCCGAACGGATTGCCGCAGAGGAGCTGACCCCGCGAGGTATCCTCTTCATCGACTTCATTGGCCAGCCCGGAGGCAAGCAGCTCGTGGAACAGCTGATTCGCTCCAACTTCCGCTGACGTGAAAACCTGTTTTTTCGCATTATGAGGATTATTTTGCGCAAAACAGGAACTGGAAACAAACCCTATCATCTAATTTTGCAAAACCAAAAAACGACTTTAAATAGTATGAACCATGAGATTATCTATTGACCTAGGTGGAACCAACCTACGCATAGCCCAAGTAGAAAACGGCACCTGCATCCGCAAGAAATCCGTGCCCTGCAAGGCCACGGAAGAGGCCCAGGTGGTCATCGCGCAACTGTCGCAACTCATCGAGGAGATGATGCTCCCCGAGGTGGACGGCATAGGCATCGGCGTGCCCTCCATCGTAGATTCCACACGCGGTATAGTATATAATGTAGCCAACATCCCTTCGTGGAAGGAGGTACACCTGAAGGAAATCCTGGAAAAAGAGTTCAACGTAGCCGTGGCGGTCAACAACGACTGCAACTGCTTCGCCCTGGGCGTAAGCCTCTACGGTGAAGGGCGCAACTTCGCCGACCTGGTGGGCATCACGCTCGGTACAGGCGTGGGGGCAGGTATCATGGTGGACCGTCACCTCTACTGCGGACGCTATGCCGGAGCAGGCGAGATAGGACTCCTGCCCTATCTGGACTCCGACTTCGAGCACTACTGCAGCAGCCCCTTCTTCAGCCGCCACCACACCACAGGAGCCGAGTTGGCCGACCGAGCCATCAAGGGAGAACCCGAGGCCATGACGCTATGGGCTGAGTTTGGAAGTCATCTGGGACAGCTGATGAAGGCTGTGCTCTACGCCTACTCCCCACAGGCCATCATCCTGGGTGGAGGCATCTCACCGGCCTTTCCCCTCTTTGAGGAGGCCATGTGGCAAGCCATGGGCGACTTCCCCTATAAGCTGATACTGGATAAAGTGAAAATTGTTCCGTCGCAGCTGCAGGAGGCCAACCTGCTAGGTGCTTCGGCCCTGCTCAAATAGCCTTCGAATGTCGTTCGGATGACATTCCGAGGGGTGTAAAAAGAAAAACAACATTTTGAAATATCAATGAAATTCTGTTGACTGACCTTTGCGGCAGAATCTATTTTCTAATTATCAACTTAAAATCTTTCATGTATGAGACAAGTAAATCTTAAAGTCTGGCGAACAATGCTTACCGTATTGTTTGGCCTACTCTTGTCGGCGAATGCGTTTGCACAGCAGCTCACCGTCAAGGGTGTAGTAAAAGACCAGACAGGTGAACCCGTCATCGGCGCTAACGTGCTTGTGAAGGGAACAACCAACGGAATGATTACCAATCTGGATGGCGAATTTACACTGAGCGCCTCCAAGGGTGACGTGATTCAGGTAAGTTTCGTGGGATATACCTCGCAGGAGAAGAGTGTTACGGACAGCAAACCCATGGTCATTATCTTAAAGGAAGACACCGAACTGCTTCAGGAGGTTGTCGTACTGGGTTACGGTGCCAACACGCGCAAGCAAGACCTGTCGGCCTCAGTCGGCGTGGTAAGCAATACGGAGGAGCTGGCTGTACGCCCCGTGACCAGCACGGAGAGCATGCTGCAGGGACAGATTGCCGGTGTGACCATCCAGGCCGATGGCGGTGACCCCACCTCAGCTCCCAACATCGTCATCCGCGGCCAAGGCTCGCAGAACGGCGACAACGTGCTGTGGGTTGTCGATGGTGTACCTGGTGCACCCATCTCTTCGATGAACGACATTGAGAGCATCGTCGTACTGAAGGACGCCGCCTCGGCTGCCATCTACGGTGCCCAGTCGGGTGCCGGTGGTGTCGTTCTGGTGACCACCAAGAAGGCCAAGGACGGTGCCCCCTCACTGAGCTACGACGGCACCTTCGGTCTCCGTCAGGCTACCAACCTGATTGAGCCGCTCAACGCCGAGCAGCAGGTGGAGATGCGCAAAATCTCTCACGCCAATGCCGGTCTCTCCCTGCCTACCGCCTGGGATGTAACCAAGAACCCCTGGGTAGGTACGACCCGTACCGACTGGATGGACGCCATCTTCCGCACCGCCTTCTACCAGCGCCACAACGTGGCCCTCAACGTAGGTACCGACAACTTCAAGAGCCGCGTATCGTTTGCTTACGACAACGACCAGGGTGTGCTCATCAACACCTATAAGAAGAACCTCACCCTGCGCTACAACGGCGAGATGAAGCTCAACAAGTGGGTGACCATCACGGAGGACTTTGTATGGCAGAACACCGACAGCCGCTCGAAGAACACCGATAACGATGGTTACACAGGTCCCATCCTGTCAGCTGTCTATATGCCGGCCAGCGCCACCATCTACAATCCACTGGATGGCACCTATGGCGGTACCACGACCGAGGACCCGGACTACATCGCCAAGTATGGCTCCAACTTTGCCGATGCCCACGGCGATGCCGTGAACCCCGTGCGTCTGCTGGAGGCCGAGAACCTCTACAACAAGACCTCTGACATCTGGACCACCACGAGCCTGCAGATTGGCAACATCCTGCCGGGCCTGAAGTTTGTGAGCCGCTTCACCTACAACGTGAACAGCAACCACTACAAGAAGTTCAACCCCATCCGCGACGAGGTGGGTAAGCCCCAGCTCTCCAACAGTCTGAACAACTCCACGTACCGCAGCGACCGCTGGAAGACGGAGAACACGCTGACCTACGACAACACCTTCGGCGACCACACCATAGGCGCCCTCTTCTCGACCACCGCCGACCATTTCCAGACCCGCGGCCTGGAGGTAGATGGCAAGGACCTGGCCGACGAGGCTGAATACCTGCAGTACCTGAACTACGCCGGCTCTGTATCGGCTTACGACTACCTGACCGGACCCGATGCCAACGTGTCACTGATTGCCCGTCTGGCCTACTCGTACAACGACCGCTACTTCCTCACCGCCTCCTGGCGCCGTGACTATGCCGGCCGTCTGCCCAAGGAGAACAACCATGGTGACTTCCCGGCTGTGACGGTAGGTTGGAAAATCTCTAACGAGAAATTCTTCAAGAAGAGCGACTTCATCAGCCTGCTCAAGCTCCGTGCTTCGTGGGGCCGCGTAGGTAACCTCGGTTCTGTGGGCTACAATTACAAGTCGGCACTGCTGAGCAAAACCAACTGGCAGGAACAGGCCCAATATGGTCCCGAAGGCAACAAGACCTGGGGAAACTTCGTCTATAACTCGGTGGCACTCAATAAAGACCTAACCTGGGAGACCTCAGAGCAGACTGACCTGGGTATCGACCTGGAGATGTTCAAGCAGCGCCTGTCGCTCTCTGTGGATTACTTTGAGAAGCGTACGTTCAACCTGATTCAGACTCAGACCATGAACTGGCCCAACACTATCGGTATCAGCGCCATGCTGGTCAACCAGGGTGAGGTGCGCAACCGCGGTCTGGAAGTGCAACTGGGCTGGAAAGACAAGCTCAACAAGGAGTTCAGCTACTTCGTGACCGGCAACTTTGCCTGGCTGAAGAACTGGGTATCAGACATCGGCGTGAAGAATGCCGACGGCACACCCGGCGTATGGACCAACGACAAGACCTTCCGCTCACTGCCCTACATGATTCAGACCGCCGAAGGTGAGCCGCTGAACTCCTTCTACCTCATCAAGACCGACGGCATCTTCCAGAGCGATGAAGAGGCTGCCAAGTATGTGGATAAGGACGGTAACCGCATCCAGCCCAATGCACAGGCCGGTGACCTGAAGTTTGTGGACCAGAACGGCGACGGTAAGATTACGGATGCTGACCGCGTCTATATGGGCAACGAGATGCCGACCACAACCTTCGCCCTGACTTTCGGTTTCAACTGGAAAAAGCTCTCCTTCAGCGCCATGCTGCAGGGCGTAGGCGGTGCACAGGCCGTCAACGTATCCAAATACATGCTGCTGAGCGACGTAGAGGGTAACTTCAACCGCAGCAGCGAGATTCTCAACGCCTGGAGCAGCTCCAACAAGGGTTCAGACATCCCCCGGCTGTCGAAGACCGACAACAACGGCAACTTCTCTACCGCCTCCGACTGGTACTTGGAGAACACCTCTTACCTGCGTCTGAAGAACGTGACCGTCTCCTATGACCTGACCGACGTATTCCGTCGCGTCAACCACCTGAAGGAGCGCAACAGCCGCCTCTCGCTCTATCTCAGTGCCGAGAACCTGGCCACCATCACCGGCTACTCCGGCATGGACCCTGAGTGCGGCGGCTGGGATGCCGGTAAATATCCTGTATCTCGCGTCTTCTCACTGGGTGTGAAACTGACATACTAACCAATTTAACCGAAGGAATAAGAATATGAAAAAGAATATATTGTTAGTTGCCTTGTCAGCCGGACTGCTGACAAGTTCGTGCAGCGAATTTCTGGACGTGCAGCCTGAAGGAGATGCTACGACAACCACCTACTTCACCAGCGACCAGCAGGCCATCGATGCTGTGGATGCACTCTACGAACGTTTCCATCAGGAGGCTCTCTATGGCCGCGAGCTCTTTTGGGAGCAAGGCGGTGCCTGCGACGTGGTATGGGGCAGAAGCCGCAGTTACCCCACGTTGGCTACCCTGAAATACACAGGTGATGAATCTCCGCTGACGGGAACCTTTGAGAAGCTCTATGTCGTGATGGCCCGTGCCAACTGGGTGATCAGCTCCCTGCTGAACAAGCAGAAAGGCACCACACTGACTGAGGTGGAGCAGCGCAGCCTGGGTGAAGCCTACTTCGTGCGTGGCTGGGCCCACTTCCTGGTGGCCTACCGCTACGGCCTCGACACGCAGGGTGTACCCTTCGTACGCTATGAGGACTTTGACGGAGCTTACGACAACTCCATCCCCCCGCAGCGCACATCTGTGATGGAAAACTATCAGCTGGTCATTGAGGATATGGACAACGCCATCGCCAACCTGCCCCGCTTCGAGGAGTATGATGCCGACAACCGTGGCCGTGCCCACAAGGCAGCCGCTGTAGCCTTCAAGGTGAAGGCCTACGCTTACTGGGCTACCTGGGATGCCACGAAATGGCAGAACGTCATCACCCTGGTCAACGAGCTGGAGAGCAACTACGGCCGCGGCCTGGCCGACACCTATGCCGAACTCTTCTCCTCCGACTTTGCCGACTTCTGGAACAAGGAGTACCTCTGGACCATCCCCGGCAACGGTGGCTCGACCGGCGGCGGCTCAGAATTCCCCGGTGTCATCCTGGAGAACAAAGGCTGGGGTGTCTATAACGGTTGGGGACAGAACAAGCCCTCGTACGACATCTACGAAGAGATGGCCAAGGACGGCGCAGGCAACGACCGCCTGGTGCGCTCCATCCTGGAGTATGGACAGGAATTCGGTTTCTTCGGCGAGACCCGCAAGTTCTACTCCTCCTCAGACATTGAATCCGGCTTCATGATCAACAAGTACATGGACCCCTTCAAGCACGAAGACCCGACAGGCAACGGCTATGTCAATACCAACGGCGACTGGCCCACGGTGCGCATCAACTTCCCCATCATCCGCTTTGCCGAGATGCTCCTGTTCCGCGCTGAGGCCTACCTGATGAACGGCCAGGCCGACAAGGCCACGACCGACCTCAACAACCTGCGTCGCCGTGCCAACCTGGATCCCTTGGCAGCCACTGCCACCATGGCCGACCTCTACCACGAGCGTCGTTGCGAGCTGGCCTTTGAGTTCACCGACCACCTCTTCGACCTGAAGCGTTGGCACCGCAGCAGCGATGCCACCATCAAGGAGCTGGCCAAGAAGGAACTGAATGCCCATCCGCGTGCACGCCACTACGCCGACCGCACCGACCCCGAATCGACCTTCACCGTAGGCGACTATGAGGACTATCCCGACAAGGCCTCCTATGATGACCACCTCATGGTATTCCCCTACCCGAGCGTACAGATTACCAAGTCCAACGGTCAGCTGAAGCAGAACCCCGGATATTAATCCTAATATAAAGCAATCGGATAGACATCCCGATATAAAGAAAAAAAAGATCATTGCCATTGGTCTTGCTCTGCAAGGAGGAGGAAATGGGCTTTCGAGCGAGAAACAACCCACCTCCACTTGCAGAGCTTTATAAAACAGCTTATCTTTGTCCGCGATATTATTCAACCAATCTTCTACCTAAATGAAACTGAAATTATTTGCGCCGGCTTTTGCGGCTTTACTCCTGTGTACGGCTTGTGGCACAGAAGAAAAATCACCCATCGACTATGTCAATCCCTTCGTGGGTACTGGATTCCATGGCCATACCTACCCTGGTGCGACGGTGCCCTTTGGTGCCGTACAGCTGAGCCCTGATACCCGCCGGGGCAACTGGGATGCCTGTGCCGGCTACCATTACGACGACAGCACCCTGAAAGGCTTCTCCCACACCCACCTGAGTGGTACGGGTTGCCTCGACCTGGGCGATATCCTGCTGCGTCCTACCACCCGAACCTTGATTCTCACTGCTGACAGCCTCTGTCCCGCAGCCTCTTTCTCCCACAAGGAGGAGCAGGCCACGCCCGGCTACTACGCAGTGAAACTCCAAGATGAAGGCATCCTGGCAGAGCTGACTGCCACCACCCACGTGGGCCTCCATCGCTACACCTTCCCCAAGCAAACCCTCAGACAGGTGATTGTCGATATGGCTCACCTGCTCGACAACGAATATATCTACCAGTCCTCGGTGAAACGCACCGCTCCCAATGAGCTGGAGGGCATGCGCTGTACCCGCGGATGGACCGATAACCAGTACGTCTATTTCGTGGCCCGCTTCTCGGAGCCTATTGCACAGATGGACACCGTTGCCAACCGCCAGGCCATCGTATGCTTTGATGCACAGAGCGATGAGCCGCTGGTCGTCAAGGTGGCTCTCTCGGTGGTGAGCTGTGACAACGCTCGTGCCAACATGGAGGCGGAAACATCCGACTTCGGGTTTGATTTTGATGCCGCTCGTGCCGCTGCCCGTGAGGCCTGGAGCCAGGCCTTGGCAAAGATTACCGTCGAAGGCGGTACCCGTGAGGAGATGACCAATTTCTATACAGCGCTCTATCATGCCCAGGTAGTCCCCAATCAGGTCAGCGACGTCAACGGCGACTACCGCCGTCACGACATGCAGATAGCCCGTCTGCCTCAGGGTGAGAAGCGCTACTCCACCTTCTCGCTGTGGGACACCTTCCGGGCCTGGCATCCGCTGATGACCCTCATTGACGCTCCCTTGGTCAACGAGATGATCCGCTCCCTGCTTGATATGTACGATGCCACGGGCGAGCTGCCCATCTGGCCGTTGTCCGCTGGAGAGACTGGTACCATGATTGGCTACCACGCCGTATCGGTGATTGCCGATGCCTACATGAAAGGTATCCGCGACTTTGATGCGCAGAAGGCCCTGGAGGCGATGAAGGTGTCGAGCGACAAGAATAAGAAGGGCTCTGACCTCTACCTCAGCCTGGGCTATATCCCCTCCAACTACAAGCGCGAGTCAGTCTCCTGCCTGCTGGAGTATGCCTACGATGACTGGTGCATTGCCCGCATGGCGCAGGCCATGGGCGAGGATGAGACGGCTGAGCGCTACTACCAGCGTGCGCAGAACTACATCAACGTGTTTGACGGCAACACGCGCTTCTTCCGAGGCAAGCGGAGCGATGGCAACTGGGATGCACCCTTCAACAGCTTCGAGGTGGGA
>JBJEKS010000187.1:0-2329 GCA_051878755.1 Bacteroides sp. | reverse complement strand
CCCCATTCACCTCATAGAAGGGTTCCTCATCGTTCTCTGGCTTGTAGAGCGCAAAGCGGCGCTCCATGTTGTTGGCGCTCTTGTTGTTGTTCTGCTCCGTGGAGGCATCCTTCAATACGAAGTGAACCTTTCGGCGGGAGGTGGGCAACAGGAACGAGTAGTCCCGGAAATACTCTGAGGACTTAATGTAGTACTGGTCAGCATTGGCCCAATGGAGCTTCACCTCCTCACCATTGTAGGGAATGGCATAGGTGTTGTCCTTGTAGCGGCGCTTGCTGATGAAGTCGCCACTGTCATAATAGCGGCTGAAGAAGGTGACCAGGTGGGAGAAGACCTCGCTCTCCGAGGAGTCGGGTGCATCAGCCAAGGCCATTTTCACTTGCGGCAACAGATCGAACCGCAGGAAGTGCTCAATCTCTGCCCGCTTCTGGTTCATGATGCGGTAGATGCCAAAGTCCAGCTCGGCATGGTCCATCATGAAGATTTCCTTCAGTTTGTTGATGAAGTTTTCGTAATAGTTGATAGCCATATATAGTTCATTGTTTTAATTATCATTTCGTCGTCCAGCGAATCAGGAAGAGGTTGCTGCGCTCGGTGGACTGTATCATTCTACGCTCCAGTTCAGCTATCATCCGCCGACGCTGTTCGCCTATCTCATCCTCCTTGTCCTCCAGCTCGTTGCGCAAGCGGCGCTTCTTGCGCTTCAATTCATCCACCTTCCGCTCACATTCCAGCTTCTCCTGTACGGAGGTGGCATTGCGGGCATCTCGCTCAGCCTGCAATGTGCTTCGCTTCACCATGGTAAGCTCTGCCTCCAGGCCGTCGATGCAGTCGCGTTCCCACTGATAGATTCTGTTCTCTTCCTGCTTGAAGTAGTGGAGGTTGCGCGAGTCTATGTCGTGCAGTTTGGCCTTGGCATGTTGGGCCACATCCTGCTGGAGCTTTTCTTTGACCAAAAGAGGCACCGTGATGCGCTCGGTCTCCATTCCTCCATTCAGCATCAGTCGCTCGGCATCATCCTGGGTAAGGATGCGGCCCGAGTCGGTCATGGCCGTGAAGAGGTGATACTGCTCCTCCTCAAACGAGGATACATTGAGACTGGAGAGCACGAGCCAACCGCTCTCTCCATGCAGGTAGTCGGGAAGGTTGGCATTCATGGGGATGGCAGCCTCATCGAAGATGACTCGACCGCCATCGTCCAAAGGAAGTGACAGAGCGGTGTGGATGACATACTGTGCCAAGGTGTCGTTGAGTCGGTAAGGAAGGGCATCCTGCTGATTGTTGAGCAGGGAGTATTTGCCACAGCGCTCTCCTGCTACCGGCACCTTCAGCACAAAGGTGTAAGTGGCATCGCTGAACACAGCCTGTGAGGAGAGGACAAACTTAGTCAGCTCCCAAAAGATATGTTGGTAGCGGTTGAGGAAGGCCCCCGTCTCGTCCTTGCGGGTGCGTAGATGTTCCTGCACATTGATGTCGAAATGCTCCATTACCTCCTGGCGCACTTCGTCCATGCGCTGGTCTATCTCCTGCTGCATGTCGGCCTGCAGCCGTTCGAAGGCAGCATTGATTTCCTCTTCGCTACGGCACTGCTGGTAAATCTCCCAGATGCGGCTCTCGATGTCGATATTATCTGCCTTGCCTAGTATCTCATCACTGGCACCAAACACGTCGTCGAAGAGCTTGAACTTGTCATTGAGCAGTTCGAAGACCCTGACGTCGGCATAGTTTCTGATATTGATGAAGTTGACGACCACCACATCAAACTTCTGCCCGTAGCGGTGGCAACGGCCTATGCGCTGCTCGATGCGCTGAGGATTCCAACTCAAATCAAAATTGATGATTAGGGAGCAGAACTGCATGTTGAGACCTTCTGCTGCCGCTTCGGTGGCAATCATTATCTCAGCCTTGTTCTTGAAATGGTCCACCACGGCTGCCCTGCGGTCGGCACTCTTGATGCCGCTCACCCTTTCCGGGTGCTCCATGCACCACTGCTTATAGATTTCATTGGTCTGTGGTTCAGAGCTCTTGCCATTGAAGAGTACCACCTGACCCAGATAGCCATTGGCTTCCAGGAAGTCACTCAGGTAGGCTTGCGTCTTGGTGCTTTCGGTAAAGATAAGTGCCTTGCGGTTGGCCCCCATCTCGTGCAGTTTGGCAAACGACTGATCGAGGGCAATAAGCAGGGCCTGAGCTTTCGACTCCTCCTTGATATGCCGGGCCTTTTCGATGAATCCCTCTATCGTCTCTATCTCCTCTTTCAACCGAGGAATATCTATCTCCTCCTCATCGAAGAGACCCTCTTCGCATACCATCGAGGCCTCCTCTTCAT
>JBJEKS010000186.1:3351-13137 GCA_051878755.1 Bacteroides sp. | reverse complement strand
TCGCCGTTTTCAAGCGGAGCCTTGCAGCTACAACAGCTGCGAGGCTCTTTTTTTTCTCTAAATTGATACAGGGTATTGAATAAAGTCTTATATTTGCCAAATAATTCATTTATCGCATTATGAGTACTATTTTAGATCTAGCTCCACAGCAAGTGTGGAAGCATTTTTATTCACTGACCCAGATACCTCGCCCCTCTGGACACATGGAGCGTATCACGGAATTTCTCGTGAACTATGGTAAGGGTCTCGGTTTGGAGTCGTTTGTCGATGAGGTGGGTAACGTCATTATCCGCAAGCCGGCTACTCCTGGTATGGAAAACCGTAAGGGAGTTATCCTGCAGGCTCATATGGATATGGTACCACAAAAGAACAACGATACAGTACACGATTTTGAGAAGGACCCCATTCAGACCTGGATTGATGGTGATTGGGTGAAGGCCAAGGGAACCACTCTGGGGGCTGACAACGGTATGGGTGTGGCTGCTGCCATGGCTGTACTGGAATCGACTGACCTAAAGCATGGTCCTCTGGAAGTGCTGATTACGAAGGACGAAGAAACGGGAATGTATGGCGCTTTCGGTTTGAAACCTGGTACGCTGAAGGGTGAAATCCTGCTGAACCTCGATTCTGAGGATGAGGGTGAACTCTACATCGGTTGTGCCGGTGGTATTGACGTGACGGCTGAGCTCTCTTATAAAGAAGAGGAGGCCGACAAGCAGATGGTGGCCCGAAAGATTACCCTCAAGGGACTGCGTGGCGGTCACTCTGGTTTGGAGATCAACGAAGGCCGTGGCAATGCAAACAAGCTGCTGGCACGTATCACGCATGACCTGCTCGTGGAGTTTGATTCGCGCTTAGCCTCTTTCGAAGGTGGTAATATGCGCAATGCCATTCCTCGCGAGGCTCATGCCGTGTTGCTCTTCAATCCGGCCGATATTGAGGACCTGCCCAACTACATCAAGGAGTACGAAGCTCAGCTTAACTCCGAGTATGCTCCTATCGAGAGCAACATCCTGCTCCTTCTTGAAGAGGTGGAAGTCCCTGCAACCGTCCTGCCCGAAGAGATTCAGGACAACATGATTGACATGCTGCTGGCTTGCCAGAATGGTGTCATGCGCATGATTCCTACAGTACCAGATACGGTAGAGACCTCTTCCAACCTGGCCATTGTATTGTTGGGTGGCGGAAAGGCTGAGGTGCGTATCTTGGCTCGCAGTTCGTGCGACACGATGAAGGACTTCCTGGTTGACAGTCTGACGGCTTGCTTCAACATGGCCGGTATGAAAGTCACGCTGAGTGGCGCTTACAGTGGCTGGCAACCCAATGTGGATTCACCTATCCTCCACGCTATGACGAAGTCGTATGAGGAACAGTTTGGTGTCGCTCCGAAGGTGAAGGTGATTCACGCAGGCTTGGAGTGTGGCATTATCGGAGCCAACTGCCCTGGATTGGATATGATCTCCTTTGGTCCTACCCTTCGCTCACCTCACTCGCCCGACGAGCGCGTATTCATCCCTACCGTGAAGAAGTTCTACGACTTCCTGGTTGCTACGCTTGCTCAAACGCCTGAGAAATAATAGATTATACTAAACATATAGAGCGTTCTCTCTCCCACTGGGGAGCAGGGGACGCTTTTTCTGTCATTTTGTCTGCTGTGCTATCAAGAGGTATCGATAGCCTGCCAACTTGTCTCCCTGATTTGATGTAGGTCAAGAAATATGTTGTATAACATACTTTTTACCCCTAAAATGCTTGCTACTTCCCGAAATGGCCCTACATTTGCACCGTCAAAAGCGACAAAGGTTCTCCCCCAGAAGAGAGAAGGGGAGATCATTAAGGATAATAAAAAGATTGTTTTTAGGAGGATTTAGAAATGAAAATGATTAAGAAAGTAATGAATCGGATTGCCAATGCTGATCCTTCCATTTGGGGTTACCAAGCTATGGGTTATTACAATCCCGTGCAGAAGTAATTTACCGATGGTGACTTTTTGAGAGAATTGAAACAAAGTGGTACAACAACAAAGTAAATACCTTGAGTTATGAAGAAAGCAATGAAAGTGTTGACCAACGTGCTGGCTCTTGTAGGCCGCAACGAAATGCTGACGATGGGCTACAACGCCTGATTCCGCCAGCTACAGGTAAAAAGATTGTTTAATTAAAACCTTTATTGATTATGGCAAAGAAAGTAGTTAACTCAATGAAGCAGCTGCTCACCTCGGCCGGAAAAAACTGGATGGAGGCCATGCGCTACTACAGCCTTCAGATGTAAGATTGAATGTGATATTCAGATTGTGTGTGTAATAATATAATGTGAGGGATATTTCCTATGGTCAAGGGAATATCCCTCTTTTTTTTGCGTTTTTAGTTCTTTTGACACATGATGCTGCATGATTGTGCGCTTTATTTGTTTTCTTTGTATAAGAATCAACGCTAAATTACGGGAATTATGATGAATCTGAAATCCTTAAAGATGACCATTGGGCTGTTGTGGCTATGGGTTGTAGTTGCTCAAGGGCAGTCATTCACTGCCTTGTGGAAGCAGCTGAATGAGGCAGAACGGAAGGACTTGCCGCAGACGGTTGTGGAATTCGCTAGTCGGATAGAGCTGAAAGCTATGCAGGAGAAGCAGGCTGGTCAGCTATTTAAGGCTATGCTCTGGAAGGAGCATTACCAGCAGCTGCTTACTCCCGATTCGCTCTTTCCTGCCCTGCAGCGGATGGAGCAATGGGTCCGGGTGGAGGAAGATGTGGTGAACGCTGCGTTGCTCCATTCCATGTTGGCCACACGCTATTCCAATTACCTACGCACTGAGTCCTATCGAATCAGGCAGCGCACAGACATGCTGTCCGAGGAGGCTCCGGATGATCCACGTACCTGGACCAGAGGAGTCTTCCTCGCTATAATTGACAGGCATCTGAGGGCTTCACTCGCAAGCCCGCAGCAGCTGATGAAGGCCAATGCAACGGCATACCAACCGCTCATTAAGTTGCAGCAAGGGAGTGACCAGTATGGTCATGACCTCTATCACCTATTGGCTCGCAGGGCCATCGATCTCTATTCTGGTCTTTCTGAAGATGTGCGTGTGGATTCAGACAAAGCGCTTCGTGTGAAAGTGGACTCCATCTATACCGTCATGTATCACCATTATAATAAGGTGGGGCAACGTGAATCCTGTCTGATGGTGAATGTGGAACGATTGCGTCATCAACCGGAGGTGGACTTGCAGGTGGTGGACAGCTTGATAACCGTCTATGGTGATGAACCGCTGTGTGTTGAGCTATACATCGAGAAGGCACGAAGATGGATGAACAAGGGCGAAGAGGGCTATGCCAAAGCCCTCAGTGTGTGTGACGAGGGATTGAAACGATATCCCAACTATGCTCGTATCAATGCATTACGTAACCTGAAGGCCATGCTTCTGCAACCCGATCTGTCGGTGTCACTTGCCCGTCCTTGCTATCCAGGTGATTCCTTGCGACTGACGTTTCGTCATCGGTTGCTCTCTTCATTCCGGATGCGGATTTACAAAGCGAGGGTCAATGAATATCCCTTGGAACGTGCTGATGATATCGCCTTGTTGAAGTCGCTCTGTGGTTCACAGGTGTGGAGTGGTGACTATCCACTCCCTGCAAGTCGGCGCGAGGGGCTGGATCCTGCGGTGTGGCCCTATCTCACGAATAGCTCAGAGCTGGCTTTTGACGTGCCCTTGCAGGAGGGACTCTATGTGGTCGAACTGATGCCGCTTGGCTCCATGAAGAGTTCGCAACATGGCTACTTCCTGTTGCCTGTTTCGAGGTTGCATATCGTGCTGATGTCATATCCCGACGGTAAAGGTGAGGTGAGGGTCATGGATTGGAAGAGTGGGCATCCTGTGCAGGGGGTTAAGGTCTGCTGCTTCACCCACATCGATGGGAAAGCAGATTCACTCCGGTTAGAGTCTATGAGTGATTCCGAGGGACGGTGTGCCATCGGTCAGGTGAAGGGACAGGAATATTGCAGGGTTTCTAAGGATGATGACAGCGCTTTAGCTCCCTTTCACATCTGGAGATGGGGTGCTTATCGGCAGACGGATGCACGCAGGGAGACGATGCGCTTGCTCACCGACCGGGCCATCTATCGTCCGGGGCAGAGCGTACAACTTAAGGGCATATACTACAGTCAGCAGGAGGAGCGCCTCTCTACGATTCAAGATAAGCAAATGGACGTGATTTTGCTCGATGCTAATCGCAAGGAGGTAGCTCGGCAGACGGTAGTAACGAATGCCTTTGGCTCATTCTCAGCCTCGTTTGTACTGCCATCTACATGCCTTAACGGACGCTTTACGCTCAAAACATCTGTGGGGGGTGAAGCGACGATACGGGTGGAGGAATACAAGCAACCCTCGTTTGAAGTGACCATTGCACATCCGTCAGTGCCATACCGCTGGGGCGATAGCTTGCAGTTGCAGGGGTGTGTCATGGGATACCAAGGTGCCCCTGTGCAACGGGCAGCTGTGGCTTATACCATAAAGGAGACGTTACCCTCTTTCCGCTGGCGGAGTGAAGAGACACCGCTTCGGCAAGACACGGTATATACTGATGCTCAGGGCCACTTCTCTATCCCTCTTCTCCTGGAGAAGCGGTCTGAAAGGAGCGGCTATCAGCTAGAGGCTACGGTGGTGGCAGCCGATGGCGAGACACAGCAGGCCTCATACTACTTACCTGTGGCAGAGCGCGCTATCCGCTTTGTGCCCTCCCTTCCCGAGGTGCTGTGCAAAGAGGATTCACTCCAGCTAGTGGTGGGGGCAGAGAATATGTCCGGTGAACGTCTGAAGGCTGACGGGCGCTACTGGCTCTATGCCCATTACGGCGAAGCGCCTGATTATGCGCATCCCGTTGCCGAGGGGATTCTTCACTTGAATCAGCTGAATGATGTTCAGCATTGGAGTTCGTTGCCTTCGGGACGTTATTGTTGTGTGGTAGAGGCTACGACTGATGATACCAGGGTGGAGACGGATACGCTGGCATCGTTCGTAATCTTCTCACGCAGCGATTGTAGGTTGCCTCGAGGAGTCAACCATTTTATATATAAGGAGAAGCTCACTTTTGATGAGGGGCACCCTGCCGTCATTTACTATGGCGTTTCCGGCGAGCCCATCTATCTCTATCGTGACTTGATGACTGACCAACGCTGCTTGGAGCATGACCTGATGCAGCTGTCTGATACATTGATGCGTATGGAGATACCTTACCAAGAGGCGTATGGTAAGGGGGTACAACTGGCCCTGAGCTATGTACAGGAGGGTGAACTGCATCATGCGGAGTTTCAGCTGGCGAAATCTGATAACCCCAGAACGCTGCAGCTCAAGTGGAACGTGATGCGTGACCGTCTGAAGCCTGGGCAGCAGGAGGAGTGGCAACTTCAGGTGATGCAGGAGGATAGAGGTGCCGAGGCCGAACTGATGGCTTTGCTTTATGATGCCTCACTCAACCGCTTTGTGCGCCATAACCCCACATTCACCCCCTCGCTGCGACGCTCCATCCACTACCCGTACCAGTGGCGCTCCATGTCGCATCCGCTACCCTATAGGTCGTTCAATTTCCCCTGGAAGGAGTGGAAGGTTTCCGCTATGGCATACGATGAGATGGTGTGGCCTCAGCCGCTGACTTATCGCCTTACCGATAGGAAGATGGTGATGGCTACTAAGGGACATATGGAGTATCGTGCTATGGCAGCATCGGCTCCAAACAGTGTCATTATAGCAGAAGATGCAGCCGTGGAGATGGTGGAGGAGGAAAATGACGAACAGCTCTCTTCTGATGGAGCAAATGAGATGCAAGTGCGTGACAAGCTGGATGATACCGCCTTCTTCTATCCGCAGCTGGCGACCGATGCCGAGGGAAATATCACCTTGCGCTTTGTGGCTCCGCAGCGGTTGACCCGCTGGAACTTCATCGGCTTTGCCCATACGCAGCAGATGCTGACGGGTACCTTGCGCACTTCGGTAGTTACGGCCAAGGAGTTTATGCTTCAGCCGCAATGGCCCCGCTTCGTGCGGATAGGGGATGAGATGGAACTTTCGGCCACCATCACCAACCAAACGGCCCACAAACAGCAGGGCCATGTGAAGCTGGTGCTGTTTGACCCTGCTACGGAGAAGGTGCTTCAGGTGAAGCGGTTCTCCTTTGCAGTAGGGGCCATGGCGAGCGAGGTGGTCCGCTTCCGGCTGAAGCTTGCTGACGAACGCTTGGTTGTCGGTATGCGCATGGTTGCCGACGGGGGCTCCTTCAGCGACGGCGAGCAGGTGGTGCTGCCCGTATTAAGTAGCAAAGTGGAGGTGACAGAGACGATCCCACTGGTTATCAATGGGAAGGGAAACTGTACCTTCGCCCTGGATACCCTCTTCAACAGCCGTTCGCCCCAGGCCACTCAGCGTAGCTTGACGGTGGAGATGACCGGCAATCCCGCTTGGTATGCCGTTGCAGCGTTGCCCACTTTTGATCCACAGCGTGATGAAAATGCCATCAGTTGGGCCACCTCGCTCTATGGACATGCCTTGGGCCTGCACATCGTGAAGCAGAATCCGACTATTCAGCGAATGTTTGCATCTTGGCGTGCGCAAGATGTGGAGCGTCAGGCGCTGAGCAGTCGTCTTGAGCAGCAGGAGGAGCTGAAGGAGATACTGCTGAGCGAATCGCCTTGGGTGATGGAGGCTGAGAGTGAAACGGTGCGCCAACTGCGTATAGCCCGCTTCTTCGATGAGAATCAGATGGATTACCGCCTCTCCACGGCGGTGGATAAGCTCCGCCAGTTGCAGCTACCCTCGGGCGCTTGGAGTTGGTTTGCTGGAATGAGTGGCAACAGCTACGTCACGCACCTCATCCTGCAGCAGCTCTTCCGATTGCCGATGCTGACGGGGGCACCTCTTACGGCCGCATCGCGTGACATGGCTCGCAAGGGGATGAACTATCTGCATCAGGAGGCCATGAAGCGATATCAAGAGCGTCACAGCAAGGCGAATAGCAACCTGCGGATGAGTGCATCGCAAGCGGATTTGGATTACCTTTACCTACTGGCTATCAGCGGGGAGAAGCCTGATGTTAGGCAGCAGAAGGTGGTGGATGAGTGTCTCAAGCTATGGGAGGAGGCACGGGCTTCCACATCGTTGGCTCAGAAGGCTCGTTTGGCCGTGGTGCTACTGGCTTATGAACGAATGACTTCAGCAGCTGAGGTGGTGAGATCCATCAAGGAATACCTTACCTTGACCCCGGGCCGTGGTGCTTCGTTTGCCATGAAGGAATCTGACGTTTGGGGCATGGGTAACATCTCGCTCCATGTGGCTTGCATGGAGGCTTTGCAGCGGTCAGGTGGGGAGGAGGCACTCATCGAGCAGATGAAGGTCTGGCTCCTACAGCAGAAGCAGACGCGTAGTTGGGGACAGGTTGTGGCCTCTGCCGATGCAGTATATGCCTTGCTGATGCAGGCTGGCAGGGAGTGGACAACGGGTGGCCGCGTGCTCATCACCTTGGGCAAGGAGCAGATAGATACTGCCGCTGACGAGGCCCTGGAGGGTGTAGCTTCTGTCCATCGCACTTTCTCGGAAGGGGACGCGGCCTTGCGTAGCCGGCAGCTGCAGGTAGAGAAGCAGGACGATGGCACGGCCTGGGGAGCCGTATATGCCCACTACCTCTTGCCCTTGGAGGAGGTGAAGGCCTACGGACAGGGACTGCAGGTGGAGAAACAGCTCTTCGTGGAGCGTGTAGATGCAGCAGGAAAGAGTCGCTTGGAGCGTATCGTTGAGGGGGTTACGAAAGTGGATGTAGGGGATAAGGTGGTCTCCCGTCTTGTCATCCGTGCCGACCGCAGCATGGAGTTTGTGCAGCTCAAGGATCAGCGTGGGGCCTGCTTCGAACCCCTTTCCGTCCTTTCCGGCTACCGTTGGAACGAGGGGATGGGCTATTACCTCGATGTGAAGGATGCTTCGGCCACCTTCTTCTTCGACTTCCTGCCCAAGGGCGTACATGTACTTGAGCATGCCTATCGCATGGTTCGTGCCGGCACTTACGAGGTTGGCTTGGCCTCCATACAGTGTGCCTATGCCCCCGAATTTGCGGCCCATTCGTCCACCTCGCGGGTTGTTATCGCGCGATAAGATGAAAAAAAAAGATTTTTTGTGCGTTTTGTGGAAAGAAAACACTACCTTTGCTCATCCATGAAACAAAAGTATGCAACGTATGAAACGACTGATAACCCTTTTTTATAGCTTATGCCTGGTACTTACGGCTACGGCACAGGCACGCTTTACTTCAAACACGGAGTTGATTAACCTCGGACAGATTGAGTGGAAGCACCCGGCAAAGGTGCGCTATGTCATCACCAATTCGGGTGATAAGCCGCTGGTACTAACCGAGGTGGAACCCGACTGTGAATGTTCCTCGGTGGAGTGGACGAAGACCCCGATTGCCCCTGGCGAGAAGGGCGAGGTGAGTGTCACCTTCGACGCTCAGCTGCTGGGCCACTTCCAGAAGTCGGTGGCTGTGATGACCAATGCGGAGCCCTACCTGGTCTATCTCCGCTTGGCCGGTGAGGTGGTGGCCGAAATCAAGGATTTCAGCATCACGCACCCTTACCTGATTGGCGAGGTGCGTGTGGATAAGAACAGCCTCGACTTCCCCGATCTGTTTCGGGGGGAGACCCGGCAGTTGGTGCTCGGTATAGCCAACCTCTCCAGTCGCCCTTATGAGCCCGTGCTGATGCATCTGCCCTCCTACCTGGAGGCTACGTGCAAGCCCACCGTGCTGCAGCAGGGCGAGAAAGGGGTCATCACCATCACGCTCCATTCCGACCGCCTGGACGACCTGGGACTGACCCAGTCGTCTGTCTATGTCTCTCGCTTCCTGGGTGATAAGGTGTCAGAGGAGAACGAACTTCCTGTTTCGGCCATCCTCCTGCCCGATTTTGCCAACCTCAGTCAGGCCGAGCTGGAGCGCGCACCGCAGATTCGTCTCTCCGCAGAAGAGGCTGATATGCGTCAGCTGTTGGCTAAGAAGCAAAAGGCCAAGCTGGACATCCTGGTGACTAACGATGGTCGCACACTGTTGGAAATCAGCAAGTTGCAGGTGTCTCATCCCGCTGTAGGCGTAGCCTTGAAGAAGAGTCAGCTTCAGCCGGGAGAATCCACACGCTTGCGCGTCACCGTCAATCGTCGCAACGTGAGCAAGTCGCGCCGTCCGCTGCGCCTGCTCATGATAACCAATGACCCTCAGCACCCCAAGAAGGAGATTAACATCCTCACGAAATAGTCGTATGACACGAAATAGCCGTATGACACGAAATAGTCGTATGACAGATAGCTTAGATTGATAACCCTAAAGCACAATGATATGATGGAACATCCCGAGAACAGTGAAGCATATAAAGGATTGGTAGTCAATGCCGGAGTGGAGCAACCCTCGTCGGTCAATCCTTACCTGAAGCGTAAGCCTCGTAGGCATCAACCCACGGCGGGCGAGTTTGTAGAAGGCATCCTCAAGGGCAACGTCACCCTGCTCAGTCAGGCGGTGACACTCGTGGAGAGCGTGCGTCCCGAGCACCAGGCGCTGGCTCAGGAGGTCATCGAGAAGTGTCTGCCCTATACGGGGCATTCGGTGCGCATCGGTATCAGCGGAGTGCCAGGTGCAGGAAAGAGCACGTCGATTGATGCATTCGGTCTGCACGTCCTACAGCAGTATGGTGGTAAGCTGGCTGTCTTGGCCATCGACCCGAGCAGCGAGCGGAGCAAGGGGAGCATCCTGGGCGACAAGAC
>JBJEKS010000186.1:0-3251 GCA_051878755.1 Bacteroides sp. | reverse complement strand
CCCGAGAGCGGCTGGACACCGCAGGTGCTCTGCTACTCCGGCTTCTACAACCTGGGCATCAAGGAGATATGGGACATGATTTACGAATACGTCCGCTTTGTCAAGGAGAATGGTTACTTTGACTACCGCCGCAACGAGCAGAGCAAGTACTGGATGTATGAGTCCATCAACGAGCAACTGCGCACCAGCTTCTATCGTCATCCCGAGGTGGAGGCTCTCTTGCAGCTCAAGGAGAAGCAGGTGCTCGAAGGTCGCATCTCCTCGTTCATCGCAGCCCGCGACCTGCTAGAGACCTACTTCCTGGCGTTGAAGGAGTAGAACCATTCGTACAGGATTTCTCCAAAACCTGAAACTTAAAACCTCAGATGTTATCAGCTGGATGAAAATCGCTTTTCAGCCAGCTGATAACATCTGAACAACGTGATGAAAAGGTCTATTCAAGACGATGTGCAATATCCTACAAAGTATATACATATACGAAGTACCCCTGATGCCTGGCGATTGGCCTGAGCATCAGGGGCACTAGAGTGTATGGGGCAACTATTGATTAGTAATCTAAGTTGATGCGTTCGCCGCGGATGGACTCGTTGAGGAAGATGGAGGCGGATTCGGTGAACTTCTCCTCGGCCTCAGTGGTGCGATAGACGCAACGGCCACCTTTGGTACACTTCTTGTCCATCTCGGGATGGCGCTGGAGGTAGTCCTTCAGACTCTCAGCAACCCAGGCTCCCTGCGACACCACCTGAACTCCTGCGGAAAGATACTTCTTAATCTTGGGCAGGAGTAGGGGATAGTGGGTGCAACCCAGGATGACGGTGTCAATCTGCGGGTCCTTGGCCATCAGCTCGTCGATGTACTTCTTGACGAAATAGTCGGTGCCTTCACCCTGGGCCTCGTTGTTCTCTACGAGCGGAACCCAGAGGGGACAGGCCTGACTGCTCACAGCAATGTCGGGGAAGAGCTTGCGAATCTCCAGCGGGTACGACTGCGAGAGGATGGTGCCGTTGGTGGCGAGTACGCCTACGTGGCGGCTCTTGGTAATCTCGCCGATACCCTCCACTGTGGGGCGGATGACTCCCAGTACGCGACGGGTTACGTCCAGTCGGGGCAGGTCGTTGATCTGGATGGTGCGGAGCGCCTTGGCCGAGGCCGTGTTGCAGGCCAGGATGACCAGGTGACAGCCCATCTCGAAGAGCTTTGTCACCGCCTGGAGCGTAAACTCATAGACTATCTCGAACGAGCGGGTACCGTAGGGCGTGCGGGCGTTGTCACCCAGGTAGATGAAGTCGTACTGGGGCAACGCTTGTTTAATTTCGCTCAGGATGGTGAGTCCACCATAGCCCGAGTCGAACACGCCGATGGGTCCTGCCGCCGAGGGTAACGTCTGTCGGGCCATTATTTGATGCCTAACTGGGCCTTCACTTTAGCCGTTACATCGATGCTCTGGCTGCTTACGAAGGCGATGGGCGTGCGGGCGATGTCGAAGATATAGACTACACCTTCTGCCTTACCTACGGCCTGGATAGCTTCGTCGAGCTTCTTGTAGATGGGGGTCATGGCATCCTGCTGAGCCTGCTGCATGGTCTGGTAAGCCTCCTGCTGGAACTGCTCCTGACGCTGAGCCATATCCTGCAGTTCCTTCTGGCGACGCTCTGCGATGGTCTTGGGCAGTGAGTCGGCTTGAGCCACGAACTCCTGATATCTCTTGTTGAACTCGTTCTGTGTGCGCTGCATCTCTTCCTGGAACTTCTTGGACATGGCATCCAGGTCAGCTTGTGCCTTAGTAAACTCGGGCATCACGGTGATAATCTCCTGAGAGTTGAGGTGAGCAAATTTTGCCTGTGCCATGACTCCGAGGGGGAGGATGAACATCAGGGCTACGATAGCGATTTTCTTAAGCATAATGTTTCTGTTTTTTGTTGTTATGAATTAATTTTGATTTTGAATATTCTCTCTATTCTTTAGAGGCCCATCTGCTGGAGTACCTCATCGCTGATGTCGATGTCGGGTGAGGCAAAGAGGATGCTGCTGGCTGAGGCACGGTCAATTACAGCGGCATAGCCACGGCGCGTGGCAATCACCTTGACAGCCTCATAGACCTCGTCTTCGATGGGTTGCAGCAACTGTTCGCGCTTCTTGTAAAGCTCGCCTTCTGGACCGAAATACTTGCGGCGCAGGTCGTTGGCAGCTTTCTCCTTGGCAATCACGGCCTCCTCGCTCTTGGAGCGGTCGGCCTTGCTCATGCTCTCCACTTTGGCCTGGTAGTCGGCATAGAGTTTCTTGGCCTCCTGAGCCAGTTTATCAACTTCGGCCTGCCACTGCTTGGAGGCGTTTTCTATCTGCTGGTTAGCTTGCTCGTAGGCAGGTATGTTGCCCAGGATATACTCCATATCCACGAGGGCAAACTTCTGTGCTTGGACGGACACTGCGGTGAGCAGGGAGATGACCGTCAGAATCAGACTCTTTCTCATATTCTTTTCTTCTTCTTACTTTTCGTTTTCGTTTATCTCGTTTAGAATTCCTGTCCGAGGATGAAGTGGAACTGGCTGCCGCTGTAGGCCGAGCTGCCGCGAATCTTGTCGAAACCGTAGGCCCAGTCGATACCCATCATACCAATCATCGGTAGGAAGATGCGTACACCCACACCAGCCGAACGCTTCAGGTCGAAGGGGTTGAACTTGCCCACCTCTTGCCAGGCATTACCGGCCTCGACGAAGGTGAGGGCGTAGATGGTGGTGCTGGTCTCGAGCATCAGGGGGTAGCGTAGTTCCAGTCCCATGCGAGTGTAGGCGTAGCCCTCGTTGCCGTAGGAGGCGATGGAGCCGTTTTCGTAACCACGCAGGGCGATGGTCTCGGTGGCGTAGCTGGAGTAACCTGTCATACCGTCACCACCCACTTCGAAGGTCTCGAAGGGCGACTTCTTGTACTTGTTGTAGTGGCCCAACAGACCAAACTCCATGCGGCCCATCAACACAGGGGTGCGTTTCACGTTCATGGGGTCCATCAAGGGAATGTAAATCTTGGATTTGAACTTCCACTTGTGGTACTCAATCCACTTGTGCATCTGGTTGATGTCGTCCTGGTTGTTGGTGTTGTACTTGCTGTAGTCCTTGCCGTCGAACAGCGAGTAGGGCGGGGTGAACTGTGCAGAGAGTGAGAACTCAGAGCCCTGGCGCGGGTAGATGGGGTTATCTACTGAACTGCGGCTCAGCGTGAGGTTGATGCTGAGGTTGTTGCACTTACCGTTGGTC
>JBJEKS010000185.1:0-2369 GCA_051878755.1 Bacteroides sp. | reverse complement strand
ACTTGGATTGGAATAAGGATATCGAGCGCAATGGCCACCGTCAGGAGTATAACCTCTCTGGTAGCACGTCAAGCGAGAAACTCTCTGTTTACTCATCAGTGGGTTATCTGAAAGAGAACGGTTACATCAAGACCACCGGCTACGAGCGTTATTCTGCACGTATCAACACCTCTTTCACTCCGAACAAGTGGCTGAAGGCCGGTATCAATTTGAACGGCCAGCATGCAAAGCGTAACTATAACTCATCCGCTTATAGTAATTACTACTCTAACCCGTTCTATGTTAACCGCTTCCGTGCACCTATCTATCCCCTCTTCATGCATAATGCCGACGGCTCATATCAGTTGGACGAATTTGGAGAAAAGATTTACGATACCACTTCATCCTATCTTGACAATCGTAACATTTCGTATGAGTTGCGAAACAACAAGCAAGAAAGCGTTCGTAACGTATTGGGCGCTCAAGCCTTTGCAACGGTTTCTTTGCCATACGGCTTTGGCGTAACGGTTAAGGGTGACGTCAACTATAGTACGACGAATAACCAAAAGTTCGATAACCCCGTGATTGGTGACGGTGCTACCAACAATGGCCGTTTCACATCTTCAGCCTATCAATACACCACAGTTACCGGTCAGCAGTTGTTGACTTGGAACAAGAACTATGGCGTACACAACATCGATTTGATGATGGGTCATGAAAACTATAGCTACGAGCAAAAATATACCAGCGGTATGAATACCGGTATGGCCGTTAGTGGCAACCTGGTGCTGGGTAACTTCCTGACCAACTCTTATTACGAAGGTTATGATGATGAGGATAAGACAGAGTCATATTTGGCTCGTGCCCGTTATAACTATGATGAGAAATACTTCGTTGAGGGTTCTTTCCGTCGCGACGGTTCTTCCCGTTTCCATCCCGATAACCGTTGGGGTAACTTCTTCTCTTTGGGTGCTAGCTGGAACGCTAAGCGTGAAGCCTTCCTGCAAGACGTGGATTGGGTGAATGCCCTGAAGGTACGTGCTTCGTATGGTGAAGTAGGTAACAATGCTGCCGTAGGTCTCTATGCCTATATGGCACTTTATGAAATTGACAAGAATGCCGGTGAGGCCGCTTTGATTAAGCAGGCTCTGGCAGCTCCTGATATCAAGTGGGAGACCACGCAAACAGTTGATTTGGCCGTAGAAGGCCGTCTGTTTGACCGCCTGAACTTCAGCATTGGCTATTTTGACAAGCGTTCAAAGGACCTGCTTTTCGAGGTTCGCTTGCCTCTGTCTGCCGGTTCTTATCCTCACGGAGGCTTGCAGAACATGACGCAGTGGAAGAACATCGGTACCGTAAGCAACCGCGGTTGGGAAATCTCACTGGATTATGATATCATTGCCAACAGAAAACTGAGATGGAATGTTGGTTTGGATGCCACTTTCTTGAAAAACAAGATTGTTAAATTGCCTGAAGGCAAGGACATCTTGAACGGTTCACAGAACTTCTCAGAGGGTCACTCCATCTACGAATTCTACACCTATCACTATGTCGGTGTTGACCAGTTGAATGGTAATGCACTCTATACCATCGATCCTGAAAAGGCAGAAGCCGCTTCAAATGCTGGTGCCTTGGCTACGATCAATGGTACGGATTATACCTATGACACCACTTACGCTAAGCGCGACTGGGCCGGCTCAGCTCTGCCCGACGTCTATGGCTCGGTTCGTTCAAACCTGGAGTGGAAGGGCTTTTCACTGAATGCGCTGTTCACCTACAGCCTGGGTGGCAAGACAATGGATGGAACCTACCAAAGCTTGATGAGTACAAATACAGCCTCGTCGGCCGACGCGTTGCACAAGGATATCCTGAACTCTTGGAGAGAGGCACCCGCAGGTATGAGTGAATCTGCGGCCAACCGTATCGATCCAAACGGCATTCCTACCATTGACATCAACCGCAGCAGCTATAATAACTCGACTAGCGACCGTTGGTTAACCAGCTCTTCATACCTGGTTATGAAGAACCTGAGCTTAGGTTATTCACTGCCTAAACAGTGGTTGAAGCCTTTGGGCGTTCAGGGCCTGACGCTGACTGCCGGTGTAGAAAACCTCTTCACCATCACTTCACGCAAGGGACTGAATCCGCAGTACTCATTCAGCGGTGGTTCTGACAACACTTACGTAACAGCCCGTGTCTATAACTTTGGCTTGAATGTGAAATTCTAATCATTAATCCTATTACAGAACAACAATGAAAAAATATATCCGAAACATTTATGCAGGCGTCTGTGTAGCTGCACTTGCTTTGAGCGCCTCGTCTTGTGGCTCTGATTATCTGGATACCTTGCCCACCTCATCGGTAGGTACAGGTACCGCTGTGGGTTCTAC
>JBJEKS010000184.1:0-2403 GCA_051878755.1 Bacteroides sp. | reverse complement strand
TGTATCTCCTGAGATTATGGCATACAGGTATCATCGTGGAATCTACGAATGTTATGCCAGTACATCTTCCGAAAGCTCCCAGATTAAGAAAGAACATCAGCTGAAAGAACACGCGACTTTCCAACTCCACAAAGCGGTTATAAGACACGGCCTTCGGAAAATACGACTTCATCGTACCCTTGATGAAGAACAGGTAGTAGTGTTTAAAATTGCGGAATGTACCGAAATGGAAATACAACAAAATAGTCATGATTTCGCTGTCAGACAACGAGGCTTGGCGACGTCTTCGCTTAACTCCGCTGTTGTCTTCAAGTAAATTTCCTGCATTTTCTGCATTAAAATGTTTGCAAAACTCGTCTATTATACAAAATAATTCTGTAACTTTGTAACCGGTAGTCATATCAAATATGATTGTAACTGTTTTATTTTCACCTATAAAGGTACAAAATATTTGTGAGACTACCAACTTTTTTACAGACTATTTCTTATCCCGAACTGAGGTAACTATATGGTTGTCAAATCAAACACTATGAACACGCTGTCATACAATTCTTCTTCTTGCCATTCGTCCCAGAACGGCTTTTGTTCGTCCCTGCGGTTGGCTGCCTGTCCCTTTTCCTGGCAGTCTATCCCCACTATTTGGTGCATTTACTGAAACACTCTATGTTTGCAGCATCAAAATTCAACAAAACTTGTGATGAAGCAAACTGTTAAAGCAATCTTATCCCTTGCAGCGGGGCTGATGATAAGTCTCTCAGCGCTCCTCCATGCACAGCAGACCATGCGGGTAGATACCATTCGCATAACTCTCTTCACCGACAGCGTGGGGCTGGAGGAGGTCACGGTACGCACGCGCAAGAAACCGGCGGCTAATAGCTGTTTCTCCGACATGCTCCCTGTGGAAATGGTCACCATCGGAGGTGCCAATGGCGATTTATACAAAGCGCTACAGACGTTACCAGGCTCACAGACACAAGGCGAGAGTGGACGGCTACTGGTGCGTGGCGGAAGCAGTGAGGAGACGCAGACCTTCATCGACGGCCTCCATGTGCTCAATCCCTATACGGCCACGAGCGAGGGACAGGCGGCTCGCAGCCGCTATTCCACTTTCATGTTCAGTGGTATAAACCTGGCTTCGGGCGGGGCACCGGTGGAGTATGGCAATGCCCTATCAGCTGTGTTGCCGCTAGAAACCAAGGATCAGAGCACTGTGAATAAGACGGGGGTCAATGCCTCCATCGTAGGTGTAGGTGGTGGGGGGACACGAACCTTCCGCAGTGGCTCAGCTTCGGTGGACCTCAATTACCAAAATCTGGACCTCTATCACCGGCTCTTCCCCGACCGCAAGTCTTACGACAAGCCTTATACTATGGCCTCAGCAGCTACGCAACTGCGCCTCTACCTGCGTTCCTATACCCTGCTTAAAGTCTATGCGCAGTATGATCGCACAGACCTTATCTCGCGCGAGAGGGAGGTACTGCGTCGCTTCGACCTGGGTGAGGACAATGTCTATCTGAATGCTACCCTACGTCATGAGTCGCCGCAGAAGGCTTGGAAACAGTATGCTGGTGTGGCTTACTCCTGGCATCAGCAAGCTATTGGCGGTGCAGTGCAGAGTGATGACTACTGGTATCTGCGCGAGAGTGAATGGCACCTGAAGATGAAAACGGAGCGGAGTTGGGCTGATGGTCGCCTGGGGATACAGGCCGGTGCTGAGGGCTACTTGCGCCGCTATGCCACCACCTATCAGTGGAGCGAAGTGAACGGCGGGAATCCCATGCATAGGCAACTCCATCCGAACATTTCTGCGACCTTCCTCTCCTTCAAGGTCTTCCCGTTGCTGTGGCTCAAGACGGAGCTCTCCCTGCGTGGGGAGTATGCTTCACCGGCCAAAGAGTGGAACCTCTCGCCTCGGTTGGCCCTCAACGGCTATGTCGGACCGGTGATACTCAGTGCGGTGGTCGGGCGCTATACGCAACTTCCTTTGGCTGAGCGTATGGCTGAGGCGCACCAGCTGGGGATGGAGCACTGCACGCATTACAATCTAGGAGTGCAATATAAGGTAGCTCGTCGCTATGCCAAGGCGGAACTTTACGACAAGGAGTACTCCCATCTGGCCTGGTACGACGGCACCACATGGAGCAACGAGGGCGATGGCTACAGCCGTGGGGTGGATCTCTTCTTCTCTGACCCTGAGAGCCTACGCAATCTGGAGTATCAGCTTTCCTACACCTATAATATAGGCAAACGCAAGGCTGGCACTGACCCTGTACGCAGCACGCCCCAATATGCTACGCGTCACAACGCTTCACTCGTACTGAAATATACCATCCCCAGCTGCCACCTCATCCTGGGCATGACAAACAGCGTGGCCTCGGGTCGTCCCTATCATGACGATACCCT
>JBJEKS010000183.1:0-2410 GCA_051878755.1 Bacteroides sp. | reverse complement strand
GAGGCATGGACCGAGGTGGATGGGGTGGAGCAGACCACACGTCGCATGCCCCGCACACCTAACTACTACGGCTACTTCACCTTCAGCTCCGCACCGCTCAAGCGGTTCGATTTCTCGCTCTCCGGCACCTACACTGGCTCCATGATTGTGCCCCACTATGCCGGCTATGTTCCCCAAGACGTGATGGAAAAGACGAGCGACTTCTTCGACCTGAACCTGAAGCTGAACTACACCTTCATCTTGCACGACCACATCAACCTGCAGCTCAACACCGGTGTGCAGAACCTGTTGCACAGCTTCCAGAAGGATTTGGATAAAGGAGAGTACCGCGATGCGGGTTACTTCTATGGCCCTACACAACCAAGGACTATCTTCTTTGGGGTGAAGATATCGGGTTGATAGATGCTGGCAACGACTGCCGGTACTTACGGTAAAGGGCGCGTCCCTTAGCCGAACCGAGATAATTTGTAAGCCATGTGTTGATGCTATCCATCAGCGCATGGCTTTCTTTGCTTACTCCCCAGGCATAGAGCTGCGTAAAGCCAATGGCTACATGCACATCGAGCTGCGGCAAGCTGTCGATAACGGCCCGGACAGTCTGCTCATCACACACAGCATAATCCAAATCGCCATGAGCAACGAGGAAGAGCAGCTGCTCCGCACCATAGCGCTCAACCTCCTCAGTATAGATGGTGTCGGCAATCTCGTTGGCCAGGTGATAAATGCGCATCAGGGCAGGGGAGTTCTTCACCAAGTGAACCCGTTTTTGAGCCAAGTCAATCTGACTCTCCACATAACGTGCCGAGTCCTCAGCCGTCAAGGGCTTGCGCTGCACGAGCAACTGGCGGTTAGTAAGCAGTGGCTTGCTCAGCAAGAGGGAGTCTCGGATTGCTGTCGTCATGGGGATGCCTGTTGCTATCAGGTCATAGCGCCCACGACTCAAGCCGTCAAGCTGATCGCCAAACTCCAGCTGCGGATAGATATCAAGCGTGAGGTCGTGTTCATGAGCAAAGGCGTTGACCAGCTCAAAGTGCAGCCCATCAATACTGTCGCCCTCGGCTTGGAGGCTTAGCGGGCCGTAATCGGTCACCACACGGAGCACCCCCTCAGCCGCAATCTCATCGTAGTCGCGTGGAGAGCCCATGACGAGTGGACTCATCTCTTTCTTGGCCAGAATCCAAGCAATAATGGTACCCGTAAGCACGAGAATCACAATACGGCCCACACGACGGACCAAAGGGGAGGAGGGCTGCTTCATACGCTGTTAATCATAAAAGTTCCACGAAAGACCAATCTTCAGCACACGCTGGTTGATGGGATAGTGGGGAGCAAGGAAATAGTTGGGTTGCCCCATGCCGGCATTGACATGCGACATCATCACAAAGATGCGTGTACGCTTCAGGTGCAGGTTGGCATAGACATTCACGATGGGATAGTTTCCTATCTCCACACGGTCGTCCTCACGCTGCAGGTGGAACTGCTGCGTAGCAGGCTGGTAGGCAGGGGCATAATAGCTGGTGAAGTAGCGCACATCGGCTCCAAGCTGCACCGTCAGCACCTTCTTGGCCAGTTTGGCCAGCAAGTAGAAGTTATGGTAGAGCGAGAGGTCGGGCAGGGGGAGAATCGCCTCTTCACTGCTCTTCTGCCAGGTCACCTCGTTGTCCAGGTGGAAGATACCCAGCTTGAAGTTCTGCGTCAGTGTGGCCGACAGCACCTGTATGTTGCCCGTGTATTGCGTGGGATAGGCATCACTGCCCAGGTAGGTATAGTTCTTCACATTCTCCACACCCGCCTTGAGGTTGGTGCCCCAACGGCCAATGTTCAGCTCGCCCTCCAGACGAGTGCGTAATTCCTTGTCCATGTTGTCGTTGTCCCAACTGAAGTGGTTGGAGTGATAATGCCGCAGGTAGAAGGAGGGGAGCGTATTGCTGAAGGTGGCACGAGCGATGAAGTTCACCGTGTCTTTCCAGAGGCGAAAGTTGAGGTCCATGGCACCCTTCACGCGGAACTGCCCAGCTGCTTTACCAGCCACACCCACTTCGCCGTTGACATTGTAGTGGAGCAGCGTGCCCTCGCGCTTGGCCAGCTCACCACCGATATAGACCTCGTTCTCGGTGTAACGCTGACGAGGCATCAACGTCGTGGTATCCACATTCATCAGGTCGTAGCGGCTCATCTTGTGGGTGGCATAAGCGGTGAGCCCAGCTTTGGCATACTTATTGAAACCCTCCAACAGAGCGATGCCAAAGGTGTTCTTCACGCTGAAGGCCAGGGTGGAGTCGCGGCTTGACGTGGGGTCGAGGTAAGCGTGGGGATAGAAGTCAGAAGGCTCGTTGTTGGCGCGGAACTTGTGGTTGACGCGCTCCAGCTGCAAGGTATGGATAAAGCTGGTTACGGGCACAAACTCTTC